>DATBSD010000090.1:0-3347 GCA_036559965.1 Candidatus Limnocylindrales bacterium
TGGTCTCCTGGAGGCGCAGGAACTCGTTCTGGAGGCGGTCGCGGACGATGGGGTCGACCGCGCCGAACGGCTCGTCCATGAGCATGATCGGCGGGTCCGCCGCCAGGGCACGGGCGACCCCCACCCGTTGCCGTTCGCCACCCGACAGCTGGGTCGGGTATCGGTCGCGGTACTTCGCGGGATCCAGACCGACGATGCCCAGCAACTCCTCCGAGCGGGCCCGTTGTCGCTCCTTGGTCCAGCCCAGCAACCGGGGCACGGTGGCCACGTTCTCGCCGATCGTCTGGTGCGGGAAGAGCCCGACGTGCTGGATGACGTAGCCGATGCTGCGGCGCAGGTCAGTGACGTCGCGCGTCGAAGCATCGACGCCGTCGATGAGGATGCGGCCGCTGGTCGGCTCGATGATCCGGTTGACCATCTTGAGCGAGGTCGTCTTGCCGCAGCCGGAGGGGCCGACGAAGACACAGATCTTGCCCGCAGGCACGACCAGCGAGAGGTCGTTCACGGCGCCCGGCGTCGGTGCCGGCGGCTTGCCCTTGGTCGGCTTCGGCGCGTCGTAGTGCTTGGTGACGTGCTCGAACTCGACGATGGCGGCGCGGTGGGCGGGCTGGTCGGCCATCGACAGCGGGCTCCTGCGGGATCGGGTCGGGCGAATGTACCGCACGCGACCTCGTCGGCGATACTGGCAAGGTCGATGAAGATCAGCGCCATCCGACTGCAGCGCCTGCTCGTGCCCCTCGAGCCACCCTTCCCGGCCGCCTGGGATCCCGTGCCACGGACGAGCTTCGCCGTCACGCTGGTGCGGGTCGAGACCGACGAGGGCGTGGTCGGCGTCGGCTCGGGCGACACGATGGACGGCTTCGAGGCCTTCGAGCACCTCTTCGTCGGCCAAGATCCGCTGGCCATCGCGCGCCATGTACGGGCGCTCGAGACGATCGACTTCCACGCCGGCCGCTATTGGCCGCTGGAGGTCGCGCTGTGGGACATCGCCGGCCAGGTCGCGGGCCTGCCAGTGGCCACGCTCTTCGGCGGCGCCGCCGACGCCATCCCGGCTTACGCGTCGTGCGCCGTCCTGCGGCCCGCATCGGAGCGTGCCGAGGCGGCGCTGCGACTGCGTGAAGAGGGCTTCCACGCGCTCAAGATCCGGATCGATCCGCGCCATCTCGAGGATGGCCTGGCGGCCGTGGTCGCGACCCGGGCGGCGGTCGGCGAGACGATGGCCATCATGGTCGACCTCAACCAGGGCTGGCGGATGGCCGGCGACACGAGCGCGTCGCTCGACCCGGTCGCCGCCCGGCGGATCGCCACCCTGCTGGCCGAGCACGGCGTGCTGTGGGTCGAGGAGCCCCTGCTGGGCACTGACCTGCGCGGGTTGGCCGCCCTGCGCGCGACCGCGCCCTGGATCCGCGTCGCCGGCGGCGAGATGACGCGGACATTCGCCGAGTTGCTGGCGGCGCTCGATGCGGACGCCTTCGATGTCTACCAACCCGATGCCGTCCTGGCGGCGGGCATGCTCCGCACGCGAACGCTCGGTGAGCTCGCGCTCGCCCGCAACCGCTGGTTCACGCCACACACCTGGACGAACGGACTCGGGTTGCTGGCCAACCTGCACGTGGCCGCCGGCGTCGGCGGTGGGCCTTTCATCGAGTACCCCTACGATCCGCCCGACTGGACGCCGGAGCGTCGGGACGCCTTCCTGGCCGAGCCCATCCGGCCAGACAGCGAAGGGCTCTTGCACGTCCCGGCTCTGCCCGGGATCGGCGCGGTCCTCGATGAGGCGGCGATCACGCGGTACGCAGCATGACGACGCAGGCGCTCACGGCCAGCGACTGGATCGCGCGGGCGGCCGCCGTCCATCCGGCCGCCGACATGTTCATCGATGGTCGTCAGCAGCCGGCCGCCAGCGGCCAGACCTACGCCGACATCGCCGGGCGTGACGGCTCGGTCATCGGCCAGGTCGCCGAGGGCGGCCTCGAGGACGTCGATCGAGCCGTTCGCGCGGCGCGCATCGCCTTCGATGATGGCCGCTGGTCGGACCAGACGCCCGACGAGCGGAAGGTCGTCATGCTCCGCCTGGCCGACCTCATCCGCGAACATCTCGACGAGCTCGCCCTGCTCGAAGCCCTCGACGGCGGCAAGCCCATCCGCGACACGCTCAGCGTCGACGTGCCGTCGGCGGCCACGACCTTCCAGTGGTTTGCCGAGTGCATCGACAAGGTCTACGGGCAGGTCGGCCCGACCGGACCACGCGCGCTGTCGCTTGTCACCCGCGAGCCGATCGGTGTGGTGGCCGCCATCGTGCCCTGGAACTACCCGCTCATCATCACCGCCTGGAAGGTCGGCGCGGCCCTGGCGACGGGCAATACCGTCGTCCTCAAGCCCGCCTCACAGACGCCGCTGACGGCCCTCCGCCTTGCCGAGCTGGCCATCGAGGCCGGCCTGCCGGAGGGTGTCCTCAACGTCGTCACCGGACCCGGCACGGTGGTCGGGTCCGCCCTGGCGCGGCATCCAAGCGTCGACAAGATCGCGTTTACCGGCTCGACGGAGGTCGCCCGCTCGCTGATGCGCGACATCGGCGAGACCGACATCAAGGTCATCACCCTCGAGCTCGGTGGCAAGAGCCCGCAGGTCGTGCTCGCCGACTGCGGCGACCTGGGGGTGGCGGCCTCGGCCATCGCGCTGGGCATCTTCTATAACAGCGGCCAGACCTGTAACGCCGGCTCCCGATTGGTCGTCCATCGCAGCGTGCGCGAGGAGCTCGTCGAGCGCATCGCCGCGCTGGGACGCGAGATGCCGCCGGGCGAGCCGCTCGATCCGGAGACCCGCCTCGGCGCCATGATCGACGCCCGACAGCTCGACAAGGTCCTCGGCTACGTCGACCTCGGGGTGCGCGAAGGGGCGAGGGTGGCCAGCGGCGGGCGGCGGGTGCGGACCGAGACCGGTGGCTTCTACATCGAGCCGACGGTCCTCGATGGCGTCGACAACCGCTGGCGCGTGGCGCGCGAGGAAATCTTCGGGCCCGTCCTGACGGTGACCGAGTTCGAGGATGAGGCCGACGCGCTGGCCATCGCCAACGACACGCCGTACGGCCTGGCGGCCGGCATCTGGACGCGCGACCTCAATCGGGCGCATCGGCTCGCGCGCGCCATCCGGGCCGGCGTGGTCTGGGTCAACACCTTCGACACCAGCGACATCACGGTGCCCTTCGGCGGCTACAAGCAATCTGGCTTCGGGCGCGACCAGTCCGTTCATGCCCTCGACGGCTATACGCAGCTCAAGACGACCTGGTTCGACCTGTCGGGCGGCTAATCGGCCACCCTGCGACGGTGCCTCCCGACACGGAGCAG
>DATBSD010000091.1:0-58241 GCA_036559965.1 Candidatus Limnocylindrales bacterium
GACGTCGCACTGGTCGTCACCACGCTCGTCCTGGCGACGACGTTCACGCCCATCAAGACGTGGCTCGAGGCGAAGGTCAAGGACCGGCGCGGCGTCATCCACGATCCCGCGCTGCCCGCCGAGCGGCCCGCGGACCTCGAGTCGGAGCGCATCGCCGAGCGGGCGGCGGCCATCGTGATGGAACGACTGGCGGCGGGTCCGCGCGCGACTGCGCCACCGCCCCCGCCCGAACGCGCGACGGTAGAATGACCGTGGGCTGCCGGGAGACGCCTGCGCGCACGCGCCCGGGATCCGCTCCACGCATGCCGACCACGCCGCACCCGAGCGCATGAGGATCGCGTGACTGGACTCTGGTACGTCCTCGGCTTCGCCTTCGCCGGGTTCACGTTCGTGTTCATCACCATCGGCGCCAGCTGGCTGCTGACGCATCGCAGCCGTGGCGACCTTCACAAGGGCCTGCCCTACGAGTCGGGCATCGACACCTTCGGCGACACGTGGGGCCGCTTCGGGCTCAGCTTCTACATCTACGCCCTGCTCTTCGTGGCCTTCGACATCGAGGTCATCTTCGTCTTCCTCTGGGCGCTCGTGTTCAAGGACATCCTCGTCGGCGGCTTCCTGTCGATGCTCCTCTTCGTGCTCATCCTGCTCATCGGCCTGGGCTACGCCTGGCGGAAGGGCGTGCTGACGTGGAAGTGACGCCCGAGCGCCCGGCGGACGAAGCAGCTGGCGGCCAGGCGGCCGACGCTGCCACGCCGGACCCGACCGAGCCAGTGGGCGTCGTCGCCACCGCGGGGTCAGTGGCCGTCAGCGAGCCGATCCGCGTCGCCAACACCGTCTGGACGCCGGCTGACCCGCAGGCGTATCTCGGCGGCCGTGTGCCGACGGTCGCGCACCTGGCCGAGATCGAGGCCGACTACGACCGATCGGACAACGCCCGCTGGTCGGGGGCGCTCGAGGTCATCCCCACGACGGCCGACTATGTGCTCGATCTCATCCGCGTCAACAGCCTCTGGCCGCTCCTCTCCGGCCTGGCGTGCTGCGCGATGGAGATGATGTCGGCGGCCACGTCGGTCAACGACATGGACCGCTTCGGCATGTTCCCCTTCCGGGCCAGCCCCCGCCAGGCCGACGTGCTCATCGTGGCGGGCACGTTGACGACCAAGATGGCCGGCCCGCTCATCCGGCTCTGGGAGCAGATGCCGGAGCCCAAGTGGTGCGTGGCGATGGGCGACTGCACCTGCTCGGGCGGCCGCTACAAGCGCTCCTACGCGACGATCCAGGGCATCGATCGCGTGATGCCCGTCGACGTCTACGTGCCCGGCTGCCCGCCCCGGCCGGAGGGCCTCATCTACGGCATGCTCAAGCTCCAGCAGCTGATCATGGAGCGTCGCGGCCACTGGCGCGATCGGGTCATCGGACCGACCGTCCCGGACGGCGTCTGAGCAGGCGGAAGGAGCCCCGGCCATCGACACCGCGCTCAAGCGCCGCCTGGAGACCGCTTTCGCTGCGCAGCTGGCGGGCCCCGTCACGCAGCGCCACGACACGACCGAGATCCGCGTCACGGCCGGCGATGCCGCACAGGTCATGCGCACGCTCCACGACGACCCGACGTTCCGCTTCCGCCTGCTGGCTGACATCAGCGGCGTGGATACGGGCACGACGATGCAGGTCGTCTACCACGTCTGGTCCGACACGACGCCCGACTGGCTGCGCGTCATCGTCGTCGACCTCGAGCGCGACGACCCGCGCTGTCCCTCGATCACCTTCCTCTGGAAGGGCGCCGAGTGGGGCGAGCGCGAGGCCTACGACATGTTCGGCATCATCTTCGAGGGCAACCGCGACCTGCGCCGCATCTACATGCCGCCCGACTACGTGAGCTTCCCCCTGCGCAAGGACTTCCTGCTGCCGGACGACGCGTCGCGCTCGCCGGGCATGGGCATCCGACACATGGAGCAGGCTGCGGCGGCACCGTCGACGGCCGGCGCCTCGCTCCGCCAGGCCAGGACGGACTGACCATGGCGACCGAGCCGCAGACGCGCATCCGCTCGCTCGACGACCCGCTGCTCATGGTCGACACGCCGGCGACCATCTACGACGCCGTCCCGCCCTACCCGCCGCGAACGGAGCGCGAGGCCGAGTTCTACCACCTGCGCGAAGGCGAGATGCTCGTCAACCTCGGGCCGCAGCATCCCTCGACGCACGGCGTCCTGCGTGTCGTGCTGAAGATCGACGGCGAGCGCGTCGTGGATCTCGATCCCGTCCTCGGCTACCTCCACCGGGGCGTCGAGAAGATCTGCGAGAACAGCGACTGGCATATGGTCGTCAGCCACTGTGACCCGCTCGAGTACATCGCCTCGATGTTCAGCGAGCTGGTGCCGGTCATGGCCGCCGAGCAGCTGCTCGATGTCAAGGTGCCCCGCCGCGCCGAGTACATCCGCGTCCTGGCCTGCGAGCTCAACCGCATCTCCAGCCATGCCTTGTTCATGGGCTGGCTGGCCCTCGACCTGGGCGGCCTGACGCCCATCCTCTACGGCTTCATCGAGCGCGACGAGATCGTCGAGATGCTGGCCGCGCTGACGGGCCAGAAGCTGCTCTTCAACTACATGCGCATCGGCGGCGTCAACGGCGATCTGAACCACGAGTTCCTGAGCCGGCTGGGCGACTGGATGAGCCACGCCGGCCAGCGCATCGAGGACAGCCAGACGCTCATCAACGAGAACGAGATCTTCGTCAAGCGCACGCGCGGCCTGGGCGTCGTCGACCGCGAGACGGCGCTCCGCATGTGCCTCACCGGGCCGCCCCTGCGTGCCACAGGCATCCCCTACGACGTCCGCCGGGCCCATCCCTACGGCGCCTACCCGGAGCTCGAGTTCGAGATCCCGACCCGCGAGGAAGGCGACTCCTACGCCCGCTATCTGCTTCACCTCGACGAGATCAAGCAGAGCATCCACATCATCGACCAGGTCCTCCACGAGATGCCCGACGGCCCGATCATGGCCAAGCTGCCGCGCCTCCTGCGGCCGCGGCCGGGCCGGGCATTCGCAGCCATCGAGAGCCCGCGCGGCCAGTCCGCCGTGTACGCCATGAGCGACGGCAGCGATCAGCCCTTCCGGCTGCGCATCCACGACCCGTCGTACTTCAACCTCCAGACGGTCGGCCTGCTGACGCCCGGGCACCTCGTCGCCGACACGATGGCCATCATGGCCAGCCTCGACCCGATCATGGGCGGCGTCGACAAGTGAGCGCGCTGTCGCGGCCGTGGAGCCGCCTGACGCTGGCGGGCAAGATCGTCCTGCCGCTCATGGCGCTGATGGCCGTGCTCACGCTGGCGCTCCTGGCCGGCGTGGCGCTGGGGCCCGTCCCGTTCGTGGTCGACATCGTGGCCGACACCATCGTCGCCAACCTGGGCATCGTCCGCTTCGTCGGCGCGGTCACGGCCGTGCTCCTGCTGACCGTGCCGACCGCGTTCATCATCATCTTCCTGGAGATGAAGGTCATCGCCCTGATGAACCTTCGCCTGGGGCCCAACCGGGTCGGCCCGTGGGGCACGCTCCAGTCGGCCATCCACGGCTTCAAGGTGCTGGGCAAAGAGGACTTCACGCCGACCGGCGCCGACGTGCCGGTCTTCACCCTCGCGCCGGCGGTGGTCTACCTGGCGAGCGTGATGTGCTTCCTGGTGCTGCCCTTCGCACCGGGCATCGTGGGCGCTGACATGAACATCGGGCTGCTCTATTTCTTCGCCGTCGGCAGCCTCGGCGTGGTGGGCCTGATGATGGCCGGCTGGTCGAGCTTCAACAAGTACAGCCTGCTGGGCGGCCTGCGCGCGGCGGCCCAGATCATCAGCTACGAGATCCCGCTGACGCTCTCGATCGTCGGCGTCGTGCTCCTGGCGGGCACGCTCAGCCTCAACAGCATCGTGCTCGAGCAGAGCGGCAGCTTCCTCGACTGGTTCATCTTCCGCCAGCCGCTCGGCTTCCTCATCTTCTTCATCGCCGCCACCGCCGAGGGCGCCCGGACGCCGTTCGACCTGACCGAGGCGGACTCGGAGATCGTGGCCGGCTTCGCGACCGAGTACAGCGGCATGCGCTTCGGCTTCTTCTTCTTCGCCGAGTACGTCAACGTCTTCCTGCTCTCGGCACTGACGGTCGTCCTCTTCTTCGGCGGCTGGAACGCCCCGCTCGACCTGGGCGGCATGCTCGCCGCCATCGGCCTCTCGGTCGACCCCACGCTGGCGCCCGGCCAGCTCGGCATCGGGCTGCTCCTGGGCGTCGGCCTCGTGCCGCCCATCGTCATCCTGCTGCTCGCCCTGCCCATCTGGGCACTCCGCAGCGACGTCAAGTTCTGGCAGGCCCTGGTCATCGGCTTCCTGCTCTTCAACGTGCTCGTGGTCGGCGCCCTCATGCTCTGGGCGACGGCCAGCTTCGAGGCCGTCGAGGGCCTCATCTGGTTCTTCGCCAAGACCTACGTCTTCGTGGTCGTCTTCGTGTGGATGCGCGGCACGCTGCCACGCGTGCGCATCGATCAGCTCATGGGCTTCGCCTGGAAGTGGCTGCTGCCCGCCGCCCTCATCAACCTCTTCTTGACGGCGGCCGCCATCGTCGTCGTCGACTCGGTCCGCGGGTGAGGCCATGAACATGCTGCCGGGCAAGGGCATCTTCAAGGGCATGGCCCTGACGCTCCTGCGCATGGTCCAGCCCAAGGCGACCATCCAGTACCCCGAGGTCGTCAACGACATCTCGCCCAGGCACCGTGGCCGGCTGCAGCTGCTCTACGACGAGCACGGCACGCTCAAATGCGAGACCTGCTTCCAGTGCGCCCAGGCCTGTCCCATCGAGTGCATCGACATGGGCGGCGTCGACACCAAGGACCGCTTCCACATCCACTGGGGCGCACCGGAGCAGTACGCCGAGCGGCGCGAGGAATCCGCCCTGCGGCGATCCGGACGGCCGGTGCCCGATCGCTCGTTCGACCCCTTCCTGGGCATCGACACGGCGGCGCTCGATCGGATCCTCGACGAGGAGGGCTACGACCCGGCGCGCATGCTGACCATCCTGACGCGCACCCAGGAAGCCTACGGCCACCTGCCGGTCGCCGCGCTCAAGCACATCAGCCACGCGACAGGTGCCTGGTACGCCGAGATCTACGGCACCGCCAGCTCCTACGACCACTTCCGCCTCGACCCACCGAGCGGCCACGTCTTCGGCGTCTGCCGCTGTCCCGCGTGCCAGTTCCGCGGCAGCGGCCGGATCGTGGCCGCCCTGGAGGACGCGCTCGCCACGACGCTCGGCCAGAGCAGCCCGGAAGGCGCCGTGCGGCTCGAGGCGATCGACTGCCACGGCGAGGCCGGGACGCAGCCGCTCGTGCTGCTCGACGGTGAGCGGGTCGCCGACGCCTCACCAGCCGCCGTCGTCGCCAGCGCCACCGCGCTGCGTGCCGCCCACGCCGAGGCGGGGCACGCATGACGACTCGCGTCCTGGCGGGCGACAAGTCCTGGCCCCGCGTCCTGCTCGGCCGGACCTACGATCCCGATGCCGGCCTCGCCGCTGCCGAGCGAGCGGGCGCCTGGAAAGCGTGGCGGACGGCTGCCGCCGACCTCGGGCCGGAGGCGCTCATCCGCCTCGTCGGCGAATCCGGCCTCCGCGGTCGTGGCGGCGGCGGCTATCCGACGGCCGACAAGTGGCGGACCTGTCGCGCGCAGCCGTCCCCGACGCGCTACGTCGTCGCCAACGGCTACGAGGCCGACCCCGGCTCGGCGACCGATCGGACGCTCATGGCGAGCGACCCACACGGTGTGCTCGAAGGCGTCGCCCTGGCCGCCTACGCCGTCGGGGCACGGCGTGCCATCGTCGCCGTCCGAGCCGACGCGACGGTCGCCATCCGGCGTCTCGCGGCCGCCCTGCGGGAGGCCGAGGAGGCCGGCCTCATCGGCAGCGACGGGCTGGCCCGTGGCATCGACATCCACATCGAGCTGCGCGAGCTGCAGGGCGCCTTCGTGGTCGGCGAGGAGACGGTCCTGCTGCGCGCCATCGAGGGCAAGCGCGCGATGCCCGACCAGCGACCGCCCTATCCCGCCGAGCGCGGCCTGTGGGATGAGCCGACCGTCGTCAACAACGTGGCCACGCTGGCGGCCGTGCCCTGGATCGTGACCAACGGCGCCGGCGCCTTCCGCAAGCTGGGCGCCGCCGAGGAGCCCGGCACGACGCTCGTCCACGTCAGCGGTGCGGTCAAGGAACCAGGCATCCTCGAGGTGCCCACCGGCACGACGCTCAAGGCCATCATCAAGGCGGCCGGCGGCGCGACCGGGACGACCAAGGCGATCCTCGTCGGCGGCCCGTCGGGCGGCTTCCTGCCGGCCGATGCGCTCTCGACCGTCTACGGCCGGGCGGCCCTCCACGAGGCCGGCGCCATCGTCGGGTCGGGCAGCATCCTGGTCGTCGACCAGTCCGCCTGCATCGTCGAGCTGGCCACGATGCTCGAGCGCTTCATGAGCGACGAGTCGTGCGGCAAGTGCATCCCCTGCCGCATCGGGACGCGGCGACTGGTCGAGATCGGCGAGCGCTTCACCGGCGGCCGGCCACGACCGACCGACGTGCAGCTGCTGGCCGACCTGTCGGCCGACGTCCGCGACGGCTCGCTCTGCGGTCACGGCATCACGGCGCCCAATCCGCTGACCAGCGGGATGCGATACTTCGGCGCGGAGTTCGACGCTCACATCACCCGGAGCACCTGCCCGGCCGGCATCTGCTCGCCGCTGCGCGTCGCCGGAGGCATCGCCTGAGCCATGGCCGACCTGACGATCCGCCCCGACGCCGACGCCGCCCAGATGCTCACGTCACCGGCTGACCGCCTGCTCGACGTCCAGGCCCCGCAGCGACCCCTCGCGACGCCGGCCTTCACCATCGAGGTCGACGGCCGCCAGGTGACGGGCCGCGAGGGACAGACCATCCTCGAGGTCTGCCGCGACAACGGCATCGAGATCCCGACCCTCTGCTACGAGCCCAAGCTGCCTGGCTTCGGCGCCTGCCGGATGTGCGTCGTCGAGGTCGAGGGCGAGGACCAGCCGCCCATCAGCTGCTCCCGGGCGTGCGAGCCGGAGATGGTCGTGCGCACGCAGACACCGCGCATCCGCCAGCTCCGCAAGACGAACCTCGAGCTCATCTTCAGCGACCACAACGCCTACTGCCTGCCGCCCTGCCAGAACAAGTGCCCCAGCCACATCGACATCCCGGGCTTCCTGAAGGCCAATGCCGAGGGCGACTTCCGCGAGTCGGCGCGCATCTTCAAGCGCACCATCCCGTTCCCGAGCGTGCTCGGGCGGGTCTGCCCGGCGCCCTGCGAGGAGCACTGCCGGCGGGACGAGGTCGACGAGGCCATCGCCATCCGCGATACCCACCGTTACGCCGGCGACCAGGTCCTCAAGGCCCAGACGAAGGGCGTCAAGGCGCCCGTTCCGTTCGCGGTCCAGGCGCCGAGCGGCAAGCGGGCGGCCGTCATCGGCTCGGGTCCGGCCGGGGCGTCGGCCGCCTACTACCTGGCCATCGCCGGCCACGAGGTGACGATCTACGAGCGCGACCCGGCGCCGGGCGGCATGCTCCGCTACGGCATCCCGCAGTACCGCCTGCCGAAGGACGAGGTCCTGGCGGCGGAGTACGAGGGCCTGGCCGACCTTGGTGTGAAGACGGTCTGCGACGCCGAGCTCGGGCGCGACTTCACCATCGACGACCTCCAGAACCAGGGCTTCGACGCCGTCACCGTCGCCATCGGCTGCTACGACACGAACGAATTGGGCATCCCGGGCGAGGATGCCGACGGTGTCATCGACGGCCTCGAGTACCTGCGCATCGCGACGCTCGGCCTGCCCTATCCGGGCCACGAGGGCACGCGCGTCGTGGTCATCGGCGGCGGCTTCACGTCGATGGACTGCACGCGCACCTCGGTCCGCCAGGGAGCCCGCGAGGTGACCCTCGTCTATCGCCGCGACATGAAGGACATGCCCGCCGCCAACGAGGTCCACGAGGCCATCGAGGAGGGCGCGCGGGCGATCTTCCAGGCCGCGCCGACGCGCGTCGTGACCGACGACCAGAACCGCGTCACGGGCGTCGAGTTCCAGCGCATGCGCATGGGCGCGCCGGATGCCTCCGGTCGGCGGCGGCCGGAGCCCCAGCCAGGCACCGAGTTCGTCATCGACTGCGATCGCGTCCTGCTGGCCATCGGCCAGGGTCCCGAGCTGGGTTGGCTGGCCAACGGCGCGGCCGGGGTCACGGCCAGCAAGCAGAAGCGACTGCAGGCCGACGGCGTGACCTTCGCCACCGGGCGACCCGGCGTCTTCGGCAGCGGCGACGTGCGCATCGGCGCGGCGACCGTGGTCGAGGCAGTCGCCGAGGGCCGTCGCGCGGCCTACGCCGTCGACGCCTACCTCCAGGGCCTCGACCTCGAGGCCATCCGCACGCGCCAGACGCTGGCCGAGCCGCAGCCCGAGTTCCTGTCCATCGTGCCCTACACCCAGGAGCTCAAGGAGCCCCGCATCCGGCTCCAGGCGATGCCCGCCGACGTGCGCAACCAGAGCTACGTCGAGTACGAGATCCCGTACACCCAGCAGGAGGCGATGGAGGAGTCCAAGCGCTGCCTCCAGTGCACCTGCGAGGCGATCGGCTTCTGCGATCTGCGGCGCCAGGGGATCGAGTACGGGACGACGCTCGAGACGCTCGAGCCCGCTCGCACGGGGATGTCGTTCCGGAGCGTCAGCGAGAACCGCTTCACGGGCGACAACCACGACTACATCCGCGACGACAGCCACGCCTTCATCCTGCGCGAGCCGTCACGCTGCATCGACTGCGGCCGCTGCGCCAACGTCTGCAAGGAGGTCGTTGGCGCCGCCTGCTACGACTTCATGCGCAGCGGCTTCGACACGCTCGTCACCACGCCGCTCGACATGAGCCTCAACACGACGCCGTGCGTCTCGTGCGGGCGGTGCGCCGAGACCTGCCCGACCGGCGCACTGATGCCCAAGCCACGCGTGCTCGAGAAGTACGAGGTCGACGAGAGCCGCTGCATCCTGTGCGGCATCTGCGTCGACGCCTGTCCCTACGACGCCCTTCGATGCGGGCCGGACTTCGAGCTCGCCCACGAGAGCCGCGAGGAGCCGATGATCGACCTCATCGCCCTGGCGGCCATGGAGCGCGACACGGAGATGACCTACGTGCGCCGAGAGCGCGACTGGCTGGAGCGCGCCCAGGCCTCCGGTCGCCTGCTCGATCCCGGCCGCCTGCTGCCGATGTTGCCGCCGGGCGTGAACGGCAACGGCCACGGCGACGGGCACCGCCACGACGGCGACGGCCACGGCGGCAACGGCCATGCCGGCGGCGGCCACGCCCATGCCCGTTAGGGCGGTCGTCGCGTGACGCTGCCGGAGACCATCCCGCTGCTCGGCTGGACCTGGAACGACCTGCTCTTCCTGATCCTCGCCGGCACGCTCGTGGGCACGGCGCTGATGGTCGTCCTGGGCCGCAACATCATCCGCTCGGGGCTCTGGCTCATCCTCTGCTTCGCGACGCTGGCCGGCCTCTACGCGCTGCTTGGCAACGCCATCGTGGCCGTCGCGCAGGTGCTCGTCTACATGGGCGCCATCGCCGTGCTCATCCTTTTCGCCATCATGCTCACCCAGACGAAGGGTGGACCGGCCGCGCTCGTCTTCCACCACCAGGCCTGGGCGGCGGCGATCGCCGCCATCGTGATCGGCGGCCTGCTGGCCATCGTCGACGGCGCCAGCGGCTGGCCGCTGGCGGGCGAGTTCATGCGCACGAGCACCGAGGCCGTGGCGGCGCTGCTCTTCGGCGACTACGTCCTGGCCTTCGAGATCGTCGGGGTGCTGCTGCTGGCGGCCGTCATCGGTGGTGTCTTCCTGGCCAAGCGCGACGACAGCCCGGAGACGCCTGGGTGAGCCAGACGCTGGAGTCATACCTCGCTCTGTCGGCCATCCTCTTCGCCATCGGCACCTTCGGCTTCCTCGCCCGCCGCAACGCCATCGCGATGCTCATGTCGATCGAGCTGATGCTCAACGCGGTCAACCTCTCGATCATCGCGTTCGGCGCCTTCATCCCGGAGCTCAACGGCGACGCAGCCGTCATCGCCCTCATGGTCATGGCCGTGGCGGCCGCCGAGGCGACCGTCGGGCTGGCCATCGTCATCGCCATCTACCGCAACCGCCGCACACCGCTGGTCGACGAGTACACGCAGATGCGGGAGTAGCCGTGATGGGCATGCCCACGCTCGTCACGCTGCTGCTCGTGCTGCCCATGGTGGGCTTCGTGCTGACCGCCCTCGTCGGACGGCGGCTGGCGACCCGGGCGGGCATCATCGCGGTGCCCATCATCGTGCTCACCTGGCTCATCGCGATGATCGTCGTCTACACCGCCCTGAGCGGCGGCTTCGGCGAGGAAGGCCTCCACTTCACGCTCTACGAGTGGATCCCGGCCGGCGAGTTCCGAGTGCCCTTCAGCCTCGCTGTCGACAACCTGACCGCATGCCTGCTCATCGTGGTCACGACCGTGGGCATGCTGGTGCATGTCTACTCGGTCGGCTACATGGCCCACGACCCGGGCCGCTGGCGCTTCTTCGCCTACCTCAACCTGTTCATGTTCAGCATGTTGCTGCTCGTCCTGGCGGGCAACTTCCTGCTCCTCTTCGCGGCCTGGGAGCTGGTCGGCCTGTCGAGCTACCTGCTCATCGGCTTCTGGTACCCCCGGCGCAGCGCGGCCATCGCGGCCAAGAAGGCGTTCCTCGTCAACCGCGTCGGTGACGTCGGCTTCGCGCTCGGCATCATGGCCATCTGGACGACCGTCGGGACACTCGAATTCGGCGAGGTCTTCGAGCTCCTGCCCGAGCAGTTCCACGCCGGCGAGATCGCGCCCTGGATGCTCTTCGGCATCGCGCTGCTGCTCTTCTGCGGCGCGGTCGGCAAGAGCGCCCAGTTCCCGCTCCACGTCTGGCTGCCGGACGCGATGGAAGGCCCGACCCCGGTCAGCGCCCTCATCCATGCCGCGACGATGGTCAACGCGGGCGTCTACTTCGTGGCCCGCGCCAACCCCATCTTCAGCCTCTCACCGGCAGCCATGACGCTGGTCGCCGCCATCGGCATCTTCACGGCCATCCTGGCCGCCTCGATCGCGCTGACCCAGAAGGACATCAAACGCGTGCTGGCCTACTCGACGCTCAGCCAGCTGGGCTACATGTTCGCGGCCCTTGGGGTCGGCGCCTACATCGCGGCCATCTTCCACCTCATGACCCACGGCTTCTTCAAGGGCCTCCTGTTCCTCGGATCGGGGTCGGTCATCCACGCCGTCCATGAGGAGCAGGACATGGACCGCATGGGCGGCCTGTGGCGGAAGATCCCGGTGACCCACTGGACGATGCTCATCGGTGCCCTGGCCATCGCCGGCATCCCGCCGCTGGCCGGCTTCTTCAGCAAGGACGAGATCCTCGGGGGCGCCTTCGAGAACGGCTTCTATCTGGTCTGGCTCATCGGGGCCTTCGTCGCCTTCCTGACGGCCTTCTACATGTTCCGCCTGATGGGCAAGACCTTCTACGGCCCGAGCCACGTCGATCCGACGGTCGAGCCCAAGATCCACGAGTCATCGCGCTGGATGACCATCCCACTCGTCCTGCTGGCCATCCCGTCCATCGCGCTGGGCATGGTCCTCGGGTTGCCGCTCGGGGAGGGCCTCATCGACCAGTGGCTGGAGCCGGTCTTCGAGCACGCCCAGGAGAACCTCGGCCTGACCCACGAGCCGGTCCAGCTGTTCGGCATCGACGGCCTGATCATCATCGGCAGCACCGCCGTCGCAGCATTCGGCATCGCCATCGCCATCCGCCTCTTCGGCTTCCACTGGCCGCTTCGCGGGAGCGACACGGCGCCGCGGCCGGAGCGGGTGGCGGAGCTCACGCAGCGCGCGCCCGCCCTCTATCGCGCGTCGTTCCATAAGTGGTGGTTCGACGACCTCAACCACGTCCTGTTCGTGGTCATCGGCGGGCGCATCGCCAACGGCCTCTGGTGGTTCGACCGGGCCATCGTCGACGGCACCGTGAATGGCGTCGGCGACGTCGTCCAGGGCGCCGGACGCGACCTGCGCCGGATCCAGACCGGCCGGGTGCAGAACTACGCGCTGGGCATCGCCGTCGCCCTCATCGTCGTGGCCGTCTACTTCGTGATCGCGGTCGCCGGCTGATGGATGGCGTGCCGATGCTGACCCTCATCCTCCTGGCACCGCTGCTCGGTGCCCTGATCATCGCCTTCCTGCCGCGCCGCTACCCCGACCTCATCCGCGGCACGGCGCTCCTCGCGGCGCTCGTCGCCTTCGCGCTCTCGCTGGCGCTGCTCTCGGCCTTCGACCCCGAGGCGACCGGCGTGGGCGGCTTCACCTTCGTCGAGAGCGTGCCCTGGATCCCATCCTTCGGCATCACCTACACCCTGGGCATCGACGGCATCAGCCTCGTGCTCGTGGTCCTGACCACGCTGCTGACCTGGATCAGCATCCTCGCCAGCGTCCGGCCGATCACCGATCGCGTCAAGGAATACATGATCTCGTTCCTCATCCTCGAGGTCGGCATGCTCGGCGTGTTCATGGCCCTCGACCTCTTCCTGTTCTACGTCTTCTGGGAGATCGTGCTCGTGCCGATGTACCTCATCATCGGCATCTGGGGCGGGCCGAACCGCATCTACGCGACGCTCAAGTTCGTGCTCTACACCCTCGTCGGCTCGCTGCTCATGCTCGTCGCCATCCTGGCCACGGCCTATGCCTACGCCTCGACGACGGGCTCGTGGCAGGGTGCCTTCGACTACCTGACCCTGCGCGGCTTCGGCTTCGACACCGCCCTCCAGGTGGGCGCCTTCCTGGCCTTCTCGCTGGCCTTCGCCATCAAGGTGCCCATGTGGCCGTTCCACACCTGGCTGCCCGACGCGCACGTCGAAGCGCCGACGGCCGGCTCGGTCATCCTCGCCGGCGTGCTCCTGAAGCTGGGCGGCTACGGCTTCCTGCGCTTCGCGCTGCCGCTCTACCCCGACGCGGCACAGACGTTCGCACCGCTCATCGTCGTGCTCTCGCTCATCGCCATCATCTATGGCGCCATCGTCTCGATCGTCCAGCCCGACCTCAAGAAGCTGGTCGCCTACAGCTCGGTCAGCCACATGGGCTTCGTGACGCTGGGCATCTTCGTCTTCCAGCAGCAGGCCATGGACGGGGCCATCCTCCAGATGGTCAACCACGGCCTCATCACCGGCGCCCTGTTCCTGTGCGTGGGCGTCATCTACGAGCGGACGCACGACCGGACCATCGCCCGCATGGGCGGCCTGGCGGCGCACACCCCGGCCTATGCCGCCGCCTTCGGCTTCTTCATGCTCGCCAGCGTCGGGCTGCCGGGCCTGGCCGGCTTCGTCGGTGAGTTCCTCGTCTTCGTCGGCACGTTCGCGGTCAGCCCGCTGGCCGCCGCCATCGCCGCCCTGGTCATGGTCTTCGGCGCGGTCTACCTGCTCTGGATGTTCCAGCGCGTGGCCTTCGGTCCGCTCTCCGAGTTCCTCAAGGGCCTCGGGCACCACCTCACCGACATGCGCCCGATCGAGGTCCTGACGCTCGCGCCGCTGGCCGGCCTGACCGTCATCTTCGGCCTCTTCCCGGGCCTTCTGCTCGACCTCATCCAGGGGCCGGTGGACGGCATCATCGCCGGGTTGACCGCGAGCGACGCGGTCGCCTGGCTGCCGTGGCGTTGACGGGCATGGAGACGACCGGCCTGCTGGCCCTGGCGCCGCTCATCGTCGTCATCGGCGTCGCCATCCTGGTCGTCATCGTGGACATGATCCGGCCGGGCGACGACCGCCTGGCGGGCGTGGTCGGGACCGTCGGCCTGATCGTCGCATTGGCGATGGTCGTCGGTGTCGGCTCGGGCGATGTCCCGGTCATGGGCGGGACCTACATCCGCGACCCGCTGACCGCCCTGCTGGACGCCATCTTCATCGTCGTCGCCATCCTGACCATCCTCACCGCCCCGGCCTACCTCCGGCCGCGCGGCCTGCCACTGGGCGAATTCACGGCCACGCTCCTGTTCGCCATCGCCGGGGCCATGGTCATCGCCGGCGCGCGCGACCTGCTCATCCTCTTCCTGGGTCTCGAGCTGCTCGTGCTGCCGGGCTACATGCTGGCCGGCTACGCCAAGCGCGACGGCTACTCGACCGAGGGCGCCATCAAGTACTTCCTGCTGGGCTCGTTCAGCTCGGCCATCTTCCTGTTCGGCCTCGCCTACACGTGGGGCTATACGGGCACGACGAACATCTCGGCCGTCGCCGACGCGCTCGGCCAGGTGACCGCCATCTCGCCCGCCCTGGCCATGGGCCTCGCCCTGCTGACGGTCGGCGTGGCCTTCAAGATCGCCGCCGTGCCCTTCCACTACTGGACACCCGACGCCTACCAGGGCTCGCCGACGCCGGTCACCGGCTACCTCAGCGTGGGGCCCAAGGTGGCCGCCTTCGCGCTCATCCTGCGCCTCTTCGTGGAGGCGCTGGGGCCGCTCCAGGGCGACATCGTCAACGTCGTCATCGTGCTCTCGACGCTCACGATGACGCTCGGCAACCTGGTCGCCATCACGCAGGACAACATCAAGCGGATGCTGGCCTACAGCTCGATCGCGCACACCGGTTACATGCTCGTCGGGCTGGCCGCGTATGGGGCGGCGCCGGCCGGCTCGCCGGCCGCCGAGCAAGGCCTCCAGGGGCTGCTCTTCTACAGCGTCGCCTACGCCTTCATGAACATCGGCGCCTTCGCTGTCGTGACCGCCCTCCAGGGCGTGCCCGGCGTGACCAGTCAGATCGCCTCGTTCTCGGGCCTCGGCCGGCGAGCGCCGGTGGCCGGAGCGGTGATGACCCTGTTCCTGCTTTCGCTGACCGGCATCCCGCCGACCGCTGGCTTCTTCGCCAAGGCACTCGTCATCCTCTCGGCCGTCGAGGCGGGCGGCTGGGCGAGCGTGCTGGCCGTCATCGCCGTGCTCAACGCCGCCATCGCCGCCTTCTACTACCTGCGCGTCGTCGTCTACATGTACATGCGCGACGCGCCCGGCGATGCCAAGCCACTCTCCGACTCGTGGCCGCTGCGCCTGGGCCTCGGCCTGGCCGCCGTGGCGACCATCCTCTTCGGCATCATCCCCGGCCTCATCCTGCCGACCACTCAGGCCGCCGCCCAGGTCCTGCTGCTCGCGCCGTAGGTCGCCGGAACCGGCCGCGCGCCCGACGACCACCCCGCGATGCCTCCGGCGCCTCGCGCGCGCCACTGTTCCTGTGGGGAACGTAACCGACCAGATCGGCGGCTGGCGTGCCGACTTCGTTCCCCCACAGAACGCCAACGGCGAGTCGGGCACGGATCGGTCGACTTCGTTCCCCCACGGAACAGGAGGGGCCGGAACTCGCGGCGCCTCGTCGCTTGCGTTCCCCTGGGGAACGCGCCGGACGGCAGGCACGACCCAAGGGCGCTGGGCCTACCCCGCAGCCCGCAAGCCACGCTCGAACGCGGCCAGGAAGCGGGCGGTCTCGTGCGGTGAGTCGAGCACCGCGTCGGATGTCTCGGCGACCAGCGCCGGGACGTCGTGCAGCGCCTGGACCCCGAGCGCCGATCCGGCGACTCGGCCGGCGTCGCGTTCGGCCCGCAACACGGCGAACGCCTCGGCATCGCTGACGTCGTCGCCGATGAGCAGCACGGCGGCCGGCCGTCGGTCGCGCAGCAGCCAGGCGAAGGCGTCGCGCTTGGCGGTCGCGCCCGGTGGCCGCAGCTCCAGATACCGCTTGCCGGGGAAGCGCTCGAAACGCTCGTGCGGGTCGAGCCGGTCGACGATCGCCCGGACCCGGCGGGCGGCATCGGAGATGTCCGGCGCGGCGCGATACCAGAACGTGAGGGCCGGGAACTTCGGCTCGACGATGAGCCACGGCTCACCGATCTCGGCCGGCACCGCCTCGGCCAGGGCACGACTCTCGGCCAGATGGCCGTCGTGGCTGGGGTCCGCGACGACCGCCATCGACGCCGCCCGCGCACCCCGCGCCAGCTGCCCCACCTCGAGGCCGTGGTTGCCGAGGTAGGTCGCGCCGCCGACGCGCACCCGTCCGGCGAGGTCGACCGCCGTGCGGCCCGAGAGGAGCACCACCTCGACGCCGGGCAGGCCGGCCATGCGGCGGAGCGACCGCTGGGCGAGCGGCTCGGGCACGGCGCCCCACGGATCGAGGCCGATGCGCGAGATCGTGCCGTCGAAGTCGCTGACCACGAGCCACGGCCGCAGCGCCAGGGCCCTGGGAGGGAGCAGACCCATCGCCACGCGAGCGCCGACGGTCTCGCCGCGCGGCGCCACGGTCATGGCGACGCGCTGGGGGCCGTCGACGGGCTGGTGGGGTCGGGCGGAGGGCTGGCGGGATCGATCGACGAACCAGGATCGCCCGATGCGGCGGGTGCGTCGAAGTCGGGCATCTGCGCCTCGGGCAAGATGGTCTTCAGCCCGGCCAGCATCTGCTCGGGCCCTGGCCCACCGTAGATGTACTCGCGCACGATGCCGTCTCGATCGACGAAGTAGTGGACGGGCAGCGCGTAGGCGTTCCAGGCCAGCTGCGCCTGACCGTCGAGGTCGAGCCCGACCGGCATCGTGATGGCCGTCGAGTCGACCAGCGCCTGGACGACGTCGGCCGGCTCCTTGACGTCGATGACGAGGATGGCGACCTCGGGGTTGGCCAGCGCGAAGCGCTCCATCATGCCCAGCTCGTCACGACAGGTCGGGCACCAGGACGCGGTGAAGTTGACCCAGACCGGCGATCCGGCGAGGGCCGCCAGGTCGATGTCGCTCTCGCCCAGCCCGCCGACCAGGAGAGCGGGCGCCCGATCGCCGAGGCCCACGCCGGTGCTCGGGCTCGGGGCCTCTGACGCGGCCACGCTCGGACCCGGGCTCGGTGTCGGTGGCTCGGTCGGCGCGAGGGTCGGGCGGGTCGGCGTGATGGCGACCGGCTCGAGCATGGTCAGGCTGGCGCCGATGGCCAGGGCGGCGACAAGCAGGCCGGCGATGACGCCGAGGACGAGGGCGATGCGCATCGCGCGGCAGTGTAGCGGCACGGTGCCAGGGACGGATGCGCAGGCTCTCGGGCGATCCTTGCTAGCATCCGCGCGGCATGGACCGCATCCGCAGCTTCGTCGATCGCCTGCTGCCCGCCGTCATCGCGGCAGGGGGAGTGGCGCTGCTCGCGGCGGGCCTGCTGACCGTCCTCGACCCGGCGGCCGTGCAGGCCGAGCTCGATGCCAGTCCATCGGTCGCGGTCGCCTCGCGGTCGCCCGCTCCGACCGCATCGGCCGCGCCGTCCGACTCGCCGTCGCCGTCGGCATCGGCCTCGCCGAGCGGCGGCCCTGAGCCCTCGATCGCCAGCCGCGTCGTCGTGCCCGCGCTCGACATCGACCTGCCTATCGTCGCCCAATCGTTCGGGCCGGGCCGCGGCTCATACCCGCTGTGCGACGTCGCCCAGTACCTCGAGATCTTCGGCCAGCCGTCGCAGGAGGGCACGACCTACGTCTACGCCCACGCCCGGGAGGGCATGTTCCTGCCTCTCCTGCGCGCGTCCGAGCGCAACAACGGCCGGGGCATCATCGGCGACCTCGTCCAGGTCTACACGGCAGACGGGCACCTCTACCTGTACGAGATCTTCCAGGTCAAGCGCCACTCGCGGAACTTCGCGCTGGCTGACAAGGTGCCCGAGGGCGAGCATCGGCTCATCCTCCAGACGAGCGAAGGGCCCAAGGGCACCGTGCCCAAGCTCCAGGTCGCGGCCCGCCTGCTGAGCGTCGACGAGGTGCCGCTCGCCGAGGCCAACCCGAAGCCCAAGCCGCGGGACTGCCGCTAGGCCCTGCCGCTCCGCATCACAGCCAGCCGATGCGCCGGAACCAGGCGATGGCCACGAGCGCCGCCAGGAACAGCCCGCCGGTGATGACCCAGAATCCCCACGCCGACCCGACCGCGGGGATGGCCTCGCTCATGCCGAAGACGCCGGCCACGGCGGCGATGCCGGCCAGGATGCAGGTCACGGCGGTGAGCCGCTTCATGATGTCCGAGAGGTTGTTGTTGACCGTCGAGAGGTACGCGTCGAGAGTCGTGCTCACCAGCTCGCGGTAGCTGTCCAGCTCGTCCGTCAGGCGGAGGAGGTGGTCGTAGACGTCGCGGAAGTAGATGATCCGCGCCGGCGCGATGAGCGGCTCGTCGCGATTCGTGAGCTGGTTGAAGATCTCCCGCTGCGGGCTGACCGCGTGGCGGATGGCGATGAGGTCGCGTCGGACCTGGAAGAGCCGCTCGACGACCCACTTCGTGGGCCGGCTGATGACGTCCGCCTGGAGGTCGTCGATCTCGTCGCCCAGGCGGTCGAAGACCGGGAAGTAGCCATCGACGAGGCCGTCGACGATGCCCCACAGGAGGTAATCGGGCCCGTCGGCCAGGAGCTCCTCCGGGCCGCGCCGGAGGCTCGACAGCGCGTATGGGTCGAAGCCGCGCCCGTGGCCGGTCAGCAGGAAGCGCCGCCCGAGCACGATGTCGACCTCGTCCTCCTCGAGTCCGCCGTCATAGGCGAGGGCGAACATGACGATGTGGAGCGTGTCCTCGGTGCGCTCGATCTTGGCCCGCTGGTTGCGCTCGAGGATGTCCTCGGCCACGAGATGGTGGATGCCAAGGCACTCCGCCAGCTCATCGACGAGCGCGACGTCGCCGTCCACGATGTCGACCCAGATGCGCGTCTCCGGGTCACCCAGGGCGGCGCGCAGCTCGGCCATGTCGGTCGTCTCGCGGCTGCCGCTCGGGGTGACGACGAGGGCGCGCATGCGCGCCGCGGGCTGATGCGTCCCGGTCGCGGCGGTCGTCGGTTCCGAGGACCCTGGCACCTCACGCGTCGCGTCGCCCTCAGAGGGCGAGGGCGGGTTCGTCGTCGCCGGCTGCGGCGCGCTCATCGCTGCCGATGGTAGACGACGCCGGGGCCGCCGACGAGGCGCGCGACCGGCGCATGGCGAGAGCGGGCACGATGGCCACGAGCATGACCACGGCCGCGACGGCCATCAGCCCGGCCAGGATGCCGGCTGCCTGCCCCGCCGCCCACGTCTCGAGCGCGTCGACCACGAAGGGATCCTGGAGCGGCCGACCCTGGAGGTCGGGCGGCAGGACCGCGTCGCGCGCGACCTGGTCGACGAGCACGACCGAGAGCGCCTCGATGCGATTCGACCCGAGGCCCGTGAGGATGGCCAGCCCGACGCCCATGCCCAGCATGCGCGCGACCGTCACCGCCGCCGCGGCAGCCCCGTATGCCCCCCGCCCGAGTGCCTCCATGGCCGCCGTCGAGCGCGGCGTGACCGAGAGCCCGAATCCGAGCCCGAAGGCCGCCAGGGCCGCGGCATAGGCCGTCAGGGCCGTCTCGGGCGTGGCCTGGGCCAGGAGGCCCAGGCCAGCCGCGCCAAGGAGCAGGCCGGCGACGCTCACGGGCACGATGCCCAGTCGTCGGACGACGAAGCCCGAGACGAGCGCGCCGACGGCCATCATGCCCGCCAATGCCCCGAGCGCCACCTGCTGCTCTTCCGGCCCGCCGTACCGCACACGGTCGACGAACACGGCCGCGCCCACGATGGCCGTCGCGAGGGCGTAGCCGGTCAGCAGGCTGACCAGCACGGCGGAGCTGAAGACCCGGTCGCGGAACGCGCGCAGATCGAGGAACGGCTCGGGCGTCCGCAGGCAGCGGACGACGGTCGCGATGGCCGCAACGAGCGCGACCATGGCGGCGATGGGCAGGCCGGTGCCGCCTGGTCCGGCCTCGGTGCCCAGCCACGTCAGCGCCAGCAGTGTGGCGGACAGCGCGGTCGTGAACAGGGCCGCGCCCAGCACGTCCAGGCGACCGCGTCGATGGACGTCCTGCCAGCCCGGTGCCGCTGCCCAGACGACAAGGGCGACGACGAGCGCGAGCGGTGCGCCGAGGTAGAAGACCCAGCGCCAGGCGGGCGCCAGGAAGGCCGCGCCGACCGATGTCGCAGCGCCGGCGGCATCGAAGACCGGCCCGAGCTCGAAGCCGACCAGCACGACGGCGCCGGCGAACGGCCCCAGTGCCATGCCCAGGAAGGTGGCCGCCCCGACGAAGCCCAGGGCGCGCGATCGAGCGTGGCCGTCGTAGAGGTGCCCGGCACCGGCCGTCGCGAGCGGCACGACCATGCCGCCGCCGAGCCCCTGGACGACGCGCGCGGCGACCAGCCATGCCAGCCCCTGAGCCGCGCCCGCGAGCAACGACCCGACCGCGAAGAGCACGAGGCCACCGATGAGCAGCCGTGGCAGGCCGAACTGGTCGGCCGCCCGTCCGGCCAGCGGCATGGCCGCGATATAGGCAAGCAGGTAGGCGTTCACGATCCAGCTCGCCTCGCGCAGCTCCGTCCAGCCGGCGATGTCGTTGATGATCGCCGGCAGCGCGACCGCCGTGATCATCAGCTCCGCGCCGACGAGCAGGGCGCCGATCGAGAATGCGCCCAGCAGCACGGCTCGCGTCGAGGCGGTCACCAGGCCAGTCTATCGACGCCGCTCCCGTGGCCGCGGGTGCCGGTCCGTTGCTCGACCCGCGCGGGCGTCGCGCCCGTCGAGCGCCCCCGATCTCTCGCGGTCGCACGAGGACGCCGCGCTAGGAGAGCGGCGGTGGCGTGGCCCCGGTGATGATCCAAGCCACAACCGCCACGGCCGGCAGTGTCCAGGCAAGGGCGAGCCACGCGAACGACCGACGACTGGCACGCAGGACGGCGACCGTGACGACCCCGATAGACGCCGTGATGGGCAGCGCCAGGACGGTGGCGTAGAGCGTGATGACGAAGACCACGACCACCACACCCAGGATGGCGCCCGGCAGCTCCGCAAGGTCGATCGTCGGACGCTCGACGAACGTGGTCACGGCAGACGGCAGCCCGCCGCCGACGAAGACGAGCACACCCATGAGCATCGCCACCACGCCGAGCCCCGCCCCGACGAGCAATGGCCGGCGTGTGGCCATCACGCGGGGCGCGGCGACGAAACCGATGACGGCCCCGATGATCACGCCCTGTCCGGCGACGCTGGCCACGAAACCGGCATCGAGCAGCTCGGCCCCGACGGCCACGAGGCCGCAGATCCCGGCCGCGACGAACGCGCCGCGAAGCCGGATGACCAGGCCGGCGCGACGGGCCGCGCCGGGTCGATCCGAGGACTCCGCCGTGGCAGCCCCTCGATCCGAGGGGCGATCGGTGGGCCCGCCTGTCGCGAGTCGGACGCTCGCCATGGCTCGCTCCATAACGTGCTAGTTGCCGCTAGCACTATCTTTCACCGGTTTCTCGCTCCTGTCAAGTAGCACGCACGTCGGTGCGCCACGGCGCCGGGATCTGTGCCACGCGCCGGTAACCAGTTCGGGTCATCATTCCGCGCTGGCCAGCACCACGTCGAGCTGGTCGAACTGCTCGGGGAAGGCGCCGGTGCTGTCCGAGGCGAGGGCGGCGTCGAGGGCGTCCTTGCTGGGATACAGGTCGTGGAGCACGAGATGGGTCTTGCCGTCCTTTTCCTCGAAGGTGACGGTGGTGACCGAGCCGTCGTCGGTCTCCTCGTTGGTCCAGACGAGGCGCTTGGGCGGCGTCACTTCGAGATATCTGCCGAAAAAGGCCGCGGGCTCGGGCTGACCGGGCACGTCGAAGACGAAGCGGTAGCGCCCGCCGGTGCGGGCATCGACCTCGCAGCCGACGAGGTTGATGCCGAAGGATTCGGGCACCCACCAGCGCATCAGCAGTTCGGGCGTGGTCCAGGCCTTGAAGACCAGATGGACCGGGCCGTTGAAGGTGCGGGTGATGACCAGTTCGCGGTCGGAGGTGCGCTCCGTCGTGGTGCCGTCCCTGACGTCGGCGGGGTCATTCGCCTGTGTCGCGTCCATCGGCTTTCTCCTGTCGCTTGAGTTCTTCGACGATCGTGTCGAGCGCGTTGAAACGTTCGGCCCAGAGCTGGCGATAGCGTTCGATCCAGGCTGCCTCGTCGGCCAGGGTGCGTGCACCAAGCCGGCAGGTGCGGACACGACCGACCTTCCGGGTGGCGACGAGGCCCGCCTGCTCCAGCACGCTCACATGCTTCTTCATGCCGGTGAGCGTCATGCCGAAGCGGTCGGCGAGTTGCGTGATCGACGCGTCCGACCGCACCAGTTGTTCGAGCACGCCGCGCCGTGTCGCGTCAGACAGGGCGGCGAACGAAGCGTCGAAGTGAGACTGATACTGAACCATATAGTTCAGTATACGCAAGGACTGGCTGTTGGCAAGGGGTGAACTTCCACGAGCACCAACGACCCTTGACACGGCCTGTGCCACGCGCGTAGTATCAACGGAGATTTATATAAATCCCTGCTAGTAGGTCCATCGATCCAACCCGTGCCGACACCTGCCCGCATCCGCAACACGCTGGCCACCATCACCGCTCCGCCAGAGGAGCTGCGTGAGCTGCGCGCCTACCACAAGGCCCTTGCGGATGTCACGCGCCTGCGCATCCTCGAGCGCCTCGCGGAGTCGCCGGCGACGGTGACCGAGCTCATCGAGCACGTCGACCTGTCGCAGCCGCTCGTGAGCTGGCACCTGCGAACGCTCAAGGCCATCGGGCTCGTCGAGACCCGACGCCAGGGCCGCGAGGTCATCTGCTCGCTGCGCGCCGACGAGATCGACCGCTACACCCGCCGCGAGCGTCGCATGCTCGGGCTGGCGGGCTAGGGCGATCATGAGCGACGGCTCACTGCTCTCGAACGAGAAGCGCAACCGGTTCCGCGCCATCGTCCAGCCCTACGCGGCCGGGCTGGCAAAGCTCGGTCTGACACCCAACATGCTGACGCTCATCGGCTTCGGCATCGCCATCGCCTCGGCTGTCCTCGCCGGCCTCGAGCTGTGGGTCGCGGCCGGCATCGTGAGCGTCGTGGCCGGGTCGTTCGACATGCTCGATGGCGCCGTGGCGCGCGCGACCGGCCAGACGTCGAAGTTCGGCGCCTTCATGGACTCGACGTTCGACCGCTGGGGCGAGGGCGTCATCTACGTCGGCATCGTGGCCGGCGCCGCGGCCGCTGCCAACCAGGCGACGGCCATCCTGGCCGTGCTTGCCGCCGTGTGCGCCTTCATGGTCAGCTACACGCGAGCCAAGGCCGAGGGTCTCGGCTTCAGCGGCGAGGTCGGCATCGCGCCGCGACCCGAGCGCATCGTCATCCTTGGCGTCGGGCTCGTCGCCAGCGGCCTGACCGGCGGCCCGGCGGCATCGCCCTGGCTCCAGATCGCCCTCGGCGCCATCGTCGTGCTGACGACCATCACCATCATCCAGCGCATCCTTCACGTCCGCCGCCAGGCCAGCCAGGCGGCCATCGAACCAGCATCCACGTCCAGCGAGTAGCCAGAGGAACAGGGAGAACCCATCGTGAGCAAGAACGGCAAGAACGGCGCCAACGCGTCGACCGAGACCACCTGGGCCGGCGCGGGGCGCCGCGGAGACGGCAAGATCCGGGTCGCCATCGTCGGCGTCGGCAACTGCGCGTCGAGCCTCGTCCAGGGTCGCTACTACTACGAGAACGCCAAGGCCGACGACTTCGTGCCCGGCCTGATGCACGTCGACCTGGGCGGCTACCACGTCCGCGACATCGAGTTCGTGGCCGCCTTCGACGTCGACAAGAACAAGGTCGGCCGAGATCTTTCGGAGGCCATCTACACGAAGCCCAACAACACCTACGTCTTCCAGCAGGTACCGCACCTCGACGTGCGCGTCGAGCGGGGCATGACCCACGACGGCCTGGGCAAGTACCTCAGCCAGGTCATCACCAAGGCGCCCGGCCCGACCGCCGACGTGGTCGGCATCCTCAAGGAGCGCGAGGTCGACGTCATGGTCTCCTACCTGCCCGTCGGCAGCGAGCAGGCGACCAAGTGGTACGTCGAGCAGGCCCTGGCGGCCGGCGTCGGCTTCATCAACGCCATCCCCGTCTTCATCGGCCGGGAGCCCTACTGGCAGCGACGCTTCGCCGATCGCGGCCTGCCGGTCATCGGTGACGACATCAAGAGCCAGGTCGGCGCGACCATCAGCCACCGCGTGCTGACCCGCCTGTTCATGGATCGCGGCGTCCGCCTCGATCGGACGTACCAGCTCAACTTCGGCGGCAACACCGACTTCCTGAACATGCTCGAGCGCGAGCGCCTGGAGTCGAAGAAGATCTCCAAGACGAACGCCGTGACGTCGATGCTCGACTACGACCTCGACCCCGACGACGTCCACGTCGGCCCCAGCGACCACGTGCCGTGGCTGCTCGACCGCAAGTGGTGCTACATCCGGATGGAGGGCACGACCTACGGCGACGTGCCGCTCAACGCCGAGCTCAAGCTCGAGGTCTGGGACAGCCCCAACAGCGCGGGCGTCATCACCGATGCCATCCGCTGCCTCAAGCTGGGCCTCGACCGCGGCCTCAAGGGCACCCTCGTGGCGCCCTCGAGCTACTTCATGAAGAGCCCGCCGATGCAGATCCACGACGACATCGCCTTCAACCGCGTCGAGGCGTTCATCCGCGGCGAGGACAGCGAGACACTCGTCGGCACGGAGATCCTGCCGACCAAGAAGGTGCGCAAGCTGGCGGGGTCGCGCGCCAAGGTCGCCGCCGGCGCCCAGTAGCGCCGGCGGCACGGTCGCGATGACCGAGCAGTCGAGTGAGGAGATCGTCCGCGGCGATCGACCGGCCACGAGCCGGCCGGTGGGGGGCCTCGCGCACGGCCCCCTGAAGCGCACGTCGCAAGGGTCGTGGGTCGGCCGCGCCCTCGTCCGCCTGACCGAGCGCGCCGTCGTGCTGGGCTATCGTTTCGCCTCCTGGCTGCTCGGCGTCGTGCCGCTCGGCATCAGCCTGCCGCTCGCCGGCGGCGCGATGCGCGTGGCCTGGGTCGTCTGGCCGGCCAAGCGACGAGTCATCCTCGCCAACGCGTCGCACATCCTCGGCCGCCCGACCGACGACCCCGCCGTGCGTCGCCTCGCGGGGCGCGTCTATCAGACCTATGGTCGCTACATCGTCGAGCTCATGCGCCTGCCGTCGCTGCCGCCGGAGGCACCGGCGGCGATGATGGATTCGCGCGGCGAGCGCGGAGTCGATGCCTTCGCCGAGCTCTGGGCGAGGCTGGAGGCCGAGGGCCGGGGCATCATCGCCCTGTCCATCCACATCGGCAGCATCGAGACGCTCATCGCCGCCATGGCCGCACGCGGCTTCCCGACGTACGGCCTGGCCGACGACTCGTCGTATCCCGAGCTCTACGCCCTGCTCCAGGCCCAGCGCAAGCGCTGGGGCGTCGACGTCTTCCCGTGGAAGCAGCTCCGTCGCGTCTATGCCGTCCTGCGCCAGCCGGCGTTGCTCGGCCTGCTCGTCGACTGGGGCTACCGCGCCGACGGCATCCCGGTGCGGCTGTTCGGCGACTGGACGACGCTGCCGGCCGGCCCGGCCGTGCTGGCAGCCAAGACGAACGCGGTCATCGTGCCCATCGTCTGCCGTCGGCTGCCCGGCGGCCGATTCAGTGCCGAGTGGCTCGACCCGATCGAGGTCGTCGACGACGATCCGGCGACGATCAGCGCCGCCACGCAGGCCGTCGCCCACGCCCTCGAGGGGATGGTCCGGCCGGCGCCGGAGCAGTGGTACACGTTCAAGCCCATCTGGCCGACATCGGTCGATGAGGCCGCCGAGCTCGCGGCACGGGTGACGTCGTCGTGACAGCGGGGCAGCGCGGCAAGCTGGCGGCCTTGCGTGCCGTGACCTGGCTCGCCTGCCATCTGCCGGAGCGGCCGCTCCATCGCTGCTTCGCGGCCATCGGCGCCGCGCTCTACCTCGTCGACGGCACGCGGCGCGACCTGGCGCGCCGCAATCTGACCCGGATCTGCGCCTGGCTGGTGGCCGAGGGCCGGGCCACGCCGCGGGTCGCCCGGGCGGCGCGAGACCGACGCGCGATGGACCGCCTCGTCAGGTCGGCGTTCAGCCACCACGCCCGCTACTACCTCGAGGTCCTGCGCATCTCGACCCTCACCGGCGCCTATCTCGAGGCGCGCCTCGACTTCGGGGACTGGGAGCCCATCAGGGCAGGCTTCCGCGCCGTTACCGAGAAGCGCGGCCTGATGTACATCGGCATGCACTACGCGTCGATGGAGGTCCCCGCCCGGTACGCCATCCTCCAGACCGGGGCCATCGCCCTGACGCCCATGGAGACCGTCGACGATCCGGCCATCCAGGCCTGGGCCGAGGAGCAGCGGCAGCCCATCGGACTCGAGATCATCGACCCGGCACGTGGCGGCCGGCGCATGCTGGCCTACGCCCGCGAGGGCGGCCTGCTGACCGTCGTCGGCGACCGGCCGCTGGCCGGGACCGCGCGTCCCGTCGAGCTCTTCGGCGCGCCGGCCATGCTGCCCGTCGGCCCGGCGCTGGTCGCGGTCGAGACGGGCATCACCTGCCAGATCGCCGTCTCGCGCCGGACGGGGCTGGGCACGTATGAGATCGACCTCCACGAGCTGGCTGTCCCGGCTCCCGGCGGACCGCTGCGCGAGCGCATGGCGACCTTCATGGCCGCTGAGGCGCGTGCCATGGAAGGCATCGTCGCGGTCGCCCCCGAGCAGTGGTGGACGTGCATGTACCCGATCTGGGATGACATCCGATGAGCGCGTCAGGCCCGGGGTCGGTCGGTCGCGCCGACCTCCACATCCACTCCGCCGCGTCCGATGGCGTGGCCGGCGTTGACGCCATCCTGCGTCATGTCCAGGAGCAGACCGACCTCGACGTCATCGCCATCACCGACCACGAGCGCATCGACGCCGCCCTGGCGGCGCAGGCCATGGCTGCCGATCGCGGCGCACGCTTCGAGGTCATCGTCGGCGAGGAGGTCACCACTCGCAGCGGTCACCTGCTCGGCCTCTTCCTGCGTCAGCCCGTGCCGCCGCTGCGATCGCTGCGCTGGAGCATCGCGGCCATCCACGAGCAGGGCGGCCTGGCCATCCCCGCACATCCGCTCGTGCCGGTGCCGATGAGTACGTCGGCACGTCGCATCCGAGCGCTGCTCGACGATGCCGACCGCGCGGTCCAGCCGGACGCGCTCGAGGTCTTCAACCCGACGACCGTCGGCCGGCGCTGGCATCCGCGCGTGGTCGCCTTCGCCGCCCAGCACGGCCTGCCCGGCGTGGGCAACAGCGATGCCCACCTGCCGGCGCACATCGGCCAGGTCACGACCGGCTTCGAGGGCCACACCGCAGAGGACCTGCGCCGCGCCATCGAGGCCGGCACGACGACCTGGCAGGGCGACTTCTACCCGCCGCTCGCCCAGGTCGGCATGTTCGGGCACCAGGTCCGCAAGTACGCTCGCGACGTGCGCGACGAAGTGCGCGGCAAGCTGCTGCGTGACGGCACGGGACGTGACCTGGGCTATCCGGGTGGGCGGCAGCGACCGCCGCGCTTCGAGATCGACCGGCGGCCATGAAGATCGGCCTCGTCACGCCGTATGTCTATCCGCTGCCCGGCGGCGTCAACGAGCACGTCCGCTACCTCTACGACGGCCTCCTCGAGCGGGGCCACGAGGTGCGCATCATCAGCAGCACGCACGGCCTCCAGCGCGCCGCCGAGGGCGATGTCATCCGACTCGGGCGTGGCTTCAGCGTGCCGACCAACGGTTCGATGGGCACGGTCACCGTCTCGCCCCGCTACCTGTCTCAGATCAGCCGCCTGCTCGATCGCGAGCGCTTCGACGTGCTCCATTTCCACGAGCCGTTCGTGCCGCTCCTGTCGCCATTCCTGCTCCGCGAGTCGAACAGCGTCAACGTGGCCACGTTCCATGCGTACGCCGGCTGGAGCCCGTCGTACGAGCTAGGCAGCCGGTTCATGGGCCGGCTCGCCGCGCGCCTGCACGGCCGCGTCGCGGTCAGCGCCGCCGCCCGCCACTTCATCGATCGCTACTTCCCGGGCGACTACAAGGTCATCCCCAACGGCGTCGACCTGGGTCGCTTCGGCGACCTCGAGCCCATCGAGCAGTGGCGCGACGGGACGGCCAACCTGCTCTTCGTCGGCCGCTTCGAGCAGCGCAAGGGCCTGCTCGTGCTGCTCCGCGCGTTCCGAGCCCTGCGGCGTTCCGGTCGCGACTGCCGCCTGCTCGTCGTGGGTCGCGGGCCGCAGGAGCGCGAGGCGCGACGCTACATCGCCACGCGCGGCCTGACCGGCGTCCATCTGCTCGGGCGGGTGAGCGACCAGGAGAAGGCGCGCCTGTTCGCGACCGCCGACGTCTACGTCTCGCCGGCCACCGGCCAGGAGTCGTTCGGCATCGTGCTGCTCGAGGCGATGGCCGCCGGCACGGCCATCGTGTGCAGCGACATCCACGGCTACAAGGGCGTCGTCCGACGCGGTCAGCAGGCGCTCCTCGTGCCGCCGCGCGACCCCGTCGAGCTGGCCGAGGCCATCGGCAGCCTGCTCGACGACCCGGCGCTTCGGGCTCGCATGGGCGCCTCCGGACGACAGCGGGCCGAGCAGTTCTCGTGGCCGAGCATCGCGGCCAAGGTCGACGACTACTACGGCTTCGTCATCCGCCGACTCGCGAACCAGGGCGCGCTGCCGGCAGATTTTCGGTCGGACGTGCCGGCCGCGCCACGGCCTCCCCGAGCGGTGGCCTGAACGTCAGGTCGTCAGGGCCGGATGAACAGCGAGCGGGACCACTCGCCGACGTTGCCCTTCTTGTCCCGCGCCCTGATCCGATACTCGTAGAGTTGGCCCTTGAGCAGGCGGCGGACCATGCCGTCGCGGGTGGTCGCGCTGTAGACCGTCGTCCAGGCGGTCACGCCGGGGCGGCGCTTCTGGACCTGGTAGCTGGCGAAGCCGGCGGTCAGCACCTGGAGTCGGCGGTCTGCGCCCTTCCACTCGATGCGCACCCGACGCCGGGCGCCGCTGCTCGCCGTCGAGACCGTGTCGGCGCTGGCGTTGCTGTCGGTCCGGAACTTGGCCCACGCGCCGGTGCGGTCAGGGCCCTTCATGAAGATGGCCGTCCAGATCTTCTTGCCGCTCCCGTCGACCGCCAGGCCGATGCCGAAGTAGTTGTAGTCGGCGCTCGTCAGCAGCTTGTAGTGACCGGACGAGTCATGCCACTGGCGGCTGACCGCGCTGGCCGACTCGCTCAGCGTGCCGTGCGTGTTCCAGGCGATGTTCTCGCCCGCCCCGAACCACCGGATGCCGGCGTCGCTCATGAGGTCCCAGGCCCAGTCGCCATCGGGCTCCTGGTGGGAGAAGTAGCCCTTCGAGGCCATGTCCTCCGACCGACCTCGAGCGATGGCGGCCAGCCTGGCGTCGCGGCGGAGCACGACGCGGCCGATGGCCTGGCGCTGGTCGTTGAGCAGGCCAGCGACCTTGGCCTCGGCCCCGGCGACGGTCAGATCGTCGGCGGCAGCGACGATGGGGACGATGGTGGCGAGCAGCAGGGCGGCCAGGGCGATCGGGCCCAGGCGTCGGGCGATGGTCATCATCGTCCCCTGGCGTGGCAACGGACCGGGACCTCCGGCGCGGACCGCCAGTCTCCCCGGCAACGGCCGCCGACTCCATAGCCAAGCGGTCCCATGGCCGCCCGACCCGGTGGTACGGGCGGGCGGTGCGCGGATGCACCATCGACCGAGCGCTCAGGCCGTCGCGGAGCCGCCTTCTGTGGGGTCCTCGTCGGGCCCGGGGGCCCAGCCGCCGGAACGCCAGACGGCGGCTGCGTACATCGCCGCACCGGCCAGACAGGCGACCATCGCAGTCAGGGCCACCGACTCGAGGCTCAGGAAGCTCGTCTCGGTCGCGCCGGCTGTGTTGACCGCGAACTGGAAGTCGTAGTTGTAGGTCGAGAGCGGCAACGTCTGGAACAGCCGCGCCAGGCCGGTCGGCACGGGCAGTGCCGCGATCGTCGGCTGGAAGGCGACGAACCAGATGATCATGGCGCCGAACGTGCCGATGATGAAGCGGCGCGGATCGCGCGCCCCGATGACCAGCCAGGCGGCGACGGCGAGCGGCAGGCCGAGCAGCAGCGCACCGACGTACGGCCCGATGTCGCCGATGGGTGCGGTCACGAGCGGTGTCTCGGCGAAGCGCGACTGGACGATGGCCACGGCCACGCCCGTCGTGACCGCCGTGATGAGCAGCCAGATGGCGCCCGGCGGCAGCCTGCCACCCGGCGTCGCCTCGAAGTCGGAGCGCCGCCGGCGGAGACCGAGCGTGTGCGCCTGCCAGGCCAGGATGACGATGCCGACGAGCACGATGAGCAGCGACACGGCGGCCCGCTCGGTGAGCACGAACGCCTCGCTCACGTAGCCGCATGCCTGCGAGCCCGGATTGACCTGGGCGACGCCCGAGACCGCGCAGAGCGGCACGCGCAGCAGCCAGAGCAAGGGCACCGCGACGAGCATGGCCGCGACCGACACGCGTGCCAGCAGCCAGGTCCGTGCCGAAGGACCGTGCCACAGCTCGGCCAGGAAGTAGGCCAGGCCGATGATCACGAACGGCAGGCTCGTGTAGTAGTGGTACTGGAAGGTCGCCCGGTCGATGCGCGCCCAGGGCAGCCACTGGCAGGCGAAGCCGATGAGCACCAGCGCGAGGGCCAGGCTGCGGCGGTGCCAGGCGGTGAAGGCGAGCCAGATCATGGCCGGCACCGAGAGCCAGAAGAGGACGAGGTTGCCGGCGTCGTAGATGACCGCCGTCCACCCCTCCGCCAGGTTGCCCAGGTAGAACCAGACCGGCTTGAGATCGAAGGGCCAGGCCCACCACGGCGACGATGCGGCGTGCGTCGCGCGCAGGTTGTCGTGGTACTCGTACATCTGGATCTGGAGCGCGAGCAGGGTCTGGCCTTCGTTGCCGGCCGGGAACGACTCGATCCAGCGGTTGCCGAGCTCCACCCAGGGAGCGAAGCTGATGACGTAGACGACGACCGGGATGGCCAGCACGCAGCCCAGCGCCCACAGCCAGGGCAGCCCGAAGCGCCAGCCGGGTCGCAACCAGCCACGCGGCGGTTGACCGGCCGGCAGGCCTCCCGCGGGCTCGATGGTGACCGTTGGGGCCAGGGGTCCACGGCCGCGCGACGCGGCCATCGCCAGGCCGATGTAGGCCAGGACCCCGACCGCGACGAGGCCGAGCGAGGCCGCCAGGAGGGTCGTGGGATCGACCATGCCCTCGCTCGGCAGGCTCGAACTCGCGGCCACGAGCAAGAGCGTGCCCACGATGCCCAGCACGACGGGCGCGGCCACCGCGAAGCGTGCCTCGTCGCGCGACCAGCGGACCGGCCGCAGGACGATGGCCACGGCCAGCAGCAGGGTGACCGCGAGCGTGATGACCACGAACACGCCATTGCCCTTGACGCTCACCAGGATCGGCGCCGCGACGGCCGCGAAGACAAGGCCGACGAGGAGGACCGTCCTGCCTGCCCGGGAGACATGCAGGACGAGACCGGTGAGCAGCATCGCCAGGATGGTCACCACGATCGTGCCCACGACGTCCGGCGTGCTCGACGTCGGCGAGCTGATGGCCACCCAGCCCAACACGCCGGTCATGGCGATGAGCGCGGCCAGGGCGATGAGCCTGCCGACCGCCGAGCGGATGAGGATGAGCAGGACGATGCCACCGATGGCGTATAGCCCGACCCATTTGGCGGCCAGCGCGAGGCCCAGGATGACGCCCAGCAACGGCAGGCCCACGAGCAGGGCGCTCCAGCCACGCCAGCGCCCGAGCCAGAGCAGGGCGAAGACGAGGTAGGCGGCGGCGATGAAGGCGCCGACATAGACATCGTTCATGCCGATGCGCGACTGGGCGAACATCATGCCGTCGACGAGCACCAGCCCGGCCACGGCCAGCCCGACCGTCCGACGGCGGATGAGGACGCGCGCCAGGAGGTAGATGAGCGCCGCCGTGAGGGCGCCCAGGATGACGCCCGGCAGCCGCCACCCGAAGGCGTTGCGGCCGGTCTCGACGACGGCCACCTGGCCATCGGCCGCGATGGTCAGCAGCTGTTGGCGATCCTGGCTCGGGCGATCGGCATCGGCATCGAGCGCCCATGCGACCGGCGGCGCCGGCAGCAGCGCGTCGGCATAGACGGCGTTGGCGTGCGGCTCGACGACGTAGACCGTCGAGGCGTCGCCGTCCGGTGTCCGCCCGAGCACGTGGAGCATCTGGGTCGCGGAGTCGTACACGAGGTCGTACACGGCCGCGGGCATCCAAACGTCATCGCGCTTGACCGGCGCCTGACCCTTCTTGACTTCGACCCGCAGCAGCCGCTCGCCGGTCGTGCCATAGAGCGTCGGCTCGGCGGGACCCTCGACGTGAACGACCGATGTCACCGGCGCATCCGTGGCGATGGCATCGACGCGAGCCAGGGTGGCCGCGTCGAGCAGCACGAGGCCCTCCGTCGCGGCGACGGCCACGAGGTCGCCGCTCTCGATCGTCGTGCCCGGCAGCTCGCCTTGGTCGAGCGCCTCCTGGATGTTGATGGCCTCGTCCTGTTCGAGGTTCGAGACGACGGTCACGACGCCCTCGGCACCGACCAGCAGTGCACGGATCCGCGTGGCGTCGTCGGCCAGGATGCCGGCCAGCGTCTCGGCCAGGCTGCCGGGCTCGTCGACCGCGCCGACGTCGACGACGAGGCGCTGGCCGCCGGTCGTGGCCGCAGCGTCCGCCGCCCCAGGCACCGCCGCCTCGGCAAGGATGGTGCCGTCGGCCAGGTCGACGATGGCGACACGGCCGTCGTCGAGCACGGCGGTCAGGCGCTCGCCGGTGTCGTCGACGATCATCGCCTGGACGGGCGCGCCGAGGTCGCCGAGTCGATCGGCCGACGGCACGATGGTCGGGTCATCGCCGGCCCGGACGTCGTCGAGGTAGCGCGTGTCGAGCGTCCAGAGTCCGCCGGACATGTCGCTGATGACGAGCCGGTGGCTGGTCTCGTCGATGGCCAGCGCCTTGGGCTGGGCGCCATCGAGCTGGAGCTCGGTCACGAGCTGCCGGCCGGCGAGGTCGAACGCGCGCACACCGCCGTCACCCGAGACGTAGAGCCGGTCGCCGGCGCGGCCGGCCGTCGATGCCACGGCGTCCCAGCGTCGCTCGATGACGGCATCGCGTGGCGCGAAGCCGAGCGCGGAGGTCGCGCTGACCTCGTCGTCACCGAAGAGCACGATGCCGGCGGCCATGAGGTACTTGGCCAGGTGCGGGTGCGTGTACTCGTAGATGGCATGCGGCTCGCCGTACCGCCAGTGCTGGAGGAACTCGGTCGCGGTACGAGCGTGGTAGACCTCGTCGAAGTACATGTCGTAGGGCTCCTCGACGCGCCAGCCCCGCAGGGTCAGCGCCGAGACGAGCAGCAGCAGGGCGACGAAGACGTCGAGACGATCGATCCGGCCGGGCGGCTCACCGGCCAGCTCGGCGCTCCGATCGCGGCGTCGGAGGCCGCTGCCGACCTGGCGGCGGACGGCCGACCGAAGGCCGGCCAGCAGCGGCGCATCGTCGCCCTCGTCGTCGTGCTCCGCGGACCCTGCCGGATCTCCGCCCATGGTCACGACCGCGGCGGCACGCGTTGCGGTCGCCTCGCGGTCGGACGGGGCAAGGGCCACGGGCTCGGGTCGCGGCCGAACCTCCTCCAGCCAAGGCGCGTCGACGACCGCGCCAAGTGCTGCCAGCCCGGTCGGATCCGGCACCCGCGCAGGTTCGTCGCGCGACGGGCTGGGCGCGGTCATGGGGTCGGGCGCGTCGAGCGCGGCCGGCTCCATGTCGACGAGGGGCGTCGCGATCACGCTGGCGTCGGTCCGCAGCGTCGCCCGAACGACCTGCCAGAGCAGGAACAGGAAGACACCGGTCGTGACGAAGACGCTGCCGAGCAGGACCGGCGTCGCCCGGAAGTCCGGGCCGAAGAAGAAGTCGTCGAGGTTCGGGGTGGCCCAGATGGGCGAGCTCAGCACCGCGTGCAGGTTGACGAAGGTCGAGATGGCCAGGATGACGGTCGCCACGAGGTAGCGCCGATCGAGGATGGCGAGCAAGGGCAGCAGCGAGAAGACCGGGAACAGGTAGCGCTCGTGGACGCGCGTCGGCAGCATGAAGAAGGCGAGGCAGAGGTAGGCGGCGGCGAGCAGGATCGTCAGGCGCTCGTCGCGCCGGACGAGCAGCGCCAGCCCGACCACGAAGCCGCCCACCAGAAGCACCGTCCCGATGACGACCCCGGGCACGGGTCCGATGAGCCCGATCGTGTCCGACGGCCAGCGCCCCAGGCCCGCCTCGACCATCGCGCTCTGATCGCCCGAGCCCACCAGCGCCCAGGGGTTGAGGGCGTTGACGGTCAGGTAGGCGTACGTGCCGGCGGCCCGGCCGTACTGGATGATGAGACCGGGCATATCGAGGCCGAACGGCGCCACGACGACGACCAACAGGCTGGCGCCGACGGCCGCCGATGAGACCAGGCGCCAGATGCCGGTCTCGTGCTCACACCATCGCCGATACCACGATGGCCCGGCCGTCACCCGCGGACCGCTGCCCGGGAGCAGCAGGTGCCGGCGCAACAGCACGACGGCCAGCAGGGGCACGAGGACCACGCCGTACTGCGGTTTCGCGAGGCCGGCCAGCACGGTCACCGCCGTGGCTGCCTCCTCGTGGCCCTCGACGAGCAGCGCGACCATGGCCAGGGTCAGCAGCGCGCCGATCGCGTCGACCTGGCCCCAGATCGCCGAGTCGTACCAGGTCACCGGGTTGAACACGTAGAGCGCGGCGGCGAGCAGCGCCAGCTGCCCGCCTCGGGGGCGGTCCCCGAACCAGCGCATGGCCACGACGTAGAGCAGCGCGCCGGTCGCGATGTCGGCCAGGATGGGCGGCATCTTGAGCAGCGCCGTCGTCGTCGCCACGCCGGTGCCGTCGGCGGCACCGATGATCTGGCCGAGTCGCCCCAGGAACCCCAGCACGAGCATGTAGGCGGGCGGGTAGTCGGACAGGCCGGGCACGTCGTAGAAGCCCGCAGCGCCGACCTCGACCATCCGGAATGCCCAGGCGGTGAAGGTCCCAAGGTCCGACTCGAAGCCGGACTTTGGCAGCAGGACGTATGCGATGATGAGCCGGAGGGCCAGGGCGGCCAGCAGCAGGATCGTCAGGGCTGGGACGGCCGATGGCGCCCGGACCGAGCGAGTCGACGCTCCGAGGCCCCGATCGGGCGCACCCGCCCCGGGCGTCGTCAACAGGCGACCGGCCTCCAAAGAACGAGCGACGAGGTGGAGGGGAGTATAGCAACGGCGCCTGCCGACACCCGTTCGGCCGATCCAGCCGCTGCGGCCCCCGGCGACGGCATCGCCGGCCGCCTCGGACGCCTCGATCCCCGCTGGCTGACGATCGGTTTCGTGGTCCTTGGCATCGTCGTCTACATCGTCAGCAACCCCAGCCGCCAGAACTTCTACAACCACTTCGTGTGGCAGGCCGACGCCTTCCTCCAGGGCCGCGCCTGGATCCCCTGGCCGCTGACCGATGGTCAGTTCCAGAACGGCTACTTCCAGGACGTCTTTCCCATCGGGGACGGGCGTGGCCTGCTGCCGTTCCCGCCACTGCCCGCCATCGCGTTGCTGCCGTTCGTGGCCGCGTTCGGGCTGGGCACGGACGCCGCTCTCGTGGCGGCCGTGCTCGGCGGCATCAACCTCGGGCTTGCCCATCGGATGGTCCGGCGCCTCACGAGCGATGCCCTGGTAGCCATCCTGGCCGCGCTCTTCTACGGCTTCGGGACGGTCGCCTGGTATGCCGCCATGCTCGGCAGCACCTGGTTCCTGGCACATGTCGTCGCGTCGACGTTCCTGCTGCTGGCCATCACCGGCGCCCTCGACGCCGACCGCCGCTCCGCTCGCGAGGCGGCTGCCGTCGCGGCCGAGGACGAGGGCGCCGGATGGCGACGTGCCTGGCCGCCCGATGGGCGCCAGGTCATTGCCGGGCTGCTGTTCGGCATGGCGGCGGCGGCGCGCCTGACGACGCTCCTGGCGGCGCCCTTCTTCGTCTTCGTCGGCGGCGGCCACTCGGCGCTCCGTCGCGGCCTGTCAGCGGGCATCGGCGCGGTCATCCCGGTGCTCCTGCTGCTGGCCTACAACGTGGCCACCAGCGGCCAGCTCTTCCACCCCGGGTACGAGCACCTCTACCAGACCGAGTACACGCCCGTCCCGTCGGGCCTGCTCGCTCAGCTCGTGCCGGCCCTTGAGGGCATCACCTATCACCCCGGGGAGTGGGCCCTCCAGGACCCCCGCTACGTGCCGCAGAACCTGCTCATCCTCCTGGCCTGGCTGCCCGAGGTCCACACCGAGTGCGGTTTGGCACTGCTCGACCAAGGCTGCGCGTTGATCCGACCCGATAGGTTGGGCATGAGCGTCCTGCTCACCAGCCCCGCCTGGCTGCTGGGGCTGCCCGTCGTGCTGCGCGAGTGGCGCCGGCGGATCGTGCTCGGGTCGGCGCTCGCGGTCGGCGCGGTCACGCTCGTCAACCTCATGCACTTCAGCCAGGGCTGGGTCCAGTTCGGATATCGCTTCAGCAACGACGCCGCGCCATTCGCCCTGCTCCTCGTGACGCTCGGGCTGGCGCGCTACGGCGTGCGCTGGTGGACGGCCGGCCTGGTGCTGCTCTCGATCGTCATCAACGCCTGGGGCGTCTACTGGGGCGTCGTCCTCGGCTGGTGAGGGGCCTCAGAAGCTGACGAAGTCGAGGACCGTGATGACGTAGATGCCGTAGGCGTGGACGAGGATGCCGATGAGGATCGCGAGGCGCGCGGGCAGGGAGATGCGGCGCACGAAGAGCATGCCCAGCATGATCCACAGGATGGGCGCCACGTCGAGGCTGAACCGGTAGCCGAACTGTGTCTCGCCGACATTGCCGTGGGTCACGATGGGGATGAGCGCGCAGAGGATGGCGACCCAGCCGAAGACCACGAACGGCTCGCGCCGGCGGAGCTTGATGAGCCAGAAGTAGATCGGCGTCGTGAACGTCAGCGCGAGGCCGGTCCAGTTGGGCCGGAACCAAGGGAAGCCGTCGGCGAAGTCGAAGCCGCGGACGAAGATCGTGTGCAGGTGCCTCGGGATGTAGCTGATGGACAGGATGCCATCGCGATACCAGGGCTCTAGGAGCACGCCGGGGATCCTTTCGTAGCCGAAGTCGAAGGGGCTGCCGAAGCGAGCGATGTTGTAGAGCGCGACGAGCACCGCCGGCACGGCCAGGCCGACGACGAACAGCCCCGCGTCGGCGAGGCGGCGCCGATCGGGGATGGCGAGGCGCGGCGCGACCTGCACCCCGGCGTACAGCGCGAGGTAGAGCGGCAGGGTCAACCCGACCGGCAAGCGTGAAGCGGCGGCCGCTCCCAGGCACAGCCCGGCAACGACCGGCCAGCGCCGATCGAGCGCCAGCCAGAGCGCGAGCAGGGACCAGAAGACACCGTTGACGCCGGCGAACAGCCACGACGTGCCCATGCCGGCCGCCCACCAGAGCACGCTGCCGACGGCGAACGCGGCCGTCAGGGAGCGTCGCGGCAGCGGCGCCACGCCCAGTCGTCCCAGGATCGTCCACAGGATGGCGACGCTCAGGCCGCCCAGGATGGCCGCCGCGTAGCCCTGGTCGAAGCCGGCCCCGAAGACGGCCACGAAAGGCAGCACCGAGATGGCCGGCATGGGCGGATAGGGCACGTACCAGCTGCCATCGGGCCGGTCGACATGCTCGATCCAGGGCATCGGCTCGATGATGTGGAGCCGGCCGTGGAGGAAGGCGTCGGCGAGCGGCACGAAGGCGTCCAGGCCGACCGGCTTGGGACCGGTCCACCAGTAGAGCAACGCGGCGCCGGCGGCGATGAGGGCGAAGGTCGTCAACGCACGCCACGCGCTAAGGCCCTCGTCGGGTGTCGCCGAGGCGTCCGCCGCGGCGGGGGCAGCGGCCATGGCCCCGACTATACTGCCGCGATGTCCGTCCCCGCCGCCTCAACGACCACGGCGACGGCGCCTGCCCAGGATGCCGGATCGAGTCGTGTCGCCGCCCTGACCTACTTCTTCCCGGCGCACAACGAGGCCGAGAACATCGAGGCGCTCGTGGCTGAAGCGCTGGAGTCGCTGCCGGCCCTGGCCGAGACGTTCGAGATCATCGCCGTCGACGACGGCAGCAAGGACGGCACGGCGGCCATCGCCGATCGCCTCGCCGAGCAGCACCCCGGCGTCGTCCGCGTGGTCCATCACCCGGTCAACCGTGGCTACGGCGCCGCACTGCGGAGTGGTTTCGCGGCCGCCGGTCACCCGCTCATCGCCTTCACCGACGGCGACCGGCAGTTCCGCGTCGCCGACATCGGCCGCCTGCTGGCTCGGTCGGCTGCAGCCGACGCGCCCGACGTCGTCGTCGGCTACCGCCTCCGACGCGCCGACCCGACCATCCGCCTGGTCTACGCCAGGGCATATCGCTTCTGTCTCCGGCTGTTCTACGGGCTGCCGGTGCGCGACGTGGATTGTGCCTGCAAGCTCTTCCGTCGCGAGGCCCTCGAGGGCATCCGCCTCGAGTCGGGCGGCGCCTTCCTGTCGGCCGAGCTGCTGATCAAGGTTCGCGCCCGTGGGCGCAGCATCGGCGAAGTCGGCGTGCCCCACCATCCGCGCACGGCCGGCCAGGCATCGGGCGCCGATCCGCGCGTCGTGGCGCGTGCCATCCGCGACTTCTGGCGGCTGCGGCTGCGGCTCTGGTTTCGACGTGGCCCCGCACTCGAGCGCGGCGAACCGGTGCTCGGTCCGTCCTAGTCGGATCGGCGGCCGGGCTCGTCGTCGAGCGAGTTGACGAACTCGCGGAAGACCGACAGCTTCTCGTCCTCGTCGGGCTCCGGCGTCACACCGGCGCGGTCGAGCACGATGTCGGTGGCGAAGATGGGCACCCCGACGCGGATGGCCAGGGCGATGGCGTCGGATGGTCGCGCGTCGATGTCGACGGTCCGCTCCCCGACCTCGAGGATGAGCCTCGCTCGATAGGTCTCGTCGGAGAGGTCCGAGACGATGACCTGCTTGACGACCACCCCGAGCTCCTCGAGCGTCGTCGCGAACAGGTCGTGGGTCAGCGGTCGCTCGGGCGTGATGCCCTGGAGCCGGCGGGCGATGGCGTCGGCCTCGTTGACGCCGATCCAGATGGGCAGGTAGAGGTCGCGATCGACGTCCTTGAGGATGACCACATGCTGTGACGAGTGCATGTGCACGCGCACGCTCTCGACGACCATCTCTTTCAGCCCGTGCGCCATGTCGCGATTATCCCACGGGCCTACGGCCGCGCCATCAGGGCTTCGGCTTCTTGGTCGGCTTCGGCGTCTTGGTCGGCTCGGGGCTGACCGAAGGCGATGCGTCCGGCGACGGGGACGCGGCGACCTCGGTAGCATCGGTCAACGGGCTGGCCAGCAGGCGCCCGGCGTCGGCCCAGACGAGGACCTTGGGCTGGCCAGCCTCGGCGCCCTCGACCACGAACATACCGCGCAGATCGTCGAGCGGCTCGCCGCCTTCGATGCCCACGAACTGCTCGAGGTAGTCACCGCTCGACTTCTCCATGGCCAGGATGCGGTCGTGCTCGCCGTCCCAGAGCCAGGTTCGGCCCTCGCGCCGGAAGGGGTCGATGGCGAAGAGTCGGTAGTCGTGGCCGGGTCGGACGTCGCCGTCGTCGGGTGGCAGCTCGAGCTCGTAATCATCCGCCCGACCGCTCTGGTACCGCGTCACGCCATCCCGCGTCAGGGCGTACGCGTCACCGTCGATGAGCAGGCCGCGGAACGCCGCCACGTCGCTCGGCGTGGCCAGATACTCCGCCGGGTCGCCCGGGTAGCCGCTGCCGTCGGCGGTCGGCGGATAGCGCAGGATCTGCTTCGAGCTGGGATCGACGACGTAGAAGAAGTAGAGGCCGGAGTCGGCGTTCCGGGCATAGGTCGCCGTGTCCCTGATGTCATCGCCCAGCGCCGTGTCGCCGCCGAGGCGCAGCTTGGCCAGCGTGCCACGGCCCTTGGCGTCGGACGGTCGCCAGCGCCAGAGCGTCCCGGCACGGTCGAGGATGAGCAGGTCGGGCCCGCCGAGCGTCATGAGCCATGGCTCGCCGATGCCCTTGCCCGGCCCGTCGCCGGCCTTGACCACGGCCGACGCGCTCTGCTTGGCGAGGTCGATGCGGATGATCGACTTCGTGCTCGCGTCGATGACATAGGCGGCGCCATCGGGTCCGCGCGCGACGTCGATGATGTCCGCCTCCGGCGACAGCTCTGCAGTCAGATCGAACACGACCGAGCTGGCGACCGGCTTGACGAGGTTGATCCGATCGAGGCCATCGGAGACCTCGCTGCGAAGCGGTCGCAGGACCGCCGCCGAGACACCCAGCCCATCCGCCTTCTCGAGCTCCGCCCACGCCTCGCGCAGCAGGCGCTGCGCCTTGACCACATCGCCGGCGATGAGATCGCCCTCGCCGAAGACCTGATCGATGCGTTCCTGAGCCAGCGCGAGCGCCTGGTCGCCGGCGTTGACATCGCTGATCTGGTCGTCCCGGCCGGGCAGCGCCCCGCCGACCAGCCAGAGCCCCACTCCGAGGGCGACGACCACGCCCAGGAAGGCGAGCGCCGCGAAGCCGGCCCGGCGCTGCGAATCACGTTTCGAGGCGAGCGGCGTGACGCGCCGATAGCGCGACCGGCGGCGGGGCATGAACCCGATGAGGCGATCGATGATCGAGGCTCCGGCGAGCCCGATCCCGAGGCGCAGGTCGTTGGCCCGCTGGCCGACCGCCCCAGCGGCGCCGGCGATGGGATCGGCGAGCGGGATGGGCGATCGATCGGGGGCGCCGGCCAGCGGCTCGGCCGGCCGCACCGGCACCAGCTTGTGCTCGGCGCGCGTGGCCGGGACCTCGGACGCCTCGAGCGCCAGGATGGCGTCCGAGCCGCTGCCCTTGGCAGCCACGAAGAGGTGATGGAGGTGCTCCACGGCGGACTGCGGATGAAGCGTCACGAGGGCGTCCTTGAACTCCTCCGTGCCGACCATCCGGGTCACGTTGCCCGACACCAGGAGCAGCGAATCGCCGACGGCGATCTCACCCCGCCAGACATCGACGTGCAGCTCGTCGACGGTCGGCAGCCCCTCGCCGCGATCGTCTTCCGGGAGCGTCAACAGGCGAGCCTGGCGGACGAGATAGGCGTCGGCATCGCCGATGGTCGCCACGTAGAGCTCGTGGCCGCGCACGACGGCCACGCAGGCCCCGATGGCGCCGGCAGCCAGGCCGTGGCTCTCGCGTGCCTGGCGAAGCAGCTGGTTGGCCGCCCGGACCGACTTCTCGAGGCAGATCGGGATGCCCGCGGACTCGTCGTAGTAGTAGCGGTCACGGACGGCGTCGGCCACCAGCCGGGCGGCCTCGGCCGGCTTGCCACCGCTCCGCGGGCGGACGGTCACGACGCCGTAGAGGTTGCCCTTCGAGCGGCTCGTCGAGCCGATGGTCGGCTCGTGGTGGATGACCTGATCGGGAGACGTCGACAGGCGGTCGGCTCCGGGCACGAGGCCGATCTTGAGGTGCAGTCGGACGGCCATGGGTCGCCTAGTCTACGTCGGTGGGGGTGGTCGGTCGCCCGTCGCCGGGCGGTCCCGCTGCACGACGACCCGGATGCCCGTGATGTTGCGCGCCGCCGGGGTCCGGACGAGCGCCTCGAGCAGCTCCGTGGCGCGAAGCCGGAGCTCCTGGGCGACGGCTGGGTCGGCCGTCCCGACGACGACCCCGCGCTCCTCGACACTCACGAGATGACTTCCCCCGGCCGCCGCCGGGACGTGCTCCGCGACCGTCCGCTCCCAGGCAGCCGCCAGGCGCGCCCGCTGGAGATCGGCCTCGATGCCCAGCTCGGCGGCGGCCTCCGGCAGCAGCTCGCTCAGGCGACGCATCGGGCGGCGCCGTTCGACCATCGTGTCTCCTCAGGCGCCCACGCGAGCCGCGCCCGGCCGCACGGCATTCTCGCGCACATGCCACGTCGACGACGCCGCGACGAGCGCCGGGTCGAGGTCGTCGAGGGCGGTCGTGGTGACGATGGCCTGGGGCAGGTCCAGGATGCGTCGCACGAGGTGCGCCCGACGGTCGGGGTCGAGCTCGCTGAAGACGTCGTCGAGGAGGAGCAGCGGCCGCTCGTCGGTCGTCGGATCGGCCAGCAGGTCCAGCTCCGCCAGCTTGAGCGAGAGGATGGCCGTGCGCTGCTGCCCGCGCGAGGCGAACGTGGTCATGTCGCGGCCGTCGAGCTCGAAGGTGACGTCGTCGCGGTGAGGGCCGACGAGGGTGGCGCCGTTCCAGACCTCGCGCTCGGCGGTCTCCGCCAGCCGCCGTGCGATGGCCTCGGCCGGCGACTCGGCAGCGAGCGCCGGGGCGTTGGTCAGGTAGCGCAGCTCGAGGACCGGCTCGCTGGGGGCGATCTGGCGATGCGCGTCGGCGACCAGCGGTCGGAGTCGCTCGAGCAGCTCGAGGCGCCCGGCGACGATGGCGCCGCCCTCGGCGGTGACGATGCCATCCCAGTAGGGCAGCTGATCGCGGTCGGCCTCGCCCTCGCGGATCCGGCGCAGCAGGCTGTTGCGCTGCTGGAGCGCCCGCCCGTAGGTCGAGAGCGCCCGCCCGTAGGCCGGCGAGCCGGCGCTCGCCATGGCGTCGATGGCGCCCCGCCTGAGCGACGGCGGCCCGACCACGAGCAGCATCTCCTCTGGCGCGAAGAGCACCACGCGGAGGGCCTCGGCAAGCCCGGAGGCTCGGCGCGGCACGCCGTCGACACGGAGCCGCTTGCGGGCGCCCGCGCCCAGCGGCCCGCTGCGCTCGAGCGCGACGTCGACGTGGTCGGTGCCGCGGGCGCCGCCATGATCGATGGCCGCCTCGACCCTGGCCACGGTGTCGCCCCAACGCACGAGCTCGGCGTCGCTCGAGGTGCGATGCGAGGAACCGCGCGCGAGCAGGACGATGGCCTCGACGAGGTTCGTCTTGCCGGCGGCGTTGTCCCCGACGACGATCTGGGGGCCGGGCCCGAGCCGCAGCTCGAGTGCCTCGTACGAGCGGAAGGACGTCAGCGAGAGCTGCTCGACGCGCACGTGCCGGGTCGGCCGCGGCAGCCGCTCAGGACGGCGTTCGGACCGGCATGATGACGTGCACGTAGTCGTCGTCGCCGACCGGCTTGAGCACGCCAGGCGACAGCGGGCCCTGGAATTCGAGAGCGAGCTGGGTCGTCCCGAGGTTCGCCAGCGCCTCCTGGAGATAGCGTGCGTTGAATGCCACGGTCAATGCCTCGCCCTCGGTCTGGGCGTCGACGTGACCCTCCGTCTCGCCGACGTCGGCAGCTGCGGCCACGGTGATGCCGGACTCGGGCTCGATGCGCAGGCGGACGACGTTGGCCGACGAGCTGGCGATGAGCGCGGACAGCCGGACGGCCTTGAGCAGCTCCTCGCGATCGGTCACGGCGCGCGTCGTGTGGGCCGTCGGCAGGACCTGGTTGTAGTTCGGGAATTGGCCGTCGATGAGCCGACTGACAAGGTCGATGCCCTCGAGGTGGAAGACGATCTGATTCTTCGACTGCGCGAGCACGACATCGATCGCGTCGTCGGTGTCGCTGAGCACGCGCTCGACCTCGTGGTACGACCGTGCGGGCACGACGATGGCCGTCTCCTCGACCGGCGCCAGGGTCGTCAGCGTCTTGACCGCGATGCGGTAGTTGTCGGCCGCCGCGAGCGTCAGGCGGTCGCCCTCGAAGCGAGTCAGGACGCCGGTCAGGATGGGCCGCGCCTCATCGGAAGCGGCTGCGAAGACGACCTCCGAGAGGGCCTGCTTGAGGACCCGCTGGCTGATGCGCGTCGTCGGCCGCTCGCCGGCCGATGGGATGACCGGGAACTCGTCAGCATCGATGCCGCGCAGCTGAGCTCGCTGGCGGCCGCACTGGATGTTCAGCGTCGCCGCCCCATCGGCCTCGAGGTCGACGCGCTCGCCCGGTGGCAGCGAGTTGACGACGTCGGTGATGAGCCGTGCCGGGACGGTCAGGCTGCCATCGTTCTCGATCTTGCCCGGCACCCAGTAGGAGATGCCGATCTCGAGGTTGGTGGCCGTCAGCCTCAGGCCCGCATCCTCCGTCCGGAGCAGGACGTTGGCCAGCACCGGCAGGGTGCTGCGCGAGCTCACCGCTCGGCTGACGACCTGGAGGCCGCGGGCCAGGTTCTCCTGCATCACGGATAGCTTCACGGTCGATCATCTCCCTCGGGTGGCGGTGGGCACGACGCGGACCCGGGCGCCTGGTCCACGACCGGACGCATGGGTAGGGGTGTTCTTCGTTCCTATCTTCTCACTCCATCGTCATCATCATCAGTGTGTGGACGCTGGGGACGACCACGCTCGGCCACGCACGGTCGGTCGGTGGACGACCGGGCCATCGGCCGTCCGTATCGACCGACCGATGGTGGACGAACGAGCCTCGGCCGGGGACGTCTCGTGGATGACTCCCGACAGCGCAGATGGGCCGTCCCCGACGTCGTCCCCGGTGAGACGCCCGAGAAGGTGCGCTTGCCCACCGCTGGGACGAGGCTGTCCACAGCCCGTCTCAGTCGGCGTAGATGAGCTCCCGGACGGCAGCGATGTCGCGCCGCAGGTCCTCGTTCTCCTGGCTCGCCCGGTCGATCTTGTCGCAAGCATGGAGCACGGTCGAGTGGTCCCGGCCCCCAAGCTCGGCGCCGATGCGCAGGAGCGAGACGTCCGTCTCGTTGCGCATCAGGTACATCGCCACCTGGCGAGGCAGGACGATGGCCTTGTCGCGCTTCTGGCCGCGCAGCGTATCGAGGTCGACGCCATAGAACTCGGACACGGCGAGGGCGATGCGCTCGGTCGTCACGCTCCGACGCTTGGGGTTGTAGAGCACGTTCGAGAGCACCGCCTGCGCGAGGTCGATGGTGATGGGCATGGCGCCCATGCTCGCGTAGGCGACGATGCGGTTGAGGGCGCCCTCGAGCTCGCGGATGTTGCTGACGACCTTGCGCGCGATGAACTCGAGCACGTCCTGGCCGATGGGCACGCCGTTCTCCTCGGCCTTGGCGCGCAGGATGGCGATGCGGGTCTCGAGGTCGGGCGCCGTGAGGTCGGCGATGAGGCCCCACTCGAAGCGGCTGCGAAGCCGTTCCTCGAGGGTCAGGATGGCCTTCGGTGGCCGGTCAGACGAGAGCACGATCTGCTTGCCATCCTCGTGGATGGCATTGAAGGTGTGGAAGAACTCCTCCTGCGTGCGCTCCTTGTCGGCGATGAACTGGATGTCGTCGATGAGCAGCAGGTCGATCTTCCGGTAGCGGGCTCGGAAGTCGTCGATGCGGCCCTGCTGGATGCTGGTGATGAACTCGTTGGTGAACTTCTCACTCGTGGCATAGACGACGCGCTTGCGAGGGAAGCGGGCGATGACCTGGTTGCCGATGGCGTGCATCAGGTGGGTCTTGCCAAGGCCGACCCCGCCGTACAGGAAGAGCGGGTTGTAGGCGTGCCCCGGCCGCTCGGCGACCGACAGGCTGGCGGCGTGGGCGAGCCGGTTGGCAGAGCCGACGATGAAGGTCGAGAAGGTGTAGCGCTGGCTGAGACTGGCCGCCGCCCCCTCGCCGCCGACCCGACCGGGCTCGAGCCTGACGGGCTCGGCCACCTCGTCGGCTTCGGGCGCCATCTCGCGGACCTCGAAGGCGAGCTGCACGTTGTAGCCCACGACTCGCGCCAGCGTCTGACTGATGAGCGATCGGTAGCGGGTCTCGAGCCAGTCCTTGGCGAAGCCGTTGGGCACCGCGATGGTGAACGTCGTGTCGGTGACGTCGACGAGCGCGGTGTCCTTCAACCACGTCTCGAAGTTCGCCTGAGAGAGGGAGACCTGGAGCTCTCCCAGCGCGGCGCGCCAGACCTGCTTCGCGTCCATCGATGGCACGACCTGTGTTCGGGGCCCAAGACGATAGATCGGCCATCCGGGCCCATATGGGCGGCGTCGGATGGCGTTGTCGACACCGGTCGACGAGCGGTCGTCGCGCTGCTCCTCCCGCATCCTGCCGGGTCGTCGGTGGCCGATCGCCACCTGCGTCCCGGCGCCGGAGGCCTGGGAAGCGTAGCACCGCGGTTGGGGCCTCGCAACGTGAATCCGGCATACTCCCCGGGAGTATCCGTTCCGGATCGCCCATCGGTCCGGGACGGCGGATGATGCCACGTCTCGCGGGCGCCTGCTGGCCGCTCGCGTCGGCGGTCCACCGGCCGGCTGGCGAGCACCTTCAGCCGACAGGATCGCCCGGCATGGCGCCATCGTCGACGCCCAGGAGCGGGATGCGGCCGTCGGCCGGCAGGGCGCCCAGGACGAGCACCTCGGAGGCGAAGCCGGCGATGCGGCGAGGCGCGAAGTTGACGACGCAGACGACGAGACGGCCGATCAGCGACGCGGGCTCCGGATAGGTGCCCGGCAGCTGCGCCGACGATCGCCGCCGGCCGCCCGGGCCGAGGTCGACGACGAGCTTGTAGGCGGGCTTCCTGGCCTCGGGCAACGGCTCCGCGGCGACGATCCGTCCGATCCGCACGTCCAGCCGGCGCCAGTCGTCGATGCTGGCACTGCCGGGTGGCTGGAAGGACTCGCCGTCGCTGGCTGCGGTCATGGTCGTTCCTTCGTGGAGCGGGTTTGACGGGTCATCGGGGCCCGGCCTATCATCCCCCGGTTCGACTGGCGTGCCAGGTCGTTTCGTGCTGCGAGACGAACGGGTGCGCTTTCCTACGGGGCAGGCCGTCCGCCGCCGGACCGCTGACGCTCCTCATCGACCCGGCCAAGGAGCCATCCCCGCGCGATGAAGCAGACCTATCAGCCCAAGAAGCGACACCGCGCGAAGGAGCACGGCTTTCGGGCCCGCATGAAGTCCAAGGGTGGTCGTCGGGTGCTGGCCGCCCGACGTGCCAGAGGCCGTCATCGGCTGACCGTCTGACGACGGCTGTCATCGATCGACGGGCGTGACACGGACGCCCGAGATGCTCCGATCCGCGAGGGACTTCGCGGCCGTCGGGCGATCGGAGGTCGTCCGCTCGGACGCTCGCCTGAGCGCCCGGTTCGCCCGCACCGAGCGCGACGGCATCAGGTTCGGCATCTCGACCAGCCGCCGACTCGGTGGCGCGGTCGTCCGCAATCGGATCAGGCGGCGGATCCGCGAGAGCCTCAGGGCGTTGGCGCCGCGCTTGGAGCCCGGCTACGACATCCTGCTGGTCGCTCGACCGGCCAGCGCCACCGCCAGCCAGGCGGAGCTGGCAGCGACACTCGAGCGACTGCTCAGCAGGGGCGGGGCGCTTCACAAGGAGAGGACCGAGGGGTGAAAAGACTCGGCATCGGCGCCATCCACGTCTATCGGATCGTGTTCGCCTGGTTGCCGTCATCCTGCCGCTACGAGCCGACCTGCTCGCGCTACACGGAGCAGGCCATCGAGCGCTACGGCCTGCTGCGCGGCAGCTGGCTGGGCGCCCGCCGCATCGCTCGCTGCCACCCCTGGGCGGCCGGCGGCTACGACCCGGTCCGTTGACGATCGAGCAGCACGGCCAGCCAACGTGAGCCGAGATCGGCGTACGAAGCTCGGCCTGGTCGCCGTCCTCGCCATCGCGTCGAGCCTGCTCCTTGGCCTGCCTGCGATGGCGGAGACGCAGCGCTCCGAACCGGTCGCCGCGGCGCCGGAGGCCGGCATCAGCCCGAGCCCCGATGTCGCTGCCAGCCCGGCCCCGACCACATCGACGGCGCCGTGCCCCAACCCGACGCCGGCGCCGACGCCGTCGCCCGCCCCGACGCTCGAGGGCGCCGCGCCGCAGCCGACGGCGGTGCCCGAGCCGACGATCCGTCCGAACCTCTGCCCGGCCGTACCGGGAGCCGACCCGATCAGCACCATCGCCTGGATCTTCACGCCGCTCTTCCAGGCCATCTTCATCGGGCTCGTGCTGGCCTACGACGCCGTCGGCGCACTGGAGGTCGCGCTCGGCAGCGCCTCGCCGGCGCCCATCGGCGCGGCCATCATCATCGTCACGCTGGTCATCCGGTTCCTGCTCGTGCCCATCTTCCGGCGGCAGATCGTGTCGTCCCGTCGGATGGTCGCCCTGCAGCCCGAGGTCAAGGCCCTCCAGGCCAAGTACAAGGGCGATCGGGCGAAGATCGCCCAGGAGCAGCAGCGGCTGTACAGCGAGCGCGGCGTCAGCCCGGCGTCCGGCTGCCTGCCCGCCCTGCTGACGCTCTTCCTGCTCGGCCCGATGTACTACGTCTTCACGTCCGGCCTCACGGCGCCCGACATCTCCTCGATGCTGACCGTGCTCGGCTTCCAGATCCCGGTCACCTGCCAGCCGGAGGCTGTCACGGGCTACGCCTCGTGTCTCAACCCGTACATCCCCTGGCTCGGCTTCCTGAGCACCGATCCGCGCGGGCTCAACGCGAGCGTGCCGGAGATCCTGTTCACGCTGCCCGTGCTCGGCTTCGGGGTCAGCCTGCTGGCGCTCATCGCCGCCTTCCTGCAGCTCATCCAGACGCGCATGTCGCAGATGCCCACGAATGACCCGCAGATGCGCGTCCAGAACCGGACGATGCTCATCCTGCCGGCCATCTCGATCATCTACGGCGCCTTCCTGCCGGCCGGCCTGTTCGTCTACTGGACCACGACGACCATCTTCTCCATCGTCCAGCAGTACCTCATCGCGGGCTGGGGTGCCCTCTTCCCGCTCTTCGGCTGGAACCCGTCATTCGCCCGCAACCACACGCCGCGCTATGCCATCGCGGCGCCACCACCAGCGCCCAACACGCTCTCCGGCGCCGTCTCCGCTCCGACGCGGCGATCGACGACCGACAGCGCCGCCGGGACCGTCAAACCATCCAGACAGCGAGCCCGCACAAGCAGGCGGGGGAGACGACGATGAGCGATTACCAGGAGTTCACGGGCAAGTCCGTCGAGGACGCCATCAAGCAGGCCATGACCGCCTTCGGCGTCAGCAGCCTCAACGACCTCGACTTCGAGATCCTGACCCACGGCGCCCGCGGCGTCTTGGGCATGGGCGCCGAGCCGGCCCGCATCGTGGCGGCACCGCGCTCCGCCCTGGGTGGGGCCGCGCCGCGCCGCGAGGCCGCCGCCGCGGTCCCGCTGCCGGCCCCGGCCCGCGACGACCGCCAGCGCGATAGCACGCCGGCGGCAACGCCAAGCAGCAGCTCGGCCGGAGACGTCGCCGACCCGCAGGCCGCGGTCGCGGCTCCTGTCGCCGACGTTGCCCCGACCGCCGAGCAGAGCCAGCGCCGCGAGCGTCGCCCGCGCGACGATCGCGGGCCGCGCGACGATCGTGGCCGACGCGAGAGCCGACCCACGCGCTCGAGCACGCTGACCGAGGGGGAGCAGGCGCAGCTCACGGCCGCCCGCCAGTCGTCGGCCACCGATCGCGAGGACATCCAGGCGGCCGAGGCGTCGCCCGAGGCACTGGCGGCAGGCAAGGAGATCCTCGAGCAGGTCATGGAGCTGCTCGGCTACAAGGTGACGGTGACCATCGAGACCGGCGAGACGTCGCGGCTGAGCGTCATCGGCGACGACTCCGAGAAGGAGTCGCTGGGCGCCCTCATCGGGCGCAAGGGCGAACGCCTCTCGGCGCTCCAGCATCTCGTCAACCTCATGCTCTCGAAGCGCATGGGCGCCTGGACGCGCGTGCTCGTCGACGTCGAGGAGTACCGTGGCCGGCGTGAGCGGCAGCTCAACGAGATCGCCGAGCGGGCGGCGTCGCGCGTCGTCGAGACCGGCCGCATGCTCCAGCTCGACCCGATGACCCCGCTCGAGCGCCGCTGGATCCACCTCGCCCTGCGCGCCAATCCCGAGGTGACCACGCAGTCGATCGGCGAAGAGCCCGATCGCCGCGTCGTCATCCTGCCGCGGAGCGCCTGACCTGCCGCTCGGCGCCCGCGCCGCCGCCTGCTAGGATTCGCAGCCCGTGACGACCGAAAGCATCGCCCTCGCCGGTTCCCAGCCACGCGATCGTGGCTGGCGTTTCGGCGCGCTCGGCTTCGTCGTCGCGCTCGCCTTCGCCGTCGTGCTCGTGGCCGGCTTCCTGGCCGGCCTGGCGGTCATCTACCAGAACCGGGTGATGCCCGGCGTGACCGTGGCCGGCGTACCGGTCGCGGGCATGGATCGCGCGGCTGCCGAGGCCGCGCTCCGTGCAGGGCTGCCACCGCTCAGCGATGGCGAGGTCACGCTGACCGTCGACGACGAGACGGTCACCCTGCCCTACGCCTCGGTCGCCCGCGACTACGACATGGCGGCCATGCTCGACGCGGCCTTCCAGGTCGGTCGCGGCGGCACGGTCGCCGAGCAGTCGCTCGACCGCGTCCGGAGCCTGCTCCGCGGCAGCCAGGTGACTGCCGTCGCCGGCTACGACCAGGAGCTCGCCCGCAGCCGTCTGCTCGTCCTCGCGACGACGCTCGCGCGCGACCCGGTCGACGCGTCCATCAGCCTGCCCGAGGGCAGCATCTTCTTCACCGTCAGCCCGGCCGTCGCCGGCCGAGCGCTCGACGTGCCGGCCACGCTCGCGGTCATCGATCCCCTGCTCGCCAGCGCCGACGCCGGGGCGGTCACCGCGCCGGCCGTGACCCAGCCGGTCGAGGCCGCCGTGAGCACGCCCGAGGCGCAGGCCGCCGCGACACAGGCCGGCCTGATGACCGCGTCGGACCTGGCACTGACGGCCGAGAAGAAGACGTTCAAGATCAACAACGAGACGCTCCGCACGTGGGTCGCCTTCGGGGTCGGAGCCGACGGCGCCATCGCGCCGACGCTCGTCGATGCCAAGATCGCCAAGGCCATCAAGGGCATCGCCAAGAAGGTCGATCAGGCCGGCACGAATGCCCGCTACCGCGTGGTCAACGGACGGCCGAGCACGGTCATCCCGAGCAAGCCCGGCCGCTCCACGGATCAGGCGGCGTCCGTGCTGGCCGTCAAGGCAGCGTTGAGCGACCCGGCCCTGGCTGCGGCGCCGGTCGCGCTGGCGGTGGCCTCGAGCGAGCCGGCCTTCACGACTGCCGACGCCAAGGCCTGGCGGACCAAGCTCAAGCCCATCCGACGCGCGCGTTGGACGACGCACTTCCCCCAGGGCGAGCGGAACTTCTTCGGCAAGAACATCTCGATCCCGACCTCGCTCATCAACGGCTACGTGGTCGCACCCGGCGAGTGGTTCGACTTCTGGGATGTCGTCGGCGAGATCAGCCGGGCACGAGGCTTCGGGCCTGGCGGCGCCATCATCAACGGCCGCACCGAGCCCACCGGCGCCCTGGCCGGCGGCATCTGCAGCTGCTCGACGACGCTCTTCAACGCGGCCCTGCGCTACGGCCTCGAGATGGGCGACCGGCGCAACCACTACTACTACATCGACCGCTATCCCCTCGGCCTTGACGCGACCGTGTTCAAGAGCGGAGGCGGCAGTGTCCAGTCGATGAGCTTCAAGAACGACACCGAGTCGCCCATCATGATCCGCGGCTGGACGAGCTTCGGCATCGTCAACTTCCAGCTCTGGTCGGTCGACTCCGGACGCCGGGTGAGCTTCTCGCGACCGACCGTGCGCAACATCCGGCCGGCCGGCTGGAGCATCCAGTACACCTCTTCGCTGGCGCCCGGTCGTCGCCAGACCGTCGAGTACCCGGCGACAGGCAAGGACGTCTGGGTCACCCGCTTCGTGCGCGACCGGAACGGCAAGCTGCTCGACAGGCAGACGTTCTACTCGCACTACGCTCGGATCACCGGCATCACGCTCGTCGGTCGCGGCTCGGCCGACTCCCGCTAGCCGGGGTCCCGATGCTCAGCATGATCGCCCGGCTGGCCGCCGTCGGCACGGCCGGCGCGGCCTACGTCATCGGGGTCCGGCCGCAGCTCCGAGTGTGGGGCGCCAGCGAGGCCGAGGCGAGCGAGTCGCTGCCGGGCGACGAGCACGTGCCGGCGCCGCGCTTCAGCTCGACCCGCGCCATCGACATCGCGGCCGCCCCATCGGCCGTCTGGCCGTGGCTCGTCCAGCTCGGCGAGGGCCGGGCCGGGCTCTACAGCTACGAGGCCCTCGAGCGGCTCATCGGCGCCGACATGCAGAGCAGCGACACCATCGTGCCCGAGCTCCAGGATCTCGCCGTCGACGACACCATCCGTCTGGCACCCATCGGCGGGCCTGACGGCCTGACCCTGGTCGTCGACCAGCTCGAGGCGCCGGAGTTGCTCGTCCTCGTCGGCCGCCGTCAGGCCGACGACGGTGACTACTTCAATGGCGCGGTGGCCGTCAGCTGGACGCTCGTGGCGCGCGCCGCCGAGTCCGGGGTGACCCGGCTCATCTCGCGCTGGCGCATGAGCTGGGCGCCCTCGGCCGCCGCCGACCTGTTCAACGGGGCGCTCGTGGAGCCGTTCCACTTCGCGCTCGACGAGAAGCTTCTGCGCGGCATCCGCGATCGCGCCGAACGACCCGGCGTCCGCGACGCCGGCGCCACCGGCCAGCGCTGAGGCCGACGCCACCACCGGTCGTGGGCCGCCAGGGACCCGCTCAGCTCGGCAGCTCGCCGATCAGGACTGGCGGGCCACCACCGTCGCCGGCGACGGTCTCGAGGCTGACCCCGAAGTGGCCGCCGCGGTCGAGCTCGAGGTCGCCGTAGCGCTCCATCGAACCTGCCCAGGCGGCGACGTCGCCGTTGAAGTCCATCACACCGATGGGCGTCCGAGCGCCGTCGCGCTCGACCCAGCAGCGATACTCGAGACCCTCGCCGGGTGGCGCCAGGGCCGCCGACAGGACCACGATCTCCTCGTCCGACCAGGACACCGATCCGGCCGGCTGACCGTCCAGCCCGACCAGGCCGACGACCCAGCTGTGGTCGGCCTTGAGGACATCGTCGAGGCTCGTGGCGAGGTCGACGAGCTCGGCTGCGCTGGTCCGGGCGGCTTCGGCACGGCGCGCCTGGTCGATGGCCACCGCAGCAGACCCGAGGATGAGCAGGACGGCGATGACGGCGGCGATGCCCTGCCACGGCCTGACGTCGCGTCCGGCGCCAGGCACCCCGCGTCCCGTACCGGTGGCAGCCGTTCGGTCGTCCAGGATGACCGGCCGGCGCGGGGATCCCGGCGGGATGCGGGACGATGGCGTGGCCAGGCCCTCGACGGCCGCCCGGAGCTCCGGCGGCGGCACGTCGGGGCTGCCAGTGGCCGGGTCGTTGCGGCGCTCGCTGGATCCCGGTCGGAGCGGCCCGCCGTCGGTGATGGTCGTCCGGATCGCCTCGTGCGTCCGACGCCAGGCATCGAGATTGGCCTGGCACGCGGGACAGGCGCGGACGTGGCTCATGAGTGCCGTGGCGTCGGGCGACGGATCGGTCGGCAGGGCGGCCAGGCCGCCGGGCTCGATGGCCAGGTCGGCGATGCGCTCGCTCGCCTCAGCGTGATCCATCGTCCGACTCCGCTGCCGTGCGCAGATCCGGGATCGGCGCCAGCAGCTCCCGCAGGCGCGCCATGGCGCGACGCGTGCGGGACTTGACCGTGCCGATGGGCAGCCCGAGCCGGGCTGCGATCTGCGATTGGCTGAGGTCCTCGTCGTAGGCCAGCACCAGGACCGACCGCTCGTCGGCCGGCATGCCGGCCACGGCCGCTCGGACGACCGCTTGCGTCCAGCGCCGCTCGAGGCTCGGTCCCGGTTGTGCGTCAACGGACGCCGTGCCGCCGATCGTCGGCTCCGACCAGCGCGCAGACCGGTCGTCGATGCCGTCCGCGATGGCGACCAGGCGCGGGCGACGAGCTTCGGCCCGCAGCCGATCGAGCGCGCGATGACGCGCCACGCTGAGCAGCCATGTGCGCAGGCTGCCGGCGTCCGCTCGGTAGGACGCCGCGCGCTGCCAGAGGGCGAGGTACGTCTCCTGGACGACCTCGGCCGCCGCCTCCCGATCGCCCAGGAAGCGGGTCATGACGCCGAACAGGACGACCACGTGGGCGTCATACGCCTCCATGAAGGCCGGTTCGTCACCGGCCGCGATGAGCGTTGCGATGGCAGCGTCGGACCGCCGCTCGGGCGGGTCGCCGGATCGTCGCGCCGGTGGCTCCACGGGCTCGATGGTCGTACGCCGGGTCGTTTTCGTCCAGCACCGCCTATGGGGTGGCGGCCGGCGAGGCGCCGCCGCCACGCGAGTAGTCGTCGTCGCCCGGCGTCGCCGACGCGTCCGTCCCGCCGCCCGAGCTCGAGCCGGTCGGCGGGACGACGAACCAGACGTCGTTGACCCCCTGGCCCGTCACGTCGCCGGCCTTGGCGTCGGCGGCGAAGTAGTAGAGCGGCTTGCCGTCATAAGTCACCTGAAGCGCGCCATCTTCACGCGTGATCGTCGCCAGGACGCCGGGAACGCCCTCGCCACCGACCACGCTGGCCCCGGCAGCGATGACGAACGGCGGCCAGGACGCCGCGCAATCGCCGCTGCAGACGCTCGTGCCGCCTGTGTCCTTGGTGAACAGGTAGAGCGTCTTGCCGCCCTCGCCGACGAGGATCGGCCCGAGCGTCGCGTCGGTTGCCGTGGTCACCTCGACCGTCTCGCCGACCGGTGACTCGGACGCGGGAGCCGCCGACGGCGACGGCGACGGCGACCCGCCGGTCGTGGCACAGCCGGCGAGGAGCACGGCGACCCCCGCCACGGCCACGAGCGATCGTCGACCACGGATGAGACGTACGCGCATCACAAGGAGACCTCCATCAGCAGCCAGCCGCGTGGCTGGCTGCGTGGAGGTACGTCCGTGCGAGCCGATCGGATCTCGCCATCAGCGTCGAGAGCTCGTCGAGCGAAGATCAGACGTTGAGCGTCGCCCGGCAGATCTCACCACTCTTGACGTTGACCGCTTTGGCCTTGATGGTGTCGGTACCCGCCCGGTTCGCGATGCGGCGCTCCAGGGAGAAGGAGCCACTCGGCGGTGCGGTCCATCGATAGCCGCTGAACACGCGGATGCCGTCGTCCCAGAGCTTGACCCGCCACTGCTGCCGGTTGCGGTTCTGGTCGACTTCGAACTCGACCTCGATCCGGCCGTCGTCGTGCTTGGCCTTGAGCTTGCTGGTGCTGTGCCCGCTGCACGAGCCGGTCACGCGGATGGCGTCACCGCCTTTGGCGGCCGCGGTCGCCGGCATGATCATGGCGCCGAGCGCGAGGCTGAGGGTCAGCGCGCCGGCGGCCAGGAGCCGCGACGGGATGTGGGATGTGGGGAGTGGCATCGGGGTTCTCCTTGTCGAGCTTGTCGTCCGAGCGGTCGCCGCTGCGCTGCGGTCCGATCCGTCTCGACGCTTAGCCTCGGTGGGCGGACCCATCGAGGACAACGGGCCTCGGTCGAGAACGGCATCCGACCTTGGTCTCATCCGAGCAGCGACCTACGGCCGTATCGGCCGCGACGAGGCCCGGCGTACGATGGGTCGATGGCCACGTCCACACCGCCCATCGCGGCCCCATCGTCGCCGCCAGACGTCCGCCACGACAGGTCGGCGACGTCGTTCGGCCGAAGGCGATCAACCGCGCCTGGCCCTCGCCTGACCCTGGCGCGTCGATTCCTGGCGGCGAACCTCGTCATCCTCGTCGTCGCCGGCGTGGTGGTCGGAGTCTGGATCGGCGACACGCTCGAACGAGGCATCGTCGATCGGACGGCAGCCGTCACGGCGCTCTACGTCGAGAGCTTCGTCGAGCCACATCTGCAGGCCGCTTCGGCGGATGGTTCGATCCCTGCCGCCAGCGCCGAGCAGCTCGACCGGCTGCTGCAGAGTGGACCGCTCGGCGATCTCGTGGTCTCGCTTCGCGTCTGGTCGCCGTCGGGCACCATCGTCTACGGCTCGATCGGCGAGTTGGTCGGGCAAACGTTCCCGGTCGAGGGTGAGTTGGCGGAGGCCTTCGATGGGCGTGTCACGGCGCAGCTGAGCGACCTGACCGGGACCGAGAATGCGGTCGAGCGTCGCGATTGGGCCCGCCTGCTCGAGATGTACGTCCCCGTCCGCCACGGCGGTTCGGACGAGGTCGCATCGGTGGTCGAGTTCTACCTGCTGCCGGACGCCATCGACCGCGAGGTCTGGCAGGCCCGGATGCTGTCCTGGCTCCTCGTGGCGGCCGCCATCGGCGTCTCGCTCTTGCTCCTTTACGGCATCGTCAAGCAGGGCAGCGACACGATCGGCCGGCAGGAGGCGGAGCTGGAGGGCCAGGTTCGAGAGCTCTCCTCGCTCCTCGCCCAGAACGAGGCCCTGAGCGACAAGGTGCGAGCGGCCGCAGAACGGACCACGACACTCAACGAGCGGTCGCTGCGTCGCATCAGCGCCGACCTGCACGATGGTCCGGGCCAGACGATGGCGCTGGCGCTGTTACGCCTGGACGCATTGCGAGGATCGGCTGGAGGCCACGGTGCGACAGCGCCGGAGGTGACCGAGGTCGAGGGAGCGCTCCAGGATGCGCTTCGAGACATGCGCGCCATCGCTGCCGGGCTGCGCATGCCCGAGCTCGCAAGCCTGGACGCCGGCCAGGTCGCCCTGCGCGCCGTCCAGGACCATGTGCGTCGAACCGGGATGGCCGTCGAGACGCACATCCGGGACGACCTGCCGACCGTTTCGCTGCCCATCAGGATCGCCCTCTACCGCGCGATCCAGGAGCTGCTCTCGAATGCCTTTCGGCACGCTAACGGCGTCGGCGTGCGGGTGACGGTCGATGTCGCGGACCACGACCTGCTGCTCGATGTCGCCGACGCTGGCCCCGGAATCGATGCCGCGCTGCTACAGGCAGAGCGTGGGCTCGGGCTGGCAGGCATGCGCGAACAGGCCGAGCTGCTGGGCGGTGACTTCGACCTGATGTCGGAGCGCGGGCATGGCACGACGGTCTCGCTGCGATGGCCGATCCATCCTGAGCAGCCCATGATCCACGCCAGCACATCTGGTGACGCATGACCGAGACCATCCGTCTCGTGGTCGCGGACGACCACCCGATGTTCCGGGCCGGTGTGGTCGCTTCATTGGACGCGGCACCAGACCTCGAAGTCGTTGCCCAGGCGACCGATGCCGCGAACGCGGTCGAGCTTGCGCGCGAGCTCCTGCCCGACGTCGTGCTCATGGACATCGCCATGCCCGGAGGTGGCATCTCGGCCGCACGGGACATCAGCACCGCGTGCCCCGCGACACGAGTCGTGATGTTGACCGTGTCCGAAGACGAGGACGACCTCCTTGCCGCCATGAAGGCAGGGGCCTCTGGCTACGTCCTCAAGGGCGCCGGTGCGACCGAGCTCATCGGTGTCATCCGCGCCATCCACGCGGGCCAGGTCTATGTCGCGCCGGCGCTCGCCTGGGGCCTCCTGCGCGAGATGTCGAAGCCCCGCACCTCGCCCTTCGACGAGCTGACGACGAGGGAGCGCGAAGTCCTCGAGCTCGTCGCTTCGGGCCTCGGAAACCAGGAGATCGCCGACCGCCTCGGCCTGTCGGAGAAGACGATCAAGCACCACATGACGAACATCCTGGGCAAGCTTCGCGTCCGGAGTCGAGTGGAGGCTGCGCTGCTCGCCGCGCGCGAAGGGCTTGGCACTCCGGCGGATGGCGTGCGCTGAGTGTTCGCCGGGTGCCCAAGCGCCCTGTCTCCCGTCGATCGGCCGCTGGAGCGCGAAGAAGCGGCGCTCCGGCGGGAGAGCGCCGCTTCGAGGTGAGTGCTGGTGGAGATGGGGGAGGGTCGAACTCCCCGTCCAGAACCTTCAGCCGGAGACATGCTACGAGCGTGTCCGATGCTTTGTCGTCGACCGGACGGACGGCCATCGGCAGTCTGCCGTCCGGTCCAGTCACGTCCCCTTGCGGGCTTTGCTCCGGACTACGTGACGCTCATCCGGGGCGCATCCCCGCTGGATGACGCTTCCACAGCCCGCGGGGAGGAGGCTGCTTCCACGCTCACCTTACCGCCTAAGCGGCGAGGGCGAGAGCAGGCTGGCGGTTGCCAGTTACTTCGTTTTGCCGCCGGTTTAACGAGGCCTGACGGCACCTCGGCTCGCGTTCCCCGGGGATCCGGCCCTGTCGAAACCACGCATCCCCAGATGGCCCGGACCGCGTCCGGACCACGCTATCGTAGCACCAGGTCCGCGAGCGACCCTGCCTTAGCGGCCGCGACGGGCGTCCGCCAGCTCGCGGTCGAGGTCTCGCCTTGCGTCGCGCTCCGCGATCGATCGGCGCTTGTCATGGAGCTGCTTGCCGCGGG
>DATBSD010000092.1:0-19790 GCA_036559965.1 Candidatus Limnocylindrales bacterium
GACGTGGCACCGCATCCTCTTCGATGCGGCCGCCCAGACCGGTGTCGCGGAGTACACCTACGAGGGTCATCACCGGTACCACGGCGCCGCCATCGTCGAGCTCTCGCCTGAGGGGCTGATCGCGCGCTGGCGCGAGTGGCAGCACCTCGACGACCAGCGGGACTGGGCGTCCTACCTGGCCGGCCCGGACTGAGGCCGGCCTCAGCCGTCGAAGGTGGTGCGGCTGAGCTCGCGCCCCGGCAGGTCGTCGGCAAGCACATCGAGCAGCGCGGCGCCCTCTTCGTCGACCGCCGTCGCATCGCTCGGGGCAAGCGGGTCGAGCATCCTGATGGTCATCCTGGCCGTCGATCGATCACGCCGGACGCGCCACGTCCCGCGCACGGTGCCATCGACGAGGATCGCCCCGAGGCCGATGCGCTGCTCGGCGAAGAGCGGTGCGACCCTGGGATCGGTGCCGAAGCGCGATCGGTCGGCGAAGCCGAGCAGGACGTTGTCGTATTCGGGCAGGAAGCGCACCGGGGCTCGCGTGTCCGGGTCCGGGCGAGGGGCGTCGGTCAGGTCGAAGAGCTCGCGACCGGTTTCGTCGCGCACGGTCACCAGACGATGCCGGAGGCGATCGACGACCGCGCCGACGCCGGTCAGACCCGACCAGATGCGGATATCGCTGGCCGAGGCCGGCCCGAAGGCGGCCAGGTAGCGGAAGACGAAGGTGTCGACGTCAGGCTCCGCGTCCGGCGCCCGCCCGTGCCATGCCTCGACGGTCGTGAAGGCGGCCCTGCCGCTCCGGTGCCACAGTCCGCGCGGCGTGACCTGGACGAGTGGCAGCAGGTAGGTCAAGGCATACGCGAGGGACGAGGCGTCGTGATCGGGCCAGCGCTCGGCAAGGAGCGGCACCAGCTCGGCGCGCGTGCGAGGCAGATCCTCGAGCCACACGCGGCCCACCGTCATGAGCTCGTCGACGTCGAGGCCGGTGAGCCGGCGGCCGAACGGGCTCTGCGTGTGGAGGACCCGTGCGAGCACCGGTCGCATGAGCGGCTGGAAGGCGAGCATGTCGCGCTCGCTGACGAGGTGCAGCGTGCCCCGCATGAGACCACCGCGCGATGCCCGATGCGCCTCGATGAGCCCCGAGAGCTCGGCGGGCTGCGAGCCCTCGATGCGCGACCAGAGGGCGACGTACGGGTTCTCGGGCTCCTGCGCCTGCATCCCCACGAGGTGCTCGACCATGTCGAGGGCCGGCATCCGTGAGCGCCCGAGCAGGTGCTGACGGGCGAGCGTCGCGCGGTTCAGTGCCCGAGGACCGAGGACCGTCTCCGGCGTCGCCGCCGTGTTCATCCGCCGTCGGAAGGCGAGCCGGCGCCTGAGCCGGCGCCGAAGATGCGATCGAGCTCGTAGGGCGGGGTGACCTCCAACTGGTCGTAGCGGCAGGAGTCGGGCGTCCGGTCCGGTCGCCAGCGCACGAACGTCGTCGCATGGCGGAACCGATCACCCTGGAGGTGGTCGTACGCGACTTCGCAGACGCGCTCGGCGCGAAGCGGCTCCCAGGACAGGTCCTTGCCCGCGTTCCAGCGCGACGTCGCGCCGGGCAGCCGCTGGCCGGCGGCCTGCGCGGCGGCCGCCCACTCGGCCCACTCGCCCCACGGATGCCCGTCGAGTGCGTTCGCGCGCAGGGGCTCGAGCTCGGCCACGAGCTCCCGCCGTCGGGCCTCCGTGAAGCTGGCCGTGACCCCCACGTGGTTGAGCTTGCCGGCGTCGTCCCAGAGCCCGAGCAGCAGCGACCCGACCATCGTGCCCGGCCCGTTCTTGTGCCACCGGAAGCCAGCCACGACGCAGTCGGCCGTGCGAGCGTGCTTGATCTTGATCATCGCCCGCTTGCCGGGCAGGTATCGCCCGTCGATCGGCTTGGCGATGACGCCGTCGAGCCCGGCGCCCTCGAACCGATGGAACCAGTCCTCGGCCGTCGGTGCGTCCCGCGTCGCCGGTGTCAGGTGGACCGGGGCCTGGGCGGTCGCCATGGCGGCCTCGAGTCGGGACCGCCGCTCGCCCTGCGGGACGTCGCGCAGGTCCTCGTCATCGAGCGCCAGCAGGTCCCACGCGACGAACGATGCTGGCGTCGCTTCGGCCAGCATCCGGACGCGCGACGCGGCCGGGTGGATGCGCATGAGGAGCGCCTCGAACTGGAGCCCGCCCTCGCCACGGATGACGACCTCGCCATCGACGACACTGCGCTCCGGCAGGTTCGCGCGAAGCGGTTCGGCGAGCTCCGGGAAGTAGCGGTCGAGGGGTTTGAGGTCGCGGCTCTGGATGAAGACCTCGTCGCCGTCGCGGAAGACGATGGCCCGGAAGCCATCCCATTTGGGCTCGTAGAGCCAGCCGTCACCGGTCGGGATGGCCGCGGCCGGCTTGGCCAGCATCGGCTCGAGCGGCGGCTGGAATGGCAGGCGCATGGGCATCGCGGCCAGACCTTACCGCAGGCGCTGCGTCGCCCGTCGATGGGTCCGACCTACACTCGACCCATGCGTCGCGTGGCGGGTTCATGGCTGCCGGCCCTTGGCGCGCTCGTCCTCGTCGCGGCCGTTGCCGGGGCGTGCCTGCCGGGCGCCGGCCCGGCCAGCGCCCCTGGCAGGTCGTGTGTCGGCCTGCCGCAGGATGTCTGCATCGAGACGTTCGCCGGTGCCGACGAACGGGCCCGTGAGCGGGGCACGATCGTGGTCGGCATCGTCGTCCGCTGCACGACGGTCTGCTCGAACGAGAGCGGTGACGCCGAGCAGACGGTGACCTTCGCCGACGGCACCAAGGAGCAGGGCGGCTTCGGCTGGAGCAGCGCCATGCCGGCACCCGTCGGCCAGCCCATCGAACCGGCGCCCTCGCTGGCGGTCGACCCGACCTGTCACGACATCGACCAGGTGACGTGCGCAGCTCGAGCTCTGGAGGCCGTCGACGACCTCGATGTCGATCCCGCGACCGTGATCTCGATCGACGTCAGATGCACACCCGGCCCGTGCTCGACCACGGACGGCGATGGCGAGACGACGGTGACCATGATCGACGGTCGAGTCACGACCGTCGGCTGGTCGTACGGAAGCGGCCGATAGCGGCGCCGGGCGACCGGTCGGCGGACGTGTCTCGCCGAGCTTGCCTCGACCGAGGGTGGTAGCCTCGGGTGTCATGCCGCAACTGACGTTCCGAGGCGACCCGTACGAGGTGCTCGGTGTCGCGCCGGGCGCCAGCGACCAGGCCATCCAACGCCGGCGGCGCGAGCTGGCCCGCGAGCTCCACCCGGATCAGGCGACGGGCGACGCCGCGCGCACGGCCGATCTCACGAAGCGCATGGCACGCGTCAACGCGGCCTACGACCTGCTGCGTGACGAGGAGCGTCGCCGCGCCTACGATCGCAGCCATCCCAACGCGCGGAGCTCCAGCGCCCGGACCGGCAGCCCGCCGGTCGATCGTGACGGTCGTCCTGCCGGTCCGCCGCCGCCTCGTCCGACCCGACCGGTCACCGCTCGGTTCGACGCCACGGGCACCTTCCATGCGCGCAACGCGACGACGACGAACGGCAGCGGTGGGCTGCCGGGCCACCGGCCCATCAGTGCGCGCGAGCGGACGGAGGAGCCAGAGCCGCTGCGTGCCAGCAAGCCCAACGGGCCCGTGCGTGTCCGCCGGACGCGGCGCCCGGTCGCGATGCCGACGCTCGAGGCATCGCTCGCGGCGCCCCTCGAGTTCGGCAAGTTCCGGGGCCACACGCTGGGCGAGGTGGCCGCCTTCGAGCCGACGTACATCGACTGGATCGCCCGGACCATCACGCGCGACCGAGACCTGGTGGTCAAGGCGCGGGTCATCCAGGCCGAACTCGACGAGCGAGGGGTCGTCCGGCGCATGCGGCCGCCAACGGCCGGATTCGGCACGAGTCACCCCGACGACTGAGGTCGAGCGGGGGTCGATGGCAGGGGTGGTGCGTCGGCGCGCCAGCGTCAGAATCGAGATCGGGACCCTGGCCGCCCGACCAGAGTCCCGATCCCAGGTGCCCGATAAGTGCGGCCGTCTCTCCCACTATGGCCGGCCCGTCGGCCGAAAAAACCAGTCACTCGACTCGTTGAGCAGGACCAGCGTTCCCGAGCGCGGAGGACAGCTCCTTCGCCCCTGAAGCCGGGATCACATCCAGTCCTGAACCCGGTGGTCGACGCCTCGGGTGCGCATCCGGCCCGAGAGCGACGGCGTGATCAGAAGGTAGTCCCCGACGCTGGCCGAGGCAATGAGGAGTCAGTACGGCTCGGCCCGTACGATGGTCGATGGCATCCGCGCACCGGCCGGCTCCGTTCAGCGGTCGGCAGCCGCCGCCACCGCCCCTGCGAGACTCGCTTCGTCGACGCCGGAGCCGATGACGACGACGAACGTCTCGACGGCAGCGGCAGGCCAGATGACCACCGTCTGTGGCGTCCGGCGCATGACCGCATCGATGCGCACGGCCGGCCTTCCGGCGACCTCGGTCGGTTGTGCATGGACTTGGTTGACCGAGCGCGCGTCGTCGGCACCGCGGGCGAAGGCGTCGGCGAGCTGGTCGAGCGTCAGGCCCGGCGCCCGATAGGCGACGATGGCGAGGCCGGACTCGTCGGTCCCCGGCCAGGTCGCGCCGGCGAAGTCGAGGGACTCGTGACCGGCATCGGCGAGCACGCCCAAGGAGCGTTCCGAACAGTAGCGGCCGCTGTCGCGTTGGACCGGCGCGGCGCCGTCGAGCGTCTCCGGGACCAGCGCCTCGAGGTCGGCGTGGAAGCCGGGCGCACGCTCCTCGTCGCGGCCACCGCAGGGGGCGCCGGGGTCGAGGCTCGCCTGACCGATGCCGCTGCAGCCGACCGCCACGATGGCGACGATGACGAGGAGCAGGGCTGGGCCGATGACCGAGCGGTGGCGAGCGCGTCGCGAGTGCACCCGCCAAGGGTAGGGCCGCAGCCCGGGACCGGATGGTATCGTCGGACCATGGGCAGCAGCTGGGCGGACCGCGACCGGGCCTGGCGGGCGTCGGTCGACCGCCGCGGGCCGGATGAGCGTCGGCCGCGTTTCTCGACCATCAGCGACGTCGAGATCGCGGCGCTCTATGGCCCGTCCGCCTGGCAGGGCAGCGACGCCGGCGGGTCGGGGCCGACGGCCGTCGACCATCTCGGCCAGCCACTCGCCGGCGGACGCTGGGACGACTTCGATCCGGCTCGCGACATCGGTGCGCCGGGGTCGCCGCCCTTCACGCGCGGCATCCACGGCCTTGGCTATCGAGCTCGGTTGTGGACGATGCGCATGTTCGCCGGCTTCGGCGCCGCGGAGGACACCAACGCCCGCTTCCGACAGCTGCTCGAGGCCGGTCAGACGGGGCTCTCGGTCGCTTACGACATGCCCACGCTGTACGGCTACGACACCGACGACCCGGAAGCCGAAGGCGAGTTCGGGACGTGCGGCGTGGCCGTCTCGTCGCTGGCCGACATGGAGGTCCTGCTCGACGGCCTGCCGCTCGACCGCATCAGCACATCGATGACCATCAACTCGCCGGCGGCGCCGATCTGGGCGATGTACATCGCCGCCGCCGAGGCCCGCGGCTTCCCGCGGGCGGCGCTCGAGGGCACGACGCAGAACGACATCCTCAAGGAGTTCGTGGCCCAGAAGGAGTTCCTCTTCCCGCCGGAGCCCTCGATGCGCCTGGTGACCGACACCATCGAGTTCGGGACGCGCGAGCTGCCACGCTGGAACACGATCTCCATCAGCGGCTACCACATCCGCGAGGCCGGCTCGACGGCCGTCCAGGAGCTGGCATTCACGATCGCCGATGGGATGGCGTACGTCGAGGCGGCGCTCGCCCGTGGCCTGCGCGTCGACGACTTCGCGCCGCGACTCTCGTTCTTCTTCAACTCGCACAGCGACTTCTTCGAGGAGATCGCCAAGTTCCGCGCCGGGCGTCGGGTCTGGCACAAGCTGATGACCGAGCGCTATGGCGCCGAGAACGAGCGCTCCGCCTGGATGCGCTTCCACACCCAGACGGCCGGCGTCTCGCTTACCGCGCAGCAGCCGCTCAACAACCTCACGCGCGTGGCCATCCAGGCGCTCGCGGCCGTGCTCGGCGGGACACAGTCGCTGCACACCGACGCCTACGACGAAGCCTGGGCTGTGCCGAGCGCGGACGCTGCGCTCCTGGCCCTCCGACAGCAGCAGATCATCGCCTCCGAGACCGGCGTCGCGTCGACCGTCGACCCGCTCGGTGGATCGTGGTTCGTCGAGGCGCTCACGAACGAGACCGAGCGAGCGGTATGGCGCTACCTCGACGAGATCGACCGGCTGGGTGGCATGGTCGCGGCCATCGCGGCGGGCTATCCCCAGCGCGAGATCGCCGATGCCGCCTACCGTTACCAACGCGAGTTCGACGCCGGGGAGCGCGAGGTCGTCGGCGTCAACGTCAACGTCGACCCCGACGAGGAGCTCGAGATCCCGATCCTGCAGGTCAGCGAGGCATCGTTGCGCGCCCACCTCGGTCGGCTCGAGCGGGTCCGGCGCGAGCGAGACGGCGAAGCGGTCGCGGCGGCGCTGGCCCGCTTGCGCGACCTGGCCGGGCGGTCGTCGTCGACGGAGGCCAACCTCATGCCCGCGCTCATCGATTGCGCCCGCGCGTACGCCACGCTGGGTGAGATGTGCGGTGTCTTCCGCGCCGTCTTCGGCGAGTATCGAGAACCGGTCGCCGTCTAGGGAGGCAACCATGTACGCATCGGCGATGGAATTCCTGGAGGAGGAGCACGAGGCGTGGGCGCCGTTCGAGGCGCTCATCGACCTCTCCGATGACGACCTCGACCGACCGGGCCACCCCGACGACGCGACCCATGGCTGGTCGGCGCGCGACCTGCTGGGACACCTCGTGGCCTGGCAGCAGCACGCGCTCGACGTCGCCCGCGAGCTGGCCGTCGGCGAGACATCGAGCGCCAAAGCGCACATGGAGTCCGACTGGCAGGCCCGGGGCGACGGCGTCAACGACGACTTCCTGGCCCAATGGCGGGCCATGGATCACGACGAGGTCCGGCGGCGCGCCCGGACGGTGCCCGGCGAGATGCGCGGCACGCTGACCGTGGTGCCTGAGAGTCGCTGGGTCAAGGATGCCGAGATGATGGACTTCTTCTACGAGGAGACCATCGAGCACTACCAGGACCATCACGACGAGCTGGCCGCCATCCTGACCAGCGCCGCCCACACGTGACGGAACGGGCGACCGAGGACGTCGGCGAGCTCATCGCGCGACTCGCAGCGGCGGCCGACGTGCCGGGCCTGTCCGTCGCGGACGGCACCGACTACCGCGTCGGCGACCGGGTCATCGTCGAGGTCCGCGGCCCGACGGCGTCGTTCCGGCTGCGGCCCGATGTCGCGAATGCCGCGGCGCGCACGCCGGATGCCGGACCGTCGGCCAACGGCCCCGGATGGGTCGCCTTCACGCCGCCGACGCTCGACCGCTTCGCTGGCGACCGGATCGCCTCGTGGTTCGAGTTCGCCGTGCGCGGGGCCCGGGACTAGGCCCCCAGGCACGTCGGGGCCCCGACCGTTGCCGGTCGAGGCCCACGACGCAGGAGGAGCGTTCGCGTTCGGTGTGGCTGCGGGGCGGCAGCCGCGGTCGTCAGTCGACCGGCGCGCTCTGTGCGGGCTCGGTGGCGGCCAACGGCGCTGAGAGCAGCTCGCTCAGGCCGAAGGCCTGCTCGAAGCTCTCCATCGGTCGGAAGCCGGCCACGCCCTGTGGCTGGGCGCCGGGCTTGAAGTAGGCGATGGTCGGGATGGACAGGATGTTGAATGCCTGAGACAGGCCGGGATTGGCGTCGACGTCGACCTTGACGACGTCGAGCCGACCCTCGTACTTCTCTGCCAGCTTCTCGAGCTCCGGTGCGACGAGCTTGCAGGGCCCGCACCAGGCGGCCCAGAAGTCGACGACGACGGGCTTGTCGCTCTCGATGACGACCTGCTGGAACGTGTCGTCGGTGGCGACCTTGATGGCCATGGGTTTCCCTTTCCTCCGGCTCAGCCGGCGATGGAACGAATGAGGGTGTATGCCTCGAGGACCCGGGGGTCCGCCAGGCGGTAGAAGACATTGGTGCCGTCGCGTCGGGAGGCCACGAGCCCGGCACTGCGCAGCACCGCGAGGTGCTGGCTCATGTTCGGGACCTGACAGCCGACATCCCGCGAGAGCTCGCTGACCGACCGCTCACCGCGAGCGAGCGTCTCGAGGACGCACAGTCGCTTGGGGTCGGCGAGCGCCCGACCGACGGCGGCGAAGCGCTCTCGTTCGGGCTCGCTGGAGTTCAAGGCGGGCATCACGGACGACATCATCTCACCGCTTGCGCAAATACGCAAGTATCCACCGATGGCGACCTCCGTCACGGCGCGCGTGCAAGCAGCCGGCCGGGGCGCACCGGGGTCGCCGCTGCGATACTCCGTCCATGCCGTCCCAGCTGCCGCCGGTCGGGCCCGGCCTCGACCGGACGATCCGGCGCAACACGATCACGCTGGCGGCGGCGCTGGCCATCGCGTGGACGGTCATCCAGCTCCAGTCCGCCGTGACCACGATCACGACGGAGCTGCTGACGGGGCAGACCGCTCAGGCGGGCGTCGCCTCGGCGCTCTTCCTGGTCACGCTCGGACTGGTCGCCATCCCGGCCGGCCGACTGATGGACCGGGTCGGGCGCGGGCCGGTCATCGCAGCCGGTTTCGCCCTCGCCGCGGTCGCCTCGGGCGGGCTCTTCGTGGCCGTCTCGACGGTCTCGCTGGGCCTCTTCCTGACGGCCATGGCGGCGCTCGGCATCGGTCTCGGGGCGGCCACGCTGGCGCGCGTCGGGGCGGCCGACATGGCACCGCCGGCGCGCCGGGGCACGGTCATCGGGCGTGTCCTCGTCGGCGCGGCCATCGGGGCCATCCTCGGACCCATCGTCTTCGCACCGCTGTTGGCTGGTGAGACGGCCGACGTCGCGTCGCTCTCCGCGCCATGGATCCTCGCCGCGCTGATCGCGACTGTCGGGGCGGCGGTCGTGCTGTCCATCCGCCACGATCCGCTGGCCATCGCTCGACAGCTCGCGACGAACTCGCATGACGAGGGCGATCCGACCGTCCCGAGCGCGACCGCGCCGCGCCGGCCACTGTCGCTCATCCTTCGGCAGCCCGGGATCCCGGCTGCGTTCGGCGCGGTCATCGTGGCGCAAGGCGTGATGGCCATCGCCATGTCCGTGGTCGGCCTCGAGATGCACCATCACGGGCAGGATCTGGGGGCCATCTCGGTCGCGCTGGCCGTCCACATCGTGGGCATGTTCGGGCTCTCGCCGGTCAACGGGATCGTCGTCGACCGCTACGGCCGCCAGATCAGCCTCGTCGTCGGGTTGCTCATCTGCGCCGGCGGCGCCGTCGGGCTGGCTGTCGGAGCCACGCTGGTGACCGTGCTGCCGGCGATCTTCTTCGTCGGCGTCGGGTGGAACCTGGCCTTCCTGGCCGGTAACGCCCGCATCGCGGACGCCACGGCGCCGCAGGAGCGGGCAGCCTCGCTCGGCGCACTCGACATGGCGACACTGTTGACGTCCGCCTCCATGACCCTGCTCGGCCCGGCATTCCTGAGCGTCGGCGATCTGACGCCGCTGATGCTCGTGGCCGCTGCGGCAGCGGCGCTGCCGGCCGCCTACCTCGCTCGGGGTCGCACGCTCGCCGTCGCGACGTGACCGAGCGCAGCATCTCGCTGGCGGCCATCCGCGACGCCGAGACGACGCTGCGGGGCCGCATCCATCGGACGCCGATGCTCTCCTCGCGGACCGCGGCACGCGTGACCGGAGGGCGCCTCGGCGTGACGCTCGGCGCTGGGCCGAGCGACGACGGCGTGCCCCGCCTGCTGGTCAAGGGCGAGCACCTCCAGGTCACCGGCTCGTTCAAGGTCCGCGGCGCCATCAACCGCCTGCCTGCCCTCGACGCGTCCGAGCGCGAGCGCGGCGTGGTCACGGCCTCGAACGGCAACCACGGTCAGGCCGTGGCCTTCGCCGGGGCGGCCGTCGGTGTGCCGGTGACGGTCGTGATGCCCGCGTTCGCGATGCCGGCCAAGGTCGACGCGGCGACCGGCTACGGCGCGACCGTCGTGCTCCATGGATCGCACTTCGGTGAGGCGCTCGCCTACGCCCAGGTGCTGCGCGACGAGCGCGGCATGACGCTCGTCCACGCATACGACGATCCGGCCGTCATCGCCGGTCAGGGCACGGTCGGGCTGGAGATCCTGGCCGACGTCCCGAACGTCGACGTGCTCGTGGTCGGGGCCGGTGGCGGCGGCCTGGTGAGCGGCGTCGCCAGCGCCGTCAAGGCCATCCGTCCGGGGTGTCGGATCGTCGTCGTGGAGCCCGAGGCGAGCGATGCGCTGGGACGCGGCGTGGCCGCCGGCGCCCCGGTCTCGATCGTCCCCGCGACCATCGCCGATGGTCTCGGGGCGGCCGCCGCGGGGGAATGGACGCTGCCCATCGCGGCGCGCCTGGTCGATCGGTTCGTGGTCGTGAGCGAGGCGGTCATCGCCCGCGGAGTGGCCTTCGCCCTCGAGCGGATGAAGCAGCTGCTCGAGCCGGCCGGGGCGGCGGCGCTGGGCGCGGTCATCGCCGGCGCCGTCCCCATCGACGCCGGCGCGACGGTCGTGTGCGTCGCCTCGGGCGGCAATGTCGACATCGGGCGCCTGCCCGACATCCTGGCGCTCGCCGCCGAGGCTGACTGAACGGAGGGCCGGTCGCGCCGGGGGATGGTGACGGGCGGCCCAGCGGCGTGGGCTACGTCGCACACCGGCGGCGATGCCTGGGAGGAGTCCGCGGCACCTGCGCAGCCGGCATCCGGACCACCCGTCGCGAGGCAGCCTCGGGCCTGCCCGGATCGCCGTCGAGCCGTACCTTTCGGCGCTCAGTCGAGTCCGAAATCGTGGAGCCTTCGGTCACCGAAGCCGACGTGGTGAGCGAGCTCGTGGAGCACCGTGATGCGGATCTCGTCCTCGAGCTCGGCGCGGTCCGGGAAGTCGTCCTCGAGCGGTCCGCGGAAGATGGTGATCTTGTTGGGGAAGGGCACCAGGTCGGCACCGTACTCGGTGATCGGCGTGCCCTCGTAGAGGCCGTAGAGCGTCTCGTCCGGCGCCAGGTCCTCGTCGCGCCGCTGCCGTGGCGACGGCTCCTGCTCGATGACGATGGCGACCGTCTCGAGCAGCCGGCGCGCATCGCTCGGCAGCCCGTCCAGGGCGCGCTGCACGCTGGCCTCGAAGGGATCGGGCAGGGGCACCCGGCGCGCCGGGCTGCGACGCGCCTGACGGCCTCGACCACGGATGGGCACCGCGACCTCGCGCTGAGCGTCGCTGGCCGACACGACGCATGGCGGGCCGGGATCGACGCACGCCTATCCTAGGTGTGATGCCGACGACCCAGCCAGCCGACCTGCCAGCCGGCATGGTGGCCATGCCCGAGCCGGCCGCGGTCATGGTGACCATGGACACGGGCGTCCGCATCCACGTCCTCGACTGGGGTGCGCCGTCGAGCGCTGCACCGGTCGTCGTGCTCGCGCACGGCCTGCTGACCACGGCCTGGACGTGGCAGCCCATCGCCCGCCGCCTGGCCGGTCGGGCGCACCTCATCGCGCCCGACCTCCGGGGACACGGCCTGTCCGACGCGCCGCGTGATGGCTACGACCTCGACTCGCTGGCGTTCGATCTGCTGACCGTCCTGACCGCCTTCGGGGCCGGCCCCGACGTCGACGGGCCGGCGGCCCATCTGGTCGGCCACGGCTTCGGCGCCCAGGTCGTCGCCTGGGCCGCCCATCTGCGTCCGGCCGCCGTGCAGAGCGTCGTCCTCGTCGACGGTGGCTGGGAGGAGCTCGAGCCCGCCCTGCGCATGGATGCCGCCGAGTTCCAGCGCGGCCTCGAGGAGCCGCCCGAGGTGCTCGCCTCGATGGACGCCCTGCTGGCCGATCGACGCGACTGGGACCCCGAGACCTGGGACGCCGACCAGGAGCGGGCCGTGCGATCGGCGGTCGATGAGAAGTACGCCGGGCGGGTCGTGCCCGTCGTCCGCCGCCAGGCCTTGGCGGGCTGCGTGGCCGCGATGTTCGCCTATCGGCCGGGTGTCGCCCTGTCCGACCTCGATCGGCCACTGACCGTCGTCATGGCCGAGCCCGGCGGCGCCGACGATGACGAGGCACGAGAACGGCGCCTGGCACTCGACGACGTGCTGGCCGCCCGTTCGGCTGTCGGCATGCCGACCGCGACGCTGGTTCGGCTGTCGGGCTCGGCGCACAACCTGATGCGCTACCGTCCGGCTGAGGTCGCTGCCGCCATCATCGATCAGCTCCAACCGAGGGAGGCGCCATGAGCTTCACGCCTGATCGCTCCGGCTTCGTCGACGTCCCCGGCGCCCGTATCGCCTGGCGGAGCACCGGGTCAGGGCGGGCCATGATCATGATCCACGCCGGCATCGCCGACCAGAGCATGTGGGACGACGACATCCCGGCGCTCACCGCCGGTCACCAGGTCGTGACCTACGACACGCGGGGCTACGGCGCGACGACCGAGTCGCCGACCGCCTTCTCGAACCGTGCCGATTGCATCGCCGTGCTCGACCACCTGGGCATCGATCGGGCCGTGGTCCTGGGCGTCTCGCGCGGCGGACACATCGCGCTCGACACGGCCATCGAGTACCCCGACCGTATCGCGGGCCTGATCGTCGTCAACGGCGGACTGGGCGGCCTCGAGACCGAGCCGACGCCCGAGGAGCTGGCCCTCTTCGAATCCGAGGAGCCGCTCTACGAAGCACGGGACTGGGCGGGCATCGCCGATCTCGACGTCCGTCTCTGGGTCGACGGCGTCGGCCAACCAGCCGACCGGGTGCCGCTCGCCATCCGTGAGCGGGTCCGGACGATGAGCCTCGCGAATTACGTGGCGGAGCATCCCGAGGGGGAGCCGATCGTGCTCGATCCTCCGGCCGCCGGCCGCCTGGCCGACGTCCGCGTGCCGACCCTTGTCATCGTCGGTGAGCTCGACACGACCGGGACGCGGGCGGCCATGAACGCCGTGGCGGCCGGCATCGATGGCGCTCGGCTGGTGATCATGCCCGGCGTCGCCCACCTGCCGAACCTCGAGCAGCCGGAGCGGTTCCGCGCCCTCGTGCTCGAGCTCCTCGACGCGGTCGACGCGCTGGCAGCCTAGGGTCGCTCGTCGACCGGCGGGCCGGCCGGCCGCCAGCGGTCATGCGCCGGGTGATCGTCGCCCACGGCGACGAAGTGCCCGGAGAGCCTCGCGGTCACGAGACCGTCCGCGGTCTCGATGTGCGCGACCGCACTTGCTCGGCGTCCGTCGACCGCGGTCGGCCACGCCCGCAACGTGAGGGCTTGGTCGGTCGGCGTCGGCGCCAGGAGTCGGACCTCGTAGTCGGCCGTCACGGTCGCCGGCGGCGCGTCGGCTCCAGCCGCCCGCATGATGGCCATCGCCGCCGCCCAGTTCGCGTGGCAGTCGAGGACCGCGCCGCAGATGCCGCCGTTGAGCACGTTCGCGAAGGCGTGGTGATGGGGCGATGGGGTCCACACCGCGACGAGCGCCCCGTCCTGCTCGCCACCCGGGTCAGGCATGCTGCGCACGTGGAGCCCGGCCTCGTTGGCCGGTCCGCAGCCGAAGCAGACGCTCGCCGGCGCGTACCGCTCCTGGAGGCTGACGAGGTCGGACGCGCTCGTCGACGGCTCTCGCTGGGGCATCATGGCCGGGCAGTCTACCCGGACCGGACAGGGCGGAGGAGCCACGGTGATCGTCGTCTCGAGTCCCGATCACGCCCTCCACGAGCCGCGCTGGGAGGTCACCGGTGGCCGGGAGGTGCCGGCCTTCGAGGTCGCTGCCCGAGCGGCGTCGATCGAGGCGGCCATCGACCGCGACGGCGGCTTCGAGCGTCGCGCGCCGCGGGCGTACGGCGAGGCGCCCGTCCTGGCCGTGCATGACCCGCGCCTTGTCGCCTACCTCGAGACGGCCTGGCCCGAGTGGCAACGTGCCGGCACCGGCGGCGATGCCATCCTGCCCGACACGCTTCGCCATCCAGCGTTGCGACCGGCCGGGGATGGCTGGCCGGAGCCTGAGTCACCATGCGGTCGCGTGGGCTATTGGACCTTCGACACTGCCTCGCCGATCCTGGCCGGCACGTGGCAGGCAACGCGGGCGGCCGTCGACGTCGCCCTCACGGCGGCCGGGGCCGTGCTCGATGGCGCGCCGGCCGCCTATGGACTCTGTCGCCCGCCCGGCCACCACGCCGCACGAGACCTGTTCGGCGGCTACTGCTACCTCAACAACGCCGCCATCGCCGCTCACTGGCTGACCGAGCAGACCAGCACGCGGGTGGCCATCCTCGACGTCGACGTCCATCACGGCAACGGCACGCAGGCCATCTTCTGGGAGCGACCGGACGTGCTCTATGTCTCGCTCCACTCCGACCCGCGGGCCATGTATCCGTACTACGTCGGCTATGCCGACGAGACCGGCGGCGGCGCGGGCCTGGGTGCCAACCTCAACCTGCCGCTGCCGGCCGGCAGCGACGACGATCGGTACCTCGACACGCTCGACATCGCCGTCGACCGCATCGCGAGCTTCGATGCCGGGACGCTCGTCGTCTCGCTCGGCCTCGACACCTACGTGCTCGACCCGATGGGCGGCTTCGGGCTGACGACGGCGGGCTACGCGGAGATGGGCCGGCGCGTGGCCGCGCTCGGTCGGCCGACCGTGGTCATCCAGGAGGGCGGCTACCACATCGCCGACCTGGGGACGAACGTCGTCGCCTGGCTGCGGGGCTTCGCCCCAGGCGGTTGAGCGCCGGCGACGGAGTACCATCCGCGCATGCCAGTCGGACAAGACCTCATCCTCATCCTCGTCATCGTCCTCGTCATCCTGCTCTTCTGGCGCGGGCCCAAGGTCCTGCCCAAGCTCGGTGAGTCGCTCGGCCAGTCCATCAGCGGCTTCCGCAAGGCGACCAAGGACGCCGAGCCCGAGGACAAGGTCGCGGTCGCCGAGGTCACGGCCTCGCCGGTGGCCGCCCCGGCCGCCGCCCCGGCCGCCGCCCCGGCGATGCCGGTCGCTGCACCAGGGCCGCCGGCCGCAGCCGACCCCCCCGCCGACGCGGGAGAGGGCGAGCCAAGGGCCTGACGTCGGCTTCACGACCACGATGACCGACCACGAGGCGCATCTGCGGGCGCTCGTCAACGAGATCGAGCGCGAGATGGGCGAGGACGACCCGCTCGATGGAGGGTCCCCGGTGGCGGCGGACAGCGGCATCGAGGCCGCCGTGCGCGAGATCCTGCTCGAGATCGGCGAGGACCCCGATCGGGACGGCCTGCTGCGAACGCCCGAGCGAGTCCATCGCATGTATGCCGAGCTGACCGCCGGATACCGGGTCGATCCCGACCGGCTCATCAACGGCGCGGTCTTCGACGTCGACTACAGCGAGATGGTGATCGTCAAGGAGGTGCCCTTCTACTCGCTCTGCGAGCACCACCTGCTGCCGTTCTTCGGGACTGCCGCGGTCGCCTACATCCCCAACGGACGCGTCATCGGGCTGTCGAAGATCCCCCGCATCGTCGAGATGTACGCCCGCCGCTTGCAGGTCCAGGAGCGGCTGACGCAACAGGTCGCCGACTTCCTGCAGCAGCGGCTGGCCCCGCAGGGCGTCGGCGTGGTCATGGAGGCGACGCACCTCTGCGCGGTCATGCGTGGCGTGCGCAAGCCGGGCACGATCATGACCACGAGCGCCGTGCTGGGGATCTTCCGGTCGCGCGACAAGACGCGCGCCGAGTTCCTGGCCCACCTCGAGCGCCGACCACCCGGCCCCGCGTAGGCCAACGAGTCGGCCCTTCGCGCCACAGGGACCCCGCGGCTACGCCCGGGATCGCTCCAGATGGCGCTACGCCACGGCCGCACGACGGCGTCGGCGGACGACAGCCACGGCCTACAATCCGGCCATGACCGACCGACCGATCAAGGTGCTCATCGCCAAGCCCGGTCTCGACGGGCATGACCGAGGCGCCAAGGTGCTCGCGCGCGGACTGCGCGACGAGGGCTTCGAGGTCATCTACACCGGCCTCCGGCAGACGCCCGAGATGATCGTCACCGCTGCGCTCCAGGAGGACGTCGACGTGGTCGGCCTGTCGATCCTGTCCGGCGCTCACATGACCCTGCTGCCGCGCATCACCGCCGGCCTCCACGATGAGGGGCTCGACGACGTCCTGGTCACGGCCGGCGGCATCATCCCGGACGACGACGTGGCGGACCTCAAGGCAGCCGGCGTGACCGAGATCTTCGGGCCGGGCACGACCATCGCCCAGGTCGCCGACTTCATCCGCGCCAACGTCCGGTCGCGCGACGGCGCGTGACCGCGGAGCGCGGCCGGGCCCTCGCGAGCCGGGCACAGGCTGGCGACCGGCGGGCGCTGGCCCGTCTGCTGACCGCCATCGAGGATCGCTCGGTGGCCGGCGAGGCGGCGTTGCGCGTACTCTATCCGCTCGCCGGCGCAGCCCACCTCGTCGGCGTCACCGGCGCTCCAGGGGCCGGCAAGTCGACGCTCGTGGCCGCGCTCGTCGGCGAGGCGCGCGCCGATGGACGCCCGACAGCGGTCGTGGCCATCGATCCCTCGAGCCCCATCACGGGCGGTGCCATCCTCGGCGATCGTGTGCGGATGCAGGCGTACGCCGGCGATCGCGATGTGTTCATCCGCTCGATGGCCTCGCGCGGTCACGCCGGCGGCCTGGCCACGGCGACGGTCGCCGCAGCGGCGGTGCTCGACGCGGTCGGCTTTCCGCTCGTGTTCATCGAGACCGTCGGCACGGGCCAGAGCGAGGTCGAGGTGGCGGCGATCGCCGATACGACCGTCGTCGTCCAGGCGCCCGAGATGGGCGACGAGGTCCAGGCCATCAAGGCCGGCCTGCTCGAGGTCGCCGACATCGTGGTCGTCAACAAGGGCGATCGGCCAGGCGCGGATCGCGCCGTCGCCCAGCTGCGCGCGATGCTCACGGTCGGTGCTCAGTACGATCGCGCCGCCCGAGCCGCGGGGCGGCCGGTGCCCAAGCGTCCCGACGTGCTGCTCGCCACCGCGACGACTGGCAGTGGCGTCGCCGACCTGCTGGCAGCGCTCGATCGACGCGAGGCGACCAGGCGACGATCGGGCGACGCGGGCGCCGACGACCCGGTGCGGCTTGCCAGGGCCAGGGCACAGGTCGACGGCATCCTCGGCGAACGGGTCATGGTGCGCGTGGCCGAGCAGCGCGAGCTGATGGCCGACCTCTATGCGCAGGTGGCCGCGCACGCGCTCGACCCCTTCACGGCCGCCGATCGCGCGCTCGACGAGATGCTCCAGCGATGACGAGCGGACGGTGCCGGTGACAGCGCGACCGACCTCCGCGACCGAGGCTGGCGCCGGCCAGAGCGTCGTCTCCGTCCCGGTCGACGCCCCACTGGTGACTCGGCCGTTCGTGGCGCTCGCCGTGGCCACGCTTGCGTTCTTCGTCTCGGGCGGCATCGTGCTGCCGGTCGCGCCTCGCTTTGCCAGCGGACCGCTGGCGGCCGACGCCCTGGGCTTCGGCATCAGCATCGCGGCCTTCAGCATCGCCGCCCTACTGGCCAGGCCGATCGTCGGCTGGGCCTCGGATCGCTACGGCCGCCGACCCCTGCTCATCATCGGCGCCGGTGTGACCATCGCCGCCCTGCTCTTGCACGTCGTGACCACCGACCTCGTCGTGTTCACGATCGCCCGGGCAGGCCTCGGCATCGGCGAGGGCTTCTTCTTCGTCGCGGCCCTCGCCGCCGGCAGCGACATGGCGCCCGAGTCTCGCCGCGGCGAAGCGATCAGCTTCCTGTCGCTGTCCCTCTACATGGGTGTCGTCGTCGGCCCCTTCGTGGGCGAGATCGTGCTCGACCAGGGCGGCTTCGATCTCGTCTGGCTGGTCGCGGCAGCCATGGCGGGCGTTGCCCTGCTGCTGACCTTCCTGGTGCCCGAGACAGCGCCAGCCCGCACGGCGCAGGGGGTCGAGGTGGTCGGCGGCGCGGCTGCGCCGAGCGCGGGTCGCGCCCGCCTCTTTCATCCCAAAGGCCTGCTGCCGGGGCTCATCATCCTGGCCGGCGCGTGGGGCATGAGTGGGTTCTTCACGTTCCTGCCCTTCTATGCCGACGATGTCGGCCTCGACGGAGCAGCCCTGCCGCTCGCCGTCTACGGGCTCATCGTCATCGCCCTGCGTGTCGTCGGCGCCCGCTTGCCCGACCGGGTCGGCGCGCCGCGCCTGTCGGGCGTGGCGATGGTCGTGGCGGCCGTGGGCCTGACGCTCATCGCCGTGCTCCAGACACCTGTCGGGTTGCTCGCCGGCACGGCCGTCTATGCCACCGGCGTCGCCTTCCTGTTCCCGGCCGTGCTGAGCTGCGCGGTGGGGCTGGTGCCGGCGTCGGAGCGCGGCTCGGTGCTCGGCACGACGAGCGCCTTCCTCGACGTCGGGTTCGGCATCGGGCCGGTCGTCCTGAGCCTGCTCGTCGTCGAAGCAGCCGGTTCGGCGAGCTACGCCACCGTGTTCATCGTGTGTGCCGTGGTCGCGGGACTCGGTGCCCTGTTGCTCGCCACGCGCCGACGCGACCTGACGCCGACGGTCGCCTCGGCGGGGTAGGCTGGGCAGCATGACCGCTCGGCCGATCCTCGTCTGCGGCGCCGGTCTGATGGGCCACGGCATCGCTCAAGTCTTCGCCGTGGCCGGACACCACGTGCGGCTCTACGAGCCGGACATCGAGCGCGCGCAGGCCGGTCGCGACCGGGTCGCCGCCAACCTCGCGCGCGCCGTCGAGAAGGGCAGGATGGACGCCCCATCGAGCACCGCCAGCCTCGACCGGCTGGAGGTGACAGGTGATCTCGCCGCCGCTGCCTCGGGTGTCGCGCTGGCGGTCGAGGCGGTCTTCGAGGACGAGGCGGTCAAGGGCCGCCTGCTGGCCGAGTTGGACCGGCACGCACCGGCCGACGCCATCCTCGCCTCGAACACGAGCTCCATCCCCATCGGGCGCCTGGCCGAGGCTGTCGGGCCGGCACGACGACCGCTCATCGCGGGCATGCACTTCTTCAGTCCCGTCCCGGTCATGCCGCTCATCGAGCTGGTGCGGGCGGCCACGACGTCGGATGCCACCGAGTCCACCGTGCGTGCCTTCGCGGCCGAGCTGGGCAAGCAGGTCATCGTCAGCCAGGACCGGCCGGGCTTCATCGTCAACCGCATCCTGATGCCCTACCTTGCCGAGGCGATGCGTGCACTCGAGGAGGGCATCGGCACGGCCGAGGACATCGACACCGGCGCCAGGATCGGGCTCAATCATCCGATGGGCCCGCTCGAGCTGGCCGACTTCATCGGCCTCGACGTGTGTCTCCACATCATGGACGTGCTCGTCGACGGCTACGGCCAGCGGCACATGGCGCCGCCCGACGTGCTGCGCGACCTCGTCGCCGCCGGGCACCTCGGCCAGAAGACGAAGCAGGGCTTCTACGCCTACCCCCGGCCGCCTCGAGCGGGTGGACCCTCGTGACCGGCCAGGCGGCACCCGGCGAGCCGCTCGCCCTGACGTCGGAAGAGGTCTTGCTGCGCGACACGGCGCGCGAGTTCGCCGAGCGTGAGCTGGCCCCCAGCGCGGCCGAACGTGACGCGGCAGAGCGCTTCGACCGAGCGCTGTTCGCCGGTATGGGCGCCATCGGCTTCACGGCAGCGCCGTTCCCGACCGCCGTCGGCGGCGCCGGCTTCTCGTATCGCGCGTG
>DATBSD010000093.1:0-20130 GCA_036559965.1 Candidatus Limnocylindrales bacterium
GTCGACCTCGTCGATGATCGCGAACGATCGCCCGCGCTGGACCCGCTGATCGAGCTCCGTGACCATGTTGTCGCGCAGGTAGTCGAAGCCGAACTCGTTGTTCGTGCCGTAGGTGATGTCGGCGGCGTAGGCCTCCGGCCGCGGGACCGGGCGGAGGTACTGGAGCGACTCGTCGGTGCCCCGGTGCTCGGGGTCGAAGATGTAGGCGACGTCGTGCTGGATGATGCCGACCGTGAGCCCGATGCCGTGGAACAGGGGGCCCATCCACTGAGGGTCGCGCTTGGCCAGGTAGTCGTTGACGGTCACGACGTGGACGCCCCGGCCACCCATGGCGTTAAGGGCGGCGGCGATGGGGCCGACGAGCGTCTTGCCTTCGCCCGTGCGCATCTCGGCGATCTTGCCCTGGTGGAGGACCATGGCGCCCAGGATCTGGACGTCGTATGGGCGCATCTCGAGGCGTCGCCGGCTGACCTCCCGGACGGCCGCGAAGACCTCGGGCAGGGCGTCGTCGAGGGCTTCCTGGAGCAGCTTGGCGTCGGCCTTGCGGCGCTCGCGGATCATCGTCCGCCGCGTCTCGCCCTCCGCCTCGAGCTCGTCCTCGGACGGCTCGGATGGCGCGGTCTCGGCGCGCAGCTCGGACCGCAAGGTGACCATGCGCTCGCGCAGCTCCTCGTCGGAGAGGGCCTGGAGCTCGGCCTCGAGGTCGTTGATCTCGTCGAGGATGGGCCGCAGTCGGCGGATCTCGCGCTCGTTCGTATCGACGAAGCGCGACAGGATGTTCTTCATCGGAGGCCGAAGTATAGGCCCGACCGCCCCTGACTTCCTGCGGTACCGCGCCGGCCGCGATCGCGCGTCATACGCCTGACGCACTCGACAGCGAACCTTGTCGGCGGCGCTGGCGCGTGTCCATGCGCGCTCGGCACAGCGGAGAGCACGAATGGGACTCTTGGGCGATCTCGAGCGCGCGTTCGCATCAGCGATCTATCCGAACCGCGGCCTGATCGCGATCATCGGTGTCCTTGTCATCGCCGGGCTGGCCTACGTCGGCTGGCGGCGTCGATGGGATCTCGCCGCTCGGCGTCACCCGCGCGGAACCATCGTCGGCCTGCTCATCGCGATCACGATCCTTGGCTCGTCCGGTTGGTATCTGGGGTCTCCGCTCGTGCTGTCGCGGGCGATCGACGAGCCGCCCCCGATCGCTGGCGCGAACAGCCCGCCGCGCGGTGCCGTGTCGTCGACGCCCTCTCCCGCCCGCACCGCGACGCCGACCGGACCCGCCACGTCCGCGCCTGGCCTGGACGAGCGGTCGGGGTCATTCTCCGGCGCGGACGAGTTCCACTTCGGGCGCGGGACCGCCCGGCTCATCGAGACCGCGCCCGGCGGGTACACGGTCCGCCTCGAGGACTTCGCCGTTCGGAATGGCCCGGATCTCTTCGTCTATCTGTCGCCCTCGGCCGAGGGGTACGCTGACGGGGCGATCGAACTCGGGAGCCTCAAAGCCGATCGGGGCAACCAGAACTACGACGTGCCTGCCGCGACCGACGTCGAGTCCGTCCAGAGCGTCGTGATCTGGTGTAAGCAGTTTGCGGTGCTCTTCGCGACAGCGCTGCTGGACTAGGGGATCCGCGCCGCGTCAGGACTCTCATGCCCGAACGCGAGGTCCCCGTGCAGACCTCGTGATCGGGGCTTGGTTCAGGCAGTCGATCAGCCCCAGAGGCCGATGAGCGAGCCGCCGACGATGATGAGGAAGGTCAGGATGGCCAGGCCGCCGAAGAAGAGCACCCCGCTGGCCGGGCTGACCTCGGTCGCCTCGGGGTTCGCGAGCGGCGCCGGGCGCCAGCGCGACACCCGCAGGCGCCGTCGCCAGTTCTCCTCCTGCACGGGGCTCGGCACGAGGCCCTCGGAGGTCGGCCGGTGGAGCTTCAGGCTCACGGTCGCGTCCCGACCTTGGCCTTGGCGACCGCGTCCGGCTCCTGCCGCGTGTCGATGGTGCGCATGCCGCCATCCTCCCAGAGGACCATCTCCTGGACGAGCTCGATCTCGCTCGAGAAGAGGGCCCCGACGGACAGGCCGTGGTGGATGCGCCGGATGGCCTCGCCGATGAGCGGCGCCACGGAGAGCGTCTTGATCTTGGCGATGCGCTTGGCCGGCGGCAGCGGGATGGTGTCGGTGATGACGACCTCGCGCAGGGCCGAGTCGCGGATGCGCTCGACCGCCGGGTCGGAGAGCACACCGTGCGTGGCACAGGCGTAGATCTCCTCGCTGCCCTCGCGTTGCAGTGCGCGGACGACCTCCATGAGCGTGCCGCCCGTGTCGATCTCGTCGTCGACGATGATCGCCCGCCGGCCGCGCACGTCGCCGATGACGTTCATCAGCTCGGCCCGGTCGAGGTTCCCGACGCGGCGCTTCTCGATGACCGCGAGCGGCGCGTCAAGCAGCTCCGCGAACGTCCGGGCGCGCTTGGCGAAGCCGAGGTCGGTGACCACGACGAGGTTCTCGAGCTGTTTCTGGCGGAAGTAGTTGCTCAGCAGGTGGACGGCCGTCAGCTCGTCGACGGGGATGTTGAAGAAGCCCTGGATCTGGCCCTGGTGGAGGTCCATGGTCAGGACCCGGTCGGCGCCCGCGACCTGGATCATGTCGGCGATGAGGCGGGCCGTGATGGGCACGCGTGGCTGGTCCTTCTTGTCCGAGCGCCCGTAGCTGTAGTAGGGCACGACGGCGGTGATCCGGCCGGCGCTCGCGCGCTTGAAGGCGTCGAGCAGGATGAGCAGCTCCATGATCGACTTGTTGACCGGGCTGCAGGTCGGCTGGACGAGGTAGACGTCCATCTGGCGGACGTTGTCGAGGATCTTGACGAAGATGTTCTCGTTGGCGAACTCGAAGACCTCGGCGGCGCCCTGCTCGCGCCCCAGGTAGCGGCAGATCTTGCGCGCCAGGTCGGGGTTGGCGTTGCCGGCGTAGACGCCGTACTCCTCGGCCAGCAGCGCCGCACCGACCGTGCCGAAGTCGCTCACGAGGTCGTCCGCTCCCGCCTCATCGCCGCGTCCCTCACGTTCCGAGCGGGTCACCCGGCTCGTCGGGGGCGTCATTGTCGCCCATCGACCGCTGCTCCGCCAGCCCTGCCCGGAAGACGGCGATGCCGGCCACCGTGTCGCCCTCGTTGAGGCGCATGACGATCACGCCACGGGCCTGGCTGCCGTAGCGGTTGATGGACATCACGTCGGTGCGCACGACCTGGCCGCTGGCGCTCACGAGGAGCAGCTCCTCGTCGGTCTCGCTGACCAGCTCGACGGCGGCCACGTCGCCGGTCTTGGCGCCTTCGAGCGAGATGAGCCGGACGCCCTGGGTCGGACGGTGCATGCGCCGGAACTCGGTCAGCGCGACGCGCTTGCCGTAACCGGTCTCGGTCAGCACCAGCAGGTCGGCCTCGGGCACGACGACGCTCATGCCGACCACTCGGTCACCGGCGCGGGCGAGCCGGATGCCGTTGACGCCGGCCGCGTCGCGGCCCATCGCGCGGACCTCCGACTCGTGGAACCGCGCGATGCGGCCGAGCGCCGTGGTCAGCACGAAGTCGTCGTCGCCGGACGAGATCTCGACCCACACGAGGTCGTCGCCCTCGTTGACGGTGATGGCCCGGATGCCCGACGACCGGACGCGCTCGAACTGCTCGATGGGTGTCTTCTTGATCTTGCCCCGCCGGGTCGCCATGACCAGGTTGTGGCCCTTCTCGAAGTTCGGCGTCGTGAGCACGGCCAGCACGAGCTCGCCGGTCTCGACCTGGACGCCCTCGAGGTTGATGATCGGGATGCCCTTGGCCTGGCGGCTGGCATCGGGCACCTGGAAGACCTTGGAGCTGAAGACACGCCCGCGATTGGTGAAGAAGAGCGCCCAGTCGTGGGTGTTGGCCACGAGCAGGTGCTCGAGCGCGTCCTCCTCCACGGTCCGCGCCCCGATGATGCCCTTGCCGCCCCGGGCCTGGCGGCGGTACGTGCCCAGCGGCTGACGCTTGATGTAGCCGCGCCCGGAGACCGTGACGACGACGTCCTCGTCGGCGATGAGGTCCTCGTCGGTCATCTCGCGATCGGCGTCGTCATGGACACGTGTGCGCCGTTCGCCCGCGTACTTCGCGCTCAGCTCGACGAGCTCGTCCTTGATGATGCCCAGGATGCGCGCCTGGTTGGCGAGGATGTCCTCGAGCTCGGCGATGAGCTGGATGACGGCCAGGTACTCGTCCTCGATCTTCTTGCGCTCCAGCGCGGCCAGTCGGCGGAGCTGCATCTCGAGGATGGCGTTGGCCTGGATCTCGGTCAGCTTGAACTTCGCGACGAGGTTCTGGCGGGCGTCGTCGGTGTCGGCCGATCCGCGGATGGTCTTGATGACCGCGTCGAGGTTATCGAGCGCGACCTTCAGGCCCTCGAGGATGTGGGCTCGGTCGCGCGCCTTGCCGAGGTCGTATTCGGTGCGTCGCCGGACGACCGTGCGCCGCCAGTCGATGTGATGCTGGAGGACCGACTTGAGGGGCAGCGTCTGGGGCTGCCCGTCGACGAGCGCGAGCATGTTCATGTTGAACGCCAGGCGCAGCGGCGTGTGCTTGAACAGGTTGTTGAGGACCTTGTGCGGATTGGCGTCGCGCTTGCATTCGATGACCAGGCGCATGCCGTCGCGGTCGGACTCGTCGCGCAGGTCGGCGATGCCGTCGATCTTCTTGCCCGTCACCAGCTCCGCGATCTTCTCGACCAGCGAGGCCTTGTTGACCTGGTAGGGCAGCTCGGTGACGACGATGGCGGTGCGGTCCTGGCGCGTCTCTTCGAAGGCGCATTGGGCGCGCATGACGACGCGGCCGCGACCGTGGGCGTACATCTCGCGGATGGCGTCGACGCGCTCCTGCTGACCGGTCAACGGGTTGCGGCGCTGCTCGAAGCGGAAGATCGTGCCGCCGGTCGGGAAGTCGGGGCCGAGCACGTAGTCGCACAGCTCGTCGGAGGTCAGCTTGGGGTCGTCGATGAGGGCGATGGTGGCCGAGGCGATCTCGCCCAGGTGATGGGGCGGGATGTTGGTCGCCATGCCGACGGCGATGCCGGCCGAGCCGTTGACGAGCAGGTTGGGCAGCTTGGCGGGCAGGACCGAGGGCTGCTGGCGCGTACCGTCGTAGTTGTCGACGAACTGCACGGTCTCCTTGTCGATGTCGGCCAGCAGCTCGGCGGCGATGGCGGTCATGCGCGCCTCGGTGTAGCGCATGGCGGCCGGCGGGTCGCCATCCACCGACCCGAAGTTGCCCTGACCGTCGACGAGCGGGTAGCGCATCGAGAAGTCCTGGGCCAGGCGCACGAGAGCGTCGTAGAGCGCCACGTCGCCGTGGGGGTGGTACTTGCCCATGACCTCGCCGACGATGGCCGCGCACTTGCGGTAGGCCGACGTCGAGCTGAGGCTCATCTCGTTCATCGTGTACAGGATCCGCCGGTGGACCGGCTTCAGGCCGTCACGGACGTCCGGCAGGGCGCGGCTGACGATGACGCTCATCGCATAGTCGAGGTAGCTCGTCCGGAGCTCGTCCTCGATGTTGATGCGGCGGACGTTGCCGACGTCGTCGGTCATCGGTCGGTCTCCGGTCGGCGGCTCACGCCGTCACCGGCGCGGGTCGCTCGAGCGGCGCCTCGGCGACGTCGAGCGGGTCAGGCATGGCGTGGACGAGGAATGCGGCCGCGGTCGCGTGGGCGACGCTCGTGTCGGGGGCGTCGGGCCGGCGCTGGATGCCGACGAGGAGGGGCTTGAGCTCGGCCGCCAGCGCGGGGTCAGCCGAATGGCCGGTCAGCGCGTCACGCACGACCCACGCTCGGGCGCCGTCGTCGGTCGCGCGCGCCACTCCTGCCTGCCGGCGAAGCAGGGCGGCGACACCATCCGGGTCGACCTCGCGCCACGACCGCAGCGCCCACGAGAGCGCCTTCTGGACATCAGGGTCGGTCTCGCCGATCAGTGATTCGATGATCGTCAAACCGGGTCGCTCGCGCAGGGACGCCCGCTCGCCCGATGCCAGCCGGAACGGGATCTCGGCGATGGTCGAACCCACGAGCCGCCGCTCCCAGCGATGGGGCGAATAGACGAGCAGCTCGATCTCGGCCCACCGGAAGGGCTCAAGGAGCAGCCCCCGGGCGACGACGTCGGCCAGCGCGTCGACGCTCGCCCAGTCGCGCGCCAGGCGCGCCAGGCGGCGGATGAGCTGCCACGTCCGCTCCGGGTCGGCAGCCAGGCTGCGGCGCAGTGGGACCAGGGCGACCATGCGTGTCTCGAAGGCGACGGTCCGCGTGAGCGTGTCGGCGAGGTAGATCGAGACGGCCGGGGATGCCTCGCGCAGGGCTCGCGCGACGGGCCGCTCCACGGCCCGCAGCAGCGGCGTCCGGACGCCGATGATGCCCGCGGCCCCGGGCACGACCCCGGCCATGCCCTTGGCGTATGCGGGGTCGGCCAGGCGTCGCAGGCCACGCTCGAGCTGGGCGACGAAGCGGTCCGGTTCGACGACGAGCTCGGCCAGCCGCCGGCCCAGCGCATCAGCCGCCGCGCGGTGCTCGGCGACGAACGCATTCGCGCGGGCGGTCACCGGGCTCGTCTGGCGGCCGACGAGCGCGGCACTCATGCCGGGCGCTCCGATCGGGCATCGCTGCCGTCGACGGGAACCATGTGGAAGCGGTAGGCAGCGCGCAGCTCCGCCTTGCGAGCCTCGGGGGCGGCCACGTAGCGGGCCTCCGCGGTGGCCTTGATCGCACCGTCGAGGCCGAGGATCCTGCCGCGCGTCCTGAACAGGCGCCGATCGACATCCACGACCTCGCCCTCGACATGGAGCGGCTGGTTGACGTCGACCGGCTGGAGGTAGCGCACCGTCAGCTCGGCGGTCACGCCCCAGCAGTCGTGCTCGAAGAGCGCCCAGCCCATGATCTCGTCGAGCAACGTCGCCAGCACGCCCCCGTGGGCCTTGTCCGACCAGCCGACGAAGTCCGGGCCCAGCGTCAGGTCCGTCCACGCGGTGCCGGTGCGAGCGTAGATCGTCGCGTGAAGGCCACGCGCATTGAGCTCGCCGCACACGAAGCAGTGATGGGGATCGACGACGAACCGATAGGTCCGCCCGTCGTCGGGGACGGTGCTCGAGCCGCTCATCCGAGATCCGTCGGACGTCCGAGGTGGCGTGTCCGTCCGGCCGCCCCGCGCGACCTCAGATGTCAAGGTTGGCCACCTTGCGCGCCTCGGCCTTGATGAAGTCCTTGCGCGGCTGGACCTTCTCGCCCATCAGCTTGCTGAAGATGACGTCGGCCTCGGCGGCATCGTCGACCTCCGCGCGCAGGAGCGTGCGGTTGGCCGGATTCATCGTCGTCTCCCAGAGCTGGTCGGCATTCATCTCGCCGAGACCCTTGAAACGCTGGACGGAGACGTTCTTGACCTTCATCTCCTTGATCACGCGGTCGCGGCCCTTGTCGTCCTGGGCGTACTGCGTGACCTTGCCCGTGCTGATCCGATAGAGCGGCGGCTGGGCGATGTACAGATAGCCGTTCTCGATGACCTCGGGCATGTGGCGGAAGAAGAAGGTCAGCAGGAGCGTTCGGATGTGGGCGCCGTCGACGTCGGCGTCGGCCAGCAGGATGATCCGGTGATAGCGCAGCTTCGTGATGTCGAACGATTCGCCGATGCCGGCGCCGAGCGCGATGATGAGCGGTCGCACGTTCTCCGAGCCGAGGATGCGATCGAGGCGGGCACGCTCGACGTTGAGCAGCTTGCCGCGCATCGGCAGGATGGCCTGGAAGCGGCGGTCGCGGCCTTGCTTGGCCGAGCCACCGGCCGAGTCGCCCTCGACGATGTAGATCTCGCTCCTCTCGGGGTCGCGCTCCTGGCAGTCAGCCAGCTTGCCCGGCAGGGACATGCCCTCGAGGGCACCCTTGCGGATGACGAGATCGCGCGCCTTGCGCGCCGCCTCCCGGGCGCGCGCTGCCGTCAGGCACTTCTGGATGATGGAGCGACCGTCTCCGGGGTTCTCGTCGAGGTACTGGCCGATGCCCTCGCTGACTGCCGTCTGGACGGCGCCCTTGACATCGGCGTTGCCCAGCTTGGCCTTCGTCTGGCCCTCGAACTGAGGATCGGTCATCTTCACGCTGATGACCGCCGTGAGGCCCTCGCGGACGTCGTCGCCCGACAGGTTGGCATCCGATTCCTTGAGCACGCCGGCGCGCCGCGCCCAGTCGTTGAGCGACGAGGTGAGGGCGGCGCGGAAGCCGGTCACGTGCGTGCCGCCGTCCACGGTGTTGATGTTGTTGGCGAACGAGAACACGTTCTCCGAGTACGAGTCGTTGTACTGGAGCGCGACCTCGATCGACGTCGAGCCTTCCCGCCGCTCGACGTAGATCGGGCGATGGTGGAGGGTCTCCTTGTCCTTGTTGAGGTGGCGCACGAAGCTGACCAGGCCGCCCTCGAAGTAGAACGACCGCTCGTGGGTCGGCGTCGCGCGCTCGTCGGCGAGCGTGATCCAGACGCCCTTGTTGAGGTAGGCCGACTCACGCAGGCGCTGGGCGATGACCTCGAAGCTGAAGTCGAGGGTCTCGAAGACCTCGCTATCGGGCATGAAGTGCGTCGTCGTGCCGTGTCGACCGTCCGCTCGACCGAGCATCTTGACGGCCGAGGTGGGCTTGCCGCGCTTGTAGCTCTGCCCGTAGACCTTGCCGTCGCGCGCCGATTCGACGTGCAGCCACTCGCTCAGCGCGTTGACGACGCTGACGCCGACGCCGTGAAGGCCACCCGAGACCTTGTAGCCACCACCGCCGAACTTGCCACCGGCGTGAAGGACGGTGTGGACGACCTCGAGCGCGTCCTTGCCCGTCTTGTGGCGGCCGACCGGCACGCCGCGACCGTTGTCGCGGTTGCGCACGCTGCCGTCGGCCAGGATGCGCACGTCGATGGTGTCAGCGTGACCGGCCATCGCCTCGTCGATCGAGTTGTCGACGACTTCCCACACGAGGTGGTGGAGGCCACGGCCGTCGGTCGATCCGATGTACATGCCGGGTCGCCGTCGAACGGCTTCGAGGCCCTCGAGGACCTGGATGCTTTCGGCCGTGTAGCCCTGGCCTTTGGTGGCACGCGGCTTGGCAGGCCGCCCGTTGCCGGCGGCCGGCGTCGCGGCCGGCGACGTGGTCTTGGTCGCGCGGGTCGCTTCGGTCACGCGCCGCCGCCGGTCAGCCGCGTGGTCAGCCGCTCGAGGTCGTCGTGATCGTAGAACTCGATGGTGATGCGTCCGCCGCGGCGCTTGGACGTGACCGTGACCTTCGTGCCCAGGGCCTCCCGCAGATCGGCCTCCAGTCGTTCCATGTCCGGGTCGCGCCCGGCCGGCTCGCTCGGGTTCGCTTCGGGCAGCTCCTTCAGCCGACGGACCAGCTCCTCGGTCTGGCGAACCGACAGCCCGCCTGAGATGACAGCGTCGAGGACCGTCAGCTGTCGCGAGGTCTCCGGCAAGCCGGCGATCGCCCGGGCGTGTCCCTCGCTGATCTGGCCGCTTGCGACGGCGTGCTGGACCGGCTCGGCGAGGTCGAGCAGCCGGACGGCGTTGGCGATGCTCGATCGCGCGCGGCCGACGCGTCGTGCCACCGCCTCCTGGTCGAGGCCGAACTCATCCATGAGTCGGCGATACGCACGCGCCTCGTCGATCGGATCGAGGTCGCTCCGCTGCAGGTTCTCGATGAGGGCGAGCTCGAGCTGGTCCTGCTCCGCGGCGTCGCGGACGATGGCCGGGATTCGCGTCAGGCCCGCCAGCTCAGCGGCCCGCAGGCGGCGCTCGCCGGCGATGAGCTGATAGCCGTCGAAGGTGGCGACGACAAGGATGGGCTGGAGCACGCCGTGCATGCGGATGCTCTCGGCGAGGGCCTCGAGTCCGGAAGCATCAGCCGACGAACGCGGCTGATAGGGATTGCGACGCACGCGGTCGACGGGCACATCGGCGGGTGCCGCTCCGGGTGGACGAGGCGGGATGAGCGACGCGAGCCCACGCCCGAGGCCACCGTTCTTCCGTTCGATCGCGCTCATGCCACGGCCTCCATCGTCTTCGGGATCGCGTCGGGCGATCGGTCGTGGCCGGCCGGCGTCCGAACCGGTCGACGCGAGAGGTATTCGTCGGTCAGCGCCTGGTACGCGGCCGCGCCCCGTGACTCGGGGCTGTAGGTCGCGATCGGCAGACCGTAGCTGGGTGCCTCGGACAGTCGCACGCTGCGCGGGATGATCGTCTCGTAGACCAGGCCGCCAAGATGTGTCCGGACCTCGGCCGCGACGTCGGCCGAGAGCTTCGTGCGCGCGTCGTACATCGTGAGCACGACGCCGTCGATGGCCAGCGATGGGTTGAGGTGGTCTCGGACGAGGTCGATCGTCGCCAGCAGCTGCCCGAGCCCCTCGAGCGCGTAGTACTCGCACTGGAGCGGGATGAGCACCCGGTCGGCGGCGGTGAGGGCGTTGATCGTGAGCAGGCCGAGCGACGGCGGGCAGTCGATGAGCACGTCGTCATACCTCGAGGTCACGCCTTCGAGCACCCGCGCCAGGCGGCGCTCTCGCTGTGGCGTCGTGGCGAGCTCGATCTCGACCGCGGCCAGGGCGATCGTCGAGGGCACGATGTCGACGCCGGCCGACGGCGTTGGCACCAGAAGGTCGATCAGCGCACGTCCGTCGACGAGGGCGTCATACGTCGTGGCGGCCAGCGATTCGCGGTCGAGTCCGAGGCCGGACGTCGCGTTTCCCTGAGGATCGAGGTCGAGCACGAGCACTCGACGGCCGTGAGACGCCAGATAGGTGGCCAAATTGACGACCGTGGTCGTCTTGCCCACGCCGCCCTTCTGGTTCGCGCACGCGATCGTCTCGCTTACGAGCATCGCGGTCCGTGCGTCATCACTGGCCTCGATTCTAGCCGAAGTGGCCGATTCCCGGCGGCTCCCAGGGGGCGTCCCTGGCAGCACTCGGGCACGGTAGCCCGGGCCCCTGCACCGGCGCTTCGCGTGTGCTTGGCGGCGACGTTCAGGCACCCATGTTCCACGTGGAACTTTGACGCCTCTCCGTGGTGCGTTCGCCCGCCGACCATCGGCTGTGCGGCCCGCCGGTCGAGCGCTCATGACCCTGAGGAGAGCCACTCGTCGCGCTCGCGCTATACTCCCGGCCGGCAGCCGCTGCTCACCCGGTCCCGCCATCTCACCATCGGCGCCGGGGTCACCAACGAGGCGACGACTCGATGAGCATCCCCATCGCCGCGGTCGGAGCCGTCGTGGTGGCCCTGCTCGAGGTGAGCGTCCTATCGGAATTGACCATCGCGGGCGTGAAGCCCGACCTCATCTTCATCTTCGCAGTCACTGCCACGATGATGATCGGGATCGAAGTCGGCCTCACTTGGGCCTTCGTCGGAGGCCTCATGCTCGATCTTCTGACCCCCGGACGGCAGCTCGGAGCGACGTCTCTCGTCTTGCTCCTGCTGGCGGGCGTGCTCATCCTGGTGGCTCGATTCCTGCCGGCACGCCGCGTCCTCGTGGCCGCCGCAGCGGTCTTCGTCCTCGCCTGGGTCTATCAGTTCCTGGAGGCGTTCATCCTCGGGGCGACGACGGGTGTCGAGCCGTCCGTGGACTGGTTCGCCGTTTCGGGTTCGGCAGTCATCGACGGCGCATTGGCGCTGCTCGTGGCTGGGGTGATGCGTCTGGCATGGTTGCGCTTCGGCGCAACGGAGCGCGCGGAGTGGTGATCGCGTGACGGCTATCGATCTGGAGCGCCGGTCGCCGCGGGAGCGGCTGCTGCCGCGCTTCGTCGCCTTCGGCGTCATCGTCTCCATCGTCGTCGGCGCCTTGGGCCTCCGACTCTTCCAGCTCCAGGTCGCCGAAGGCGGTCACTACGCCACCCTGGCCGACGACAACCGGATGATCATCCAGTCGACGCCGTCAGCACGCGGCCTGATCTACGACCGTAACGGCGTCGAGCTGGTCAAGAACGTGCCTACCTTCACGGTCAAGATGCGACCGGCTGACCTGCCCTTCTCGAAGCGCGAGGAGGTCGTCGGGCGGCTCGCCCGTCTGCTCGGGCTGGAGTCCGCCGACATCAACGAGGCCATCGATCGCAACCCGGGTTCGCGCTTCGATCTCGTGCGCATCGCGACCGACGTCCCGGAGGCGACGGCCCGTCTCATCGCCGAGGAGCACCTCGTGCTGCCGGGCGTCCAGGTCGATGCCGAGGCGCGTCGCGAGTATCCGCTCGGGCCGCTGGTCTCCCAGCTCATCGGCTATGCCGGCCCGGTCACCGCCGAAGACCTCGAGCGCCTGCGTGATGAGGGCTACCTGACCGACGACACCATCGGCAAGGCCGGCGTCGAGCGCGTCTACGAGACCGAGCTGCGCGGTCAGTACGGACTCGAGCAGGTCGAGCGCGACGCCGCAGGCCGCAAGATCCGAGTCCTCAACGAGGTCCGGCCGCCCGAGGCCGGCGGGTCGCTCGAGTTGAGTCTCGATGTCGGCATCCAGCGCGAGGCGGAAAAGGCACTCAAATGGGCCATCCGCCTGGCCGGCCTCAAACGCGGCGTCGTCATCGTCATCAACCCCCAGACGGGCGAAATCCTGGCGATGGTCTCGCTGCCGACGTACGACAACAACCAATTCGCGCGGGGCATCTCGGCCAAGGAGTACGCGAAGCTCGCCAACAACCCCGATCGGCCGCTGCTCAATCACGCCATCAGCGAGCAGTTCCCGCCCGGGTCGACGTACAAGCTGGTGACGGCAACGGGCGCCCTCGAGGACGGCAAGATCGGCGTCAACGAGACGATCATGACCAAGGCCTTCCTGACGCTCGGTCGCGGGTTCCGCTTCTGGGAGTGGAACCGGCGCGGCTGGGGGCCGCTCACGATCTACGACGGCTTCGGCCACTCGAGCGACACCTTCTTCTATCAGGTTGCCGGCCGCCTGGGCATCGACCGCCTGGCGTACTGGGCCAAGCAGTTCGGCTTCGGCGAGCGGAGCGGCATCGATCTGCCCGCCGAGGCGCGCGGCACCGTGCCATCGAACGATTGGAAGCAGGAGGTCTTCGGGCAGCCCATCTTCCCGGGCGAGACCTATCAGGCGGGCATCGGCCAGGGCTACGACACGGCGACCCCCATCCAGGTCCTCAACGCGTACGCCGCGCTCGCCAACGGGGGCAAGCTCTATCGACCGCAGATCGTCCGCCGCGTGCTCAACGCGGACGGCACGGTCGCCCGGGAGTTCGAGCCCGACCTCATCCGGGACCTGCCCGTCTCCAAGAGCGTCCTGCGCACGATGCGCCTGGCATCGCGGCGGGTGGTCAACATCGGGCACACGTACAACCTGCGTGACCTGCCCATCATCGTCGCCGGCAAGTCGGGCACGGCGGAGTTCGGCCTGCGTGACAAGCAGGGCCGGCTGCCGTACCACTCCTGGTTCGCGGCGTTCGTGCCCAAGGAGCCCCGCCCGGCGGCCGGCGACCCGAAGGGCACGCGTGCGGTCGCGCGCACCGACTCCGAGCTGGCCGTGCTGGCCTTCGCCTACGACTCGCGCACGAAGGGCAACGTGGCGACCGAGATCGTCAAGTACTTCATCCAGATCCACTACAAGGTCAAGCGCGACCTGCGCAACTTCGACCTGCTCAAGCGCGGCAACTTCTACCAGGGCAACTGACGATGGGCACGATGCGGCTGGAACCCACTCGCGTCCAGGCCTGGGCCGTCAAGTCGGCCGGGGCGATCTGGAAGGCGTTCGATGCCCAGCTCGTCATCTACGCGCTGTTGCTGGCCATCTTCGGGCTGCTCATGGCGTACACGAACTCAGCCGGCACGCCGCTCGCGGCGGGCACGACGTTCACCCGCGGGCTCGTCTGGCTGGCGCTCGCGATCGTCGCCTTCGCGGTCGTGGCCGCGTTCGACTATCGCTGGCTCAAGACGTTCGCGTGGCCGCTCTACTTCGCCAACATCGGGCTGCTCCTGGCATCGCTCTTCCTCGGGGATGGCGTCGGTGGCGTGGCGCGCTGGGTGACCGTCTTCGGGCTTCAGTTCCAGTTCTCCGAGATCGCCAAGATCCTCATGATCGTCGTCCTTGCCAACTGGATCGCCAGTCGGGCGCCGCAGCGGATGAGCGGGCCGTGGACCATCGTCGGTGCCGGCCTGCTGGTCGCACCGGCCATGATCCTCGTGCTCATGCAGCCGGACCTCGGCACGTCGCTCGTGTTCCTGGCCATCCTTGCGGGCACGCTCTTCCTGGCCGGGGCGAGCATCCGCTGGCTGGGCACCTTCGCGATCATCGGCATGGCGGCGATGCCGTTCGTCTGGAACTACATCCTGCGTGACTACCAGAAGCAGCGCCTGACGTCGTTCCTCGACCCGGCCGCCGATCCGCTCGGGTCGGGTTACCAGCTCGTCCAGTCGCGCATCGCCGTCGGTTCCGGCGGCCTGTTCGGCAAGGGCATCACGAACGGGACGCAGAACCAGCTGGACTTCCTGCCCGTCCAGACGACCGACTTCGTGTACGCCATCCTGGCCGAGGAGCTGGGCTTCATCGGCGGCATCCTCGTGCTCGGCCTCTTCGTGCTCCTGCTCTGGCGGGTTCTCCTCGCCGGCTGGCGCGCCGAGGACCCGTTCGCGCTCGCATTCTCGGCCGGCATGGCCTCGATGATCCTGTTCCAGGTCCTCGTCAACGTCGGCATGGTCATCGGCATCATGCCCATCACCGGTATCCCGCTGCCGTTCGTGACCCATGGTGGCGCGTCGCTCATCAGCATCGCCATCGGACTCGGCGTGCTCCAGAGCATCAACCTCAGACAGGTACGCCCGACATGGTGATGCGCGACCGATGACGGGTCGTCAGCTCGCGAAACGGACACCCGTGGGCGAGATCGACCATCAGCTCGATATCGGGCCGACGGTCGTGGCCCTTGACGCGCCGCTGGTCGAGGTCGCCCACCTGGCCATCGCCCATCCGCGAACGCGCATCCTGGCGGTCATCGATGCGAGCGGCCGCCTGGTGGGCCTGCTGCCCGTTCTCCGCGTCGTGGAGGAGATCGTGGCCCAGGCCTCGCCCGAGGTGCTCATGGCCGAGGTCACCGACCTCGAGATGGCCGCCCGATTCGGCCGCGAGGTGCGAGCCAGGGTGGCCGGCGACCTCATGGGCCCGGCCCGCTTCCTGCGTCCGGAGTCGACGGTCGGGGAGGCATTCCGGATGATGCACGAGCATCGGCTCTCGGGCCTGCCCATCGTCGATGGCGCTGGGCAGGTGATGGGCTACATCGATCTTCTCGAGCTCGCGTTGCGCTACCTCGACGAGGCGTCCATCGGCAGCGCAGACGGACCACCGACGTCTCAGGACACGACGGAAGCCGCCGCGAAGAACCTCGGCGGCACTGGCTCGGACGACCCGTAGCCTCGGTGGAGGTCTGGATCGCCGCCCTGATCTTCGTCGGCGCCTACACGCTGATCGCGACCGAGCGCGTGCACAAGACGGTAGCCGCCCTGCTCGGCGGCGTGCTCATGATCGTCCTCGGTGTGATGGATCAGGAGGAGGCCTTCGCGGCCATCGACCTGAACGTCATCTTCCTGCTCCTGGGCATGATGGTCATCGCCAACATCATGCGCGGCACGGGCGTCTTCCAGTGGCTCGCCATCCGCGCGCTCAACGTGGCAGGTGCCCAGCCGTGGCGGATCATGTTGATGTTCGCGCTCGTGACGGCGATCGCCTCGGCCCTCCTCGACAACGTCACGACGGTCGTGCTCATCGCCCCCATCACCCTCTACGTGGCGGCCGCCATGCGCGTCTCGCCGGTGCCCTACCTCATCGCCGAGATCCTGGCCTCGAACATCGGGGGCGCATCGACGCTCATCGGCGACCCCCCGAACATCCTCATCGCGTCGGCGGCCGGCATCGACTTCGTGACCTTCGCGGCCAACATGGTGCCCATCGCCGTGATCGTCTTCATGGCCCTCATCGTGTTGATGCGCGTCATGTTCCGCCGCGAGCTGGCCGCCCAACGGGCGACCATGGTGATGACCGACCTCGACCCGACGGGGGTCATCAACGACCCGCGATTGATGCGCATCTCGGTCGCCGTCATGCTGGCCACGCTGGTGGGATTCGTGATCGCCGGGTTGGTCGGCTTCGAGCCGGCGACCGTCGCCCTCCTCGGCGCGACCGTCCTGCTCGTGCTGGCGCGGCTCGATCCGGCAGAGATCTTCGCCGAGGTCGAATGGGGCACCCTGCTCTTCTTCGTCGGTCTGTTCATCCTTGTGGAAGGCATCATCCACGTCGGCATCATCGACGCCCTGGCGGACTGGCTCTTCGCTCAGACTGGTGGGGATCTCGCCGTCACGAGCATGGTGCTGCTCTGGTTCAGCGGGATCGCCTCGGGCATCGTCGACAACATCCCCTACACGGCCACGCTCATCCCGGTCGTTCAGCAGCTCATCGCTCGGGGCATGGAGGGCGAACCGCTCTGGTGGTCGCTCGCGCTGGGCGCCGACCTGGGCGGCAACGGCACGGTCATCGGCGCCTCGGCCAACGTGATCATCGTGGCCCTGGCCCTTCGGGCCGGCAGCGCGATCCACTTCCGGACCTTCCTGCGCTATGGCGTGCCGGTGGTGGCCGTCTCGCTCATCCTCTCGAGCATCTACGTCTGGCTCAGGTACCTCACGTGACATGGGCCGCGGTCGGCGCGGCCGTGTCCATCGAGCGACCCGTCGTCGGTGCGGCCGTCGACGAGTCGGTGACCACGGCCCTATTGGGCATCTTCATCCTCTTCGTCGCCGCCAAGATCGGGGAAGAGGTCGCCCGCCGACTGGGCCAGCCGGGCGTCGTCGGCGAGCTCGCCGGCGGTTTTCTGGTCGGCCCGTTCGCCCTCGGTTGGGTGGTGCCCGGCGAGTCGGCCCAGGTGCTCGCGCAGATCGGCGTCGCCATCCTGCTCTTTACGGTCGGCCTCGAGGTCCGGACCGACCAGCTCCTGGCGGTCGGCAGACCGGCCGTCCTGTCGGCGGTGCTGGCCATGATCCTACCCATCGCCTTCGGGATGGCGGTCGCGTTGGGGATCGGTCAGACGACCGGGTCAGCGGCTTTCGTCGGTCTCGCCCTGGCTGCCACGAGCATCGGCATCACGAGCCGCGTCCTGGCCGATCTGGGCGTCCTCGACAGGACCTTCGCCCGCGTCATCCTGGGCGCGGCCATCGTCGACGACGTCCTGGCCCTCATCGCCATCGGGGTCGTCTCGGGCGTTGCGACCGGCGACCTATCTGCGTCCACCCTCGTCGTCGGGCTGGCCGGGTTGGGGCTTGTCGTCCTTGGCTTCGCTGTCGCCAGACGCGTTCGAGGCCTGCGTCGCGAAGTCTTCACGTGGCCACTGTTCGCCGACACGCCGCTGGTGCCGGCCATGATCCTCATGCTCGGTCTCGCGCTCGTAGCAGAGCTCGTCGGGCTGGCGGCCATCATCGGTGCCTTCGTGGCGGGCCTCATCGTCGCCGAGACGGAGGCGCAGGACGAGCTGCAGCACGAAGTCAAGCCCCTGGTCGCGATCTTCACCCCGTTCTTCTTCGCCGTGACCGGTGCGGCGGTCGATCTGCGCGCGTTGTTCGATCCGCAGATCGCGCTCCTCGTCATCGTGCTTACCCTGGGCGGGATCGCCACGAAGCTGGCCGGCGGCTACCTCGGCTCGCGACGACTCGGTCGTGCCGGAGCCCTGGCCGTCGGCGTCGGGCTTGTACCGCGCGGCGAGGTCGGCATCGTCGTGGCAGGCCTGGGTCTCGGATTCGGGCTTCTTGACGAGGCCACATTCAGCGCCGTCCTCGTGGCAGTCGTGGCCACGACGATCGTCGCCCCGATCCTCCTGGCACGGGTCGTCCCGGCCGCCGCGGCTGCGGAGTCGGCGGCGTCATCGATCGCTGCCACGACGCCGGCGGCGTCGAGTTGACTCGGCCGCCCAGGGATCAGCGTCGCCGGAACAGGCCGCGTCGCTCCGGGTCGCCGACAGGTGCGGTTCGTCGGCGACCGGCGGCGCGCAGGATGCGGTCGATCTCCTCGCGATAGGGACGGCCGATGGGCATCCGATCGAGCCACTCGACGTACTCGATGTCGCGGCGCCCGATCTCGCCCAGCGACCAGCCCGTGTAGCGGCCGAAGGTGAGCACGCTGCCGGATGGGTTGCCGGGCGGCGGCCCGGCTGCCCCGGCCGCGTCGGGCGTGCGCATCGTGCCCGGATCGTAGCCGGCGCCCGTGGACGATCGGCCCGACGTCCAGTCGCCGCTCACGTCCTCGGCCCGGCGTGGCGGCGCATGGTGGGCAGCCGCGTACCGGCCCGGGCGGCGCGGCGGCATCGGGGCGGCCGGCCTGCCCGGCGGCCGCTGGGCGGCCGCGCGCTCTGCGTCGTAGGCGGTCCTGGCGACCGCGTCGCGGAGCACGTCCCAGGCGGCGTTGATGGCGGCCATGCGTGCGGCCGCTTCCTCCCCACCGCCGGCCACGTCGGGGTGGTACTTGCGCGCCAGGCGTCGATACGCCGCCTGGATGACCTCCTCCTCGGCCTCCGAGTCGACCTGCAGGATCTTGTAGTGATCGGGTCGCTCAGGCATCGGCGTCGGTCCCTCGTGGAGCCGGGTCGGCCGGGTCGCTCTCGCTGGCCGGTGTGGCATCGCTCGCCGGCGCCGCCTCGGCTGCCGAGTCGGGACCGGCTACCGGCGTGGCCCCGGGTGGTGCGGCGTCCGGTCGCGCGGCGGCATTCGACGTCGTGCCGGCCGTGGCGCTCGCGCTTGCGAGCACGAGACCAGGCGGCGCCCGATAGCCACGCGACTCGGAGGCCGGCACGCCCGACGCGCGCTGGAAGGCGTACCGCGCGATGTCCCGGGATGCGGCGGCGATGGGCAGCGCGAGGATGGCACCGATGAGCCCCGCGATGGCCGCTCCGATGGCAAGGGCGAGGATGACGACCGCCGGATGCATCTCGACGGCGTCGCCCTGGATGCGTGGCACGAGCAGCTGGTTCTCGAGCTGCTGGACGATGATGTAGAGCACGACGACGGCGATGATCGCCTCGGCGCGCCCGGTCGTCGCCGCCAGCAGCAGCGTCGGGACCATCGAGATGATGGGCCCGATGATGGGCACCAGCTCGAGGATGCCGGCGATGACCGCCAGCAGCACCGCGAACCGCCCGAACACGGGGTCGACGAGGCTGAGCGCCATGAGGCCCACGAACGTCGCCACGCCGACCGCCACGCAGAGCACGATCTGGCCGCGCAGCCAGCGCCCGAAGACGCGTTCGCAGATGCTCGCCACGGACCAGGCATCCTCGCGCCAGTCGGCCGGCACCGCGTCGCGAGCGGCGGTGACGAGGCGATCGGAGTCCTTGAGCAGGTAGAACGCCCAGATGGGCACGATGGCCAGCGCCAGGAGATTCCGCAGCGCCGACGCGAGACCGCGGGCGACCGGCTCGAGGGCGCCGATGTCGATGCCCTCGCTGGCCCCAGGGTCGGTCAGCGATGCCAGCAGGTCGGCGATGAGGTCGCGCAGGATGCGCGGCAGCTGGAGGCGGTCGAAGACGACCACGATCTCCTCGAGCCGCGCCTCGATCGTCGTCAGCAGCTGCGGCAGGTCCTCGACGAAGTCGGCCACCTGGCGCACGAGCGGCCCGAAGAGCAGGGTCAGGCCCTCGACGAGGAGGACGATGACGATGACGTACACGATGAGCACGGCGATGCCGCGTCGGATGCCGCGACGGGTCAGCCAGCCGACGAGGGGGTCGAGGATGTAGACGAGGATCGCCCCGAGGATGAAGGGGCCGAGCGCCCCTCGGCCCATGTACAGGACGACCGCCAGGGCGGCGGCCGCGGCGATGGCGACGGCCGCGCGGGGTGACGGCGGGCGGACGCGGCGGCCGATCTCCGATGCCACGGGCCGAGCCTACCAGACGGCCGCTGCCCGGTCGGGTGGGCGATCCGCGCCTTCGTCCGCCGTTGTGGTCTCCTCGGGACCGGCGTTCCACTCAGCACCATCGATCGTTCCTGTGGGGAACGCAAGCGACACGTCGTCGCCGGATCCGGTCGTGTCGGGCTGGGACCCGCCTGGATCCACAGTGCCGGAGTGGGATCGGCCGACGTCCATGGTCAGCTGG
>DATBSD010000094.1:0-12736 GCA_036559965.1 Candidatus Limnocylindrales bacterium
ATCCGCCGACGACGGCGGCAGCGCCGACTGACCGCCGCCGGGCACGGGCGGAGCGCCGGCATCGGGATGCGACTCCTCGATGCCGAGCTGCTCGGATCGCGCGAGATCCTGCCCGACCAGTTCCTCCAGACGTTCCACGCCCCGTGGCTTGCCGGGGGATCGCGGGCAGGCCAGTTCGTGCACATCCGGACGCCCGACTACTCCGGCCTCGTCCTGCGGCGACCGTTCAGCGTCAACACCGTCGACGTCCTGGCAGGCACGTTCACGATCCACTTCCGGATCACCGGCCGGGGCACCGACTGGATGGCCCGCGCGCGACCCGGCGAACGGCTCGAGATCCTGGGTCCCCTCGGTCGGCCGTTCGAGGTCGATCCGCGGACGCGCCACGTCCTCCTCGTCGCCGGCGGCCTGGGCATGGCCGGCGTGCGCAGCCTGGCCGACGAGGCCCTCGCCACCGGCCGGCGCGTGACGCTCCTCTTCGGCGCAGCGTCGGCGGCCGAGGTGTATCCCAGCTCGCTGCTGCCGGGTGAGGTCGAGTACGTCGTCGCGACCGACGACGGATCGCTCGGCCACGCCGGCTACGTGACCGACCTCGTGCCGGACTACGAAGCGCTCGCCGACCAGGCCTTCGCCTGCGGCCCGGAACCGATGCTCGCTGCGCTGGCTGACCTGGCGCGGGGGCGCGACGCACGACTCGGCGTCGCGAGGCTCGGTCGCAAGGGGGGTCGGGCAGCTCGGTCATCGGCCGCGTCGGGCAGCACGGCGGCACGCCGGAAGGCCTGGCTGCAGGTCTCCATGGAGCAGAACATGGGCTGTGCCGTCGGCGCCTGCCTGGGTTGCGTCGTGCATGGGGTGGCCGGACCGGTCCGCGTCTGCCGCGAGGGACCCGTCTTCGCCGCGGATGAGATCGCCTGGCAGGTGCCCGGCGCATGAAGGCCAGGAAGCGCGCCGTGACGAGCGGCCATCGCGCGACCGATCCGTACGCGGCACCCCGTCGCGCCGCGGCGCTCGGGCATGCGCCACGCCGGGCGACGGCCAGACCGACCGGTCGGCCGGACGCGGCGGCGACCGTGGCGGGCGCGAACGGGGCGGCATCGCGGCCGACCATCGCCCCGGCCGACGTCGACCTGGCTGTCGATCTGGCAGCCACGCGACCGGGCAAGCTCGTGCTCGACAATCCCGTGCTCGTCGCCTCCGGTACCTTCGGCTATGGCATCGAATACGGTGAGGTCGTCGACATCCAGCGCCTGGGCGCCATCTGCTGCAAGGGCACGACGCTCAAGCCGCGCTTCGGCAACGAGCCGCCCCGGGTGACCGAGACGCCGGCCGGCATGCTCAATTCGATCGGCCTCCAGAACCCGGGCGTCGATGCCGTGATCGAGAAATACAGCTCGCTCTGGGCCGGCTGGTCGGTGCCCGTCATCGTCAACGTGGCCGGCGAGTCGATCGAGGACTACGTGGCGGTCGTTCGTCGCCTCGATGGCGTGCCCGGCGTGGCCGGCATCGAGCTCAACATCTCGTGCCCCAACGTCGGCAAGGGTGGGCTCCAGTTCGCCGTCGACCGGGATGCCGCCGGCGCCGTCACCGCCGCCGTGCGCCGAGCGACCGACCTGCCACTGATGGTCAAGCTGTCGCCCAACGTGGCTGACGTGCGGGCTATCGCGAAGGCCATCGAGGACGCCGGAGCCGACTCGATCAGCGCCATCAACACGCTCTCGGGCATGGCCATCGACCACGCCCGCCGGCGACCCTTGCTGGGCAATACGTACGGCGGCTTGTCGGGGCCGGCCATCAAGCCGGTCGCGCTGCGCGTCGTCTACGAGGTCGCCCAGGTCGTGCGCATCCCCATCGTCGCCATCGGCGGCATCGCCAGTCGCGACGACGTCATCGACTTCCTGATGGCCGGCGCCAGCGCGGTCCAGGTCGGTACGGCCGTCTTCGCCGATCCCGGACTGCCGGTCCGACTCGTCGACGAGCTGGCGGCGTGGTGCTCGACCAAGGGTCTGGCAACGTATCGCGAGCTCATCGGCGCCGCCCTGCCGGCCGGCAAGCGCGGCGGCCGCGGTCGCGATCGCCCGAGCGTCAAGGGCGTGGAGTATCGGCCGTGATCGCGGCCCAACGCGTCGAGTCCCTGTTCCTCGCCAGCGGGGCGCTTCGGACGGGTCACTTCGCGCTCAAGAGCGGCCGCCACGGCGACCGCTACGTCGAGAAGTTCCTCGTCCTCCAGGACCCGGGCGCCGTGAGCGAGCTGTGCGGCGCCTTCGCCGACCGCGTGCGCGGGCCCGACGGTCGCCCGACCGTCGATGTCGTCGTCGGGCCGACGACCGGCGGTGTCATCCTGGCCTTCGAGACGGCGCGGCAGCTCGGCCTGCCGGGCTTCTTCGCCGAAGAGGTCCGCGACGCCGACGGGGCAGCCCGGCGCGAGTTCCGACGCGGCTTCCGGCTCGCTCCGAGGGCGCGGGTGCTGCTCGTCGACGACATCCTGACGACCGGTGGCTCGCTGCTCGCGATGCTGCCACCCATCGAGGCCGCCGGTGCCGAGCTCATCCTGGCCATGGTCATCGTCGACCGATCCGGTGGCACGCGGCACGTGACCTCGCCGACGTCCGGCCGCGACTACCCCGTCGAGGCGCTCTGGACGCTCGACATCCCGACCTTCGAACCCGGACCGGCGACCTGTCCGGCATGTGCTGCCGGCGCGCCGATCGAGGCACCCGGCTCGAGCGGCGTCACGGCGTCGAGCTGACCACGCCCTCGATGGCGGCCGCCAGCTCGTCGGCCCCGACCGCGCCCTCGAACTTGGCGGCCACGTTGCCGTCGGCGCCGACGACGAAGACGTAGGGCTCGAGCGGGATGCCCCACTCGATGGCCGAGGGCACGACCTGGAAGGCGCCGTTGGGGTCGAGGTCAGGCTGGGGCACGCCGTCGCTGACCTTCAGCGCGTACGGCTCGACGTGGATGGTCTCGACGGCCTCGCCGAACGGCGCGACGGCCGCCTTGACCGTGTCGAGCGTCGGTCCGCAGGTTCGGCTGGTGCAGTAGGCGGGCGTCGCGAAGGCGAGCACGAACGGTCGTTGCGCTGCGAGCGCGTCCTTGACCGACGTCTCGTAGAAGGCTGGGTCGGGCTGCGGATCGGTGGAGATGGCCGCGATGCCTGCCGCGTCGGTCGCCGTCGGCGTCTCGGACGGCGGCGCCGGTGCGCCGATGGCCGGCGTCGTGCCCGTCTCGCGAACGTCGAACATCGCGCGTGCCGTGCGCTCGGGCTGGCCGGCCTCGGTGGCCACGATCTCGACGCCCCATGGCCCGGCACGGCCGAAGTCGACCGAGGCGTGATAGAGGCCGAGCTCGTCGGGCACGGTCCAGATGAACGTGCCTGGCACCTCGGCGATGGGCGTGGCCGGATCAGCGGCAAGGTCGAAGAGACGCAGCGTCGTGGTCAGCTCGGGGGACGCGATGGGCTTGTTGGCCGGATCGATGAGCGAGTACGTGAAGCGGTTGCTGCCGACGACACGCTCCTGGCTGACGATGATGGGCACCATCGTCGCGTCCGGGTCGGGGCCTGTCGGCCAGCCCGGGTAGCCACCGGCCGGTGCCGACGGTGGCAGGGGCGCGGCGGCGCTCGACGGGCCGTCGTCCGGCGAGGCCGCCGGCGATGCGCCACTCGGGGCGCAGCCGGCCACGACGACGGTGGCGAGCAGGACGGCCGTCGCCACCGCGCGGGACGATCGTCGGCGGGGCAGCACGGTCGGCATCGGTCAGCGACGATAGCCCCTCCGGCTGCATCGCGCGTTGGCGGCACCCGACCGCGCGGTAGAATCGCGCTCCCCATGACGCGCTACCAGCAGCTCGCCCTCGTGACCGCCATCGCGACCTACGTGCTGGTCGTCTGGGGTGGCGTGGTCCGGGTCACCGGCTCGGGCCTCGGCTGCCCCGACTGGCCGCTCTGCTACGGCCAGGTCCTGCCGCCCGTGGACGACGGCCGAGCGTGGATCGAGTGGCTCCATCGGACGCTCGCGGCCGTCGTCGGCCTGCTCGTGGTGGCAGTCTGGATCGGCGCCCTCGTCCGTCATCGGCGGCGGGCGATCGTGCTGCCGGCGACCGCTGCCGTCGTCCTCACCGGCCTCCAGGCGTACCTCGGCAAGATCACGGTCGAGACCGGCAACTCGGGCGAGTCGGTGACGGCCCACCTGGCGATGGCCATGATCGTGCTCGCCGCGCTCATCCACATCGCCGTCCGGGTCCGCTATCCCGCCGATCTGCCGCCGGGCGGGGCCCCGCAGCGCTTCACCATCCTGGTCGCGTTCGCGTCCCTGGCCGTCTACGCGCTACTGCTCTTCGGGTCGCAGGTCACGGCATCGGCGGCGGCGCTCGTGTTCGGGATGGCCTGGCCGCTCTTCCCCGACAGCGCGCTGCTGCCGACCTTCGACGCCGACCCGGCCCTGGCCGCCCTGCAGGCCGCCAACGCGCTGCATCGCATCGCGGCGCTCGTGGTCGGCATCATCGTGCTCTTGACGGCCTGGATCGCCTGGCGCCGAGCCGGCGATGGCCGCTGGGGGGCGCCATCGGCGCGACCGACGCTGCTCGCCCTGACGGGCACGGCGGCGGCGCTCTATCTCGTCCAGGTCGTCGTCGGTGCGCTTCAGATCTGGACGACCCTGGCGCCCTGGGCGGTGGCCCTCCACCTCGCGCTCGGGGCGGCCATCTGGGGACTGCTTGTGGCATCGGTGACCGTCAGCTATTGCGAAGCGCGCTCGGCCGCGCGCGCCGCGGTGGGCGCCGGCAACAGCCCGACGACGGACGATCGGACCGAACACGCCCTCGACGACGACACCGGTGCGACCGACCCGCGCACCCCGCTGCCGACGTCGGCGACGACCGCCGGAGACAAGGTCCGGGCGTACATCGCGCTGACCAAGCCGCGCATCATCGAGCTCCTGCTGGTCACGACCGTGCCGGCCATGGTCCTCGCGCAGCGCGGCATCCCGCCACTCGGCCTCATCGCTGCCACGCTCGTCGGCGGGGCGCTGGCGGCCGGCTCGGCCAACGCTATCAACCAATACCTCGACTGCGACATCGATCTGCTCATGACCCGGACGCGCCGACGGCCGTTGCCCGCCCACGCCATCGAGCCCGAGGACGCGCTGGTCTTCGGGCTCGCGCTCGGCGTCGTTGCGTTCGCCGAGCTGGCCCTGCTCGTCAACCTGCTGGCAGCCTTCCTGACGCTGCTCGCGATCGCCTTCTACGTCGTCGTCTACACCATCTGGATGAAGCGCTCGACGCCGCAGAACATCGTCATCGGCGGCCTTGCCGGCGCTCTGCCGCCGCTCATCGGCTGGGCCGCCGTGACCGGCGACATCACCATCCCGGCCCTCTTCCTGGTGGCCATCGTCTTCTACTGGACGCCGCCCCACTTCTGGGCCCTCTCCCTGCGCCTGGCCAAGGACTACCGCGCAGCCGGAGTGCCGATGCTGCCGGTCGTCCGCGGGGTGCCCGAGACGACGAAGCAGATCGCCCTCTACTCGGTCTCGATGTTCGCCCTCACGCTCGGCCTCTTCGCCGTCGCCCAGCTGGGGCTCATCTACCTCGTCGGGACGATCGCCATCGGCGCCCTCTTCCTGGCCCAGGCGATGCGAATGTGGCGCGACGGCACCGATGCCCGCGCCGTGCGCCTCTACAAGTACTCCACGACCTACCTGACCGTGCTCTTCGCGCTCATCGTCGTCGACGTCCTGGTGCCGCTGCCGGTCTGAGCACGCGCGCTACGCAATCGGCGCCCCCTCGCGCTCGCGACGCGCCCGCTCGCGGTCGAGCTGCTCGTCGTGCAGGCGGCCCTTCTCCTCCTCGGAACGGAACCAGAGCACGGTGAGGTAGAGGACCGGGACGAGGAAGAGGAGGTCGCCGGCGGCCCACATGATGCCGCCGGCCAGCTGCTGGTCCTCGAGCGGGGTGGGTCCCCAAACGCGCTGGACGGTCGCATAGTGGGCATACAGAACGGTCGGTGCGGCGAAGAGGACGAAGCCCAGGAAGCTGTTGAGCGGCATGGCCGCGAGCACATAGCCGATCCGCAGGCCATGGCTCAAGCGCACCGGGTGCGGGTCGACGCCGATGACCGGCCACCAGAAGAGCAGCCCGGCGCCGAGGTAGAGCGCGTGCTCGACGGCGTGCGTGACCGGGTCGTCGAGGGCAGCCTCGAAGAGCAGGCTGAAGTGGCTCGCCCAGACGACGATGGCGAGCGCCAGCCAGCCGACGGCCGGGTGGCTGATGACGCGCACCGGCCGTGACTGGAGGACGGGCAGGATGCGCCGGCGGCGGACCTCCGGCGTCGCGGCCCGCAGGAGCAGCGTGATGGGCGCCCCGAGCAGCAGAAGCGGAGCGCCGACCATGGCCAGCAGCAAGTGCTGGACCATGTGCACGCTGAAGAGCGTCGTGGCGTAGACGTCGAGGAACGAGAAGAGCGCCACGGCGATGATCGCCAGGCCGCCGAACCAGGCGACCAGCCGACGGCGAGGCACGGGGGTCGTCGGATGCGCGCGATCGACCCTCCGGACGCCGACTCCGTAGAGCGTCGCGGCGGCGGCGAGACCGATCAGCGCCAGGGGTTCGAGTCCCCACGACGAGGCCGCCACGCCCAGGCCGAGCGCCGGTGGCGCGACGTCCGAGGGGTGGGCGACCACGCTCATCGGCAGCGCCGCCAGGGCCGTCGCGGCGAGCCCGCCGGCGGCCCACAGCCGCCTCCGGCGAGCGACGAGCGCGGACATCAGCCCGTATGATAGGTGCCTGCCCGCCACGCCCTCGGCCGTGGCCCTGGCCCAGCACGACGCACAGGGAGAGAACCGCGCGTGAATCGCGCCCGAGGCCGCACCCGCCGGACGCTGGCCATCGTCGTCGCCGCGGTCGTGTCGGTGGCTGCGATCGCCGGCCTCATCGTCTTCTACCCGGCGGACTGGCCGGGCTTCGCGCCGCCGGTCCCGGTCACCGTCCAGGGTCAGGACACCGAGTGGATCTACCGCGTCGTGTTCACCATCGCGGCGATCATCTTCCTGGTCGTCGAGGGCGCCATCCTGTTCGCCGTCCTGCGCTATCGCCGGACGGACGATGAGCTGCCCGTCCAGACCCACGGCCACCTGCTCGCCGAAGCGACCTGGACGATCGTCCCGGCCATCATCGTGGTCGCCCTGTTCGTGCTCTCGATCGGCATCCAGAACAAGGTCGAGGCCCGCTCCCCGAACCCCGACGTGACGGTCGACGTGGTCGGCTTCCAGTGGCAGTGGACGGTCGGCTATGGCTGCCCGGCGAGCTACGCCACGGAACCCACCGTCCAGCCGACCGAAGATTGCGAGTTCGCGCTCACCGGCCTCGGCAGCGAAGGCCCGGACATGCACGTCCCGGTCGGCCAGACGGTCCACATCCGCCTTCATGCCGCCGACGTCATCCACGCCTTCTACGTGCCCCAGTTCCTGTACAAGAAGGACGTCATCCCCGGTCGGGTCAATGCTTTTGACGTCATCGTCGAGCAGCCCGGCACGTACACCGGCCAGTGCGCCGAGTTGTGCGGGCTATCGCACGCCGAGATGTTCTTCACGCTCACGGCCGAGGATCGCGGCGCGTATGACGCCTGGTACGCCCAGCAGCTCGAGGCCGCCCAGGCGTCGCCGACGCCGGCACCGAGCGGCTCCGGCGGACCGCCGCCGGCAGGCTCGGTGGTCGACGTCAGCGCGAGCAACGCGACGGCCTTCGACCAAGCCACGCTGACGGCGCCGGCGGGCACGCCGATCACCTTCAAGTTCGCCAACAACGATCCGGCCGTCACCCACAACGTGTCCGTCCGTGGCGCCAACCCTGACGGCTCCGACTTCATCGGCCTGCCCCTCGCCAACCCTGGTGAGACGGTCGACTATGTCGCTCCGGCGCTGGCCGCTGGCACGTTCACCTACTACTGCAGCGTCCATGCCAACATGACCGGCACCCTGACGGTCCAGTAGGAGGAGCGATGGCGACCACCACCCTTGCTCCCCGGACCACCACCTACGGCGGCCGTGCCCGCATCTACGAGTGGTTGACGACGACCGACCACAAGAAGATCGGCATCATGTACATCACGACGGCCTACATCTTCTTCCTGCTGGCCGGCGTCATGGCCCTCGGCATCAGGACTGAGCTCGCCTTCCCGGGCACCCAGCTGCTCGATCCAGACGTCTACAACCAGGCGTTCACGATGCACGGCACGACGATGATCTTCTTCTTCGTCATGCCCATGCTGGCGGGCTTCGCGAACTACGTCGTGCCGCTCCAGATCGGCGCCGCTGACATGGCCTTCCCGCGCATCAACGCGCTGTCGTTCTGGATCATCCCGTTCTCCGGCGTGCTCCTCTTCAGCAGCTTCCTGCTGGGCGGCGCGGCGAACGGCGGCTGGACGTCGTACACGCCGCTCTCCGAGGCGGCCTACTCGACGACGAACGGCCAGGACCTCTGGATCTCGGCGCTCCTGCTCAACGGCGTGAGCTCGATCATGGGCGCCATCAACTTCCTGGCCACGACCTTCCGACTGCGGGCGCCGGGCATGACCATGCTCCGGCTGCCGATCTTCACGTGGACCGTGCTCGTGACCAACGTGCTGCTGCTGTTCGCGGTGCCGGTCCTCGCCGCGGGCATGCTGATGCTGTTCATCGACCGCAACTACGGCGGCTCGTTCTTCAATCCGGCGGCCGGCGGCGACACCGTGCTCTGGCAGCACGTGTTCTGGTTCTTCGGCCACCCCGAGGTCTACATCCTCATCCTGCCCGCCTTCGGGGTCATCAGCGAGGTCATCCCGGTCTTCGCGCGCAAGCCGCTCTTCGGCTACCGCGCCTTCGTCATCGCGACCGTCTCCATCGGCGTCCTGGGCTTCGGCGTCTGGGCCCACCACATGTTCACGACCGGCGCCGTCTTCCTGCCCTTCTTCTCGATCACGACGTTCCTCATCGCCGTGCCGACGGGCGTCAAGATGTTCAACTGGATCGCGACCATGTGGCGGGGCAAGATCACGTTCAGCACGGCCATGCTGTTCGCGGTCGGCTTCCTGGTGAGCTTCCTCATCGGCGGCCTCGACGGCGCTTTCAGCGCCTCGACGCCCATCGACTTCGCGCTCCAGGACACCTACTGGATCGTCAGCCACCTGCACTACGTGCTCTTCGGCGGCTCGGCCATGGCCATCATGGCCGCGACCTACTACTGGTTCCCCAAGATGACCGGCCGCTTCCTCGACGAGCGCATCGGCAAGGTCCAGTTCTGGATCGTGCTCGTGGCCACGCAGATGACGTTCTTCCCCATGCACCTGCTCGGCCTGAGCGGCATGCCGCGGCGCATCCAGGACTACGCTCCCAATGCCGGCTGGCAGGACCTCAACATCCTGGCCACGGCCGGCTCGTTCGGCCTGGGTCTCGGCGTGGCGCTCATGATGTGGAACATCTTCGCCTCGCTGCGTGGGCCAAAGACCGCCGGCGACGACCCCTGGGACGCGAACACGCTCGAGTGGGCGACCACGAGCCCACCACCGTCCTACAACTTCGACCAGCTGCCCGAGATCCGCTCCGAGCGACCGCTCTTCGACCTCAAGCACCGCGCCGCGGCCGGCCACGCGCCGGCGATCACGGCCGGTGACGGAGGCCAGGCATGACCGCCAGCGCCGATCTCGTCCCGACCGCGCAGCACGGTGAGCCCGGCCACGACGCCGAAGTCATGAAGGGCGGCCACGTCTACGGCAGCAAGCCGAGCGAGAACACCGCATTGCTCGGGATGCTGCTCTTCATCGCCAGCGAGATCATGTTCTTCTCGGGGCTGTTCGCGGCCTACTTCGACATCCGCTCCAGGAACATGCCCAACTGGCCGGCCATCCCCGAGGGCGCGCACTTCGGGGTCACGCCGATCATCATCGCGGCGACCGTCATCCTCATCGCCAGCTCGTTCGTCATCGAATGGGGCGTCATCCGCATCCGGAAGGGCGACCGGACGGGCATGAACCGGGCGCTCGCCCTGACCGTGCTCATGGGCCTCACCTTCCTGGTCTTCGAGGCGACCGACTGGTTCATCCTCGCGAGCGAGGGCGTGACGCTGTCGGGCAGCGTCTTCGGCTCGCTTTACTTCACCATGACCGGCTTCCACTTCGCCCATGTGCTGGGCGGCGTCATCGGCATCAGCGTCATCCTGGGGCGTGGCGCGACGGGCCAGTTCTCGGCCCGCCATCACACGGCCGTCGAAGCCGTCAGCTACTACTGGCACTTCGTCGACGTCGTGTGGGTGCTGCTCTTCGCGACCTTCTACATCCTCGGCCCCGTCAGCGCCGTCGTCGAATAGGAGCCGGCCATGCAGCGTCTCTTGAGCAAGGGCTACGCCGCGTTCATCATCGGCGGCATCTTCATCGTGACCGGCGCCATCTACTACTTCGGGGGCGAGCTGTGGAGCAACGGCCAGGGCTTCGACCCGGCCGGCGCCACGATGCTCGTGCTGACCGGCGTCGCGATGACGTTCGCCTTCCTGCTGGTGCTGCGTGGGTCTCGCGACCTCTAGCGCCACCCGCATGACCGACTGATGGACGGGATCGTCGAGGGCATCGCGACCCTCTGGGCAGCCCTGCTCGACCTGCTGTCGCAGATCATCCTGCCCGACTGGAACGATGTCCTGAGTTGGATCCCGGCGCTGCTGCTGGGCCTCGTCGGGCTGGTCATCGCCCTCCTGGTCGTGGCCTGGGTGCGCAATCAGCGCGTCAGCGGATCGCGCATGCTCGCCGTCCGTCGCGAGGGTCAGCCGCCGGCCGATGTGCACATGCCGGGGCCCTCGAAATGGGTCTTCATCATCCCGCTCGGCCTGGCGTTCGTATTCGCCGGCTTCGTCTTCCATCCGGCCCGCCTGAGCGGCCCGGTCATCGGTGACGTCCCGCCACCACCGACGCCGCCCGTGCCCGATCTGCTCAATCTGCCGCTCATGTTCATCGGCCTGGCGATCGTGGCCGTCGGCGTCGTCGGCTGGTACCTCGATGCCGGCCGTGAGTGGCGTCGCGTCGACGACCCCACCGGGCACGCCGCCGGCCCGGCTACCGCCTGGTCCGAGCCGCCGCGTCGCGAGGTGCTGCCGGCGGGGATGCATCTGCCGGGACCCAGCCCGTGGCCCATCCTGGCGCCGCTCGGCCTCGGCGTCGTCTTCTTCGGTCTCGTCTTCAATCCCGTCTTCATCGTCGCCGGGGTGCTGATGGCGTGTGTCGCTGCCGGCGGCTGGTACGTCGATGCCGGGCGGGAGTACCGCGCGGTGGAGTCCGGTCACCCGCTCGATGGCAGTCAGGTCGACCCGGTCTCGCGCCTGCCCAACACCCTGCTCGGCATCTACGCGACCATCGGCGTGGTGGCCATCGTCATCGCCACCGTGCCCGCTTTCGTGTCGTGGGCCAACCCGGCACCGAGCGCGTCGCCGGCAGCCAGCCTGAGCCCGCAGCAGACGGTCATCGCCGAGAGCGTCCTGGGCTTCGCGGCGACGAGCATGCGCGTGCCCGCCGGGGTGCCGCTGGTCATCGACTTCCAGAACCCCGACACCGGCGTGCAGCACAACTGGTCGGTCTACGACGCCGCCCAGTCGGAGCTCTTCAAGGGCCCGATCATCACCGGTGTCGACGCCGCCGAGTTCGAGGTCCCGGCGCTGGAAGCCGGCACGTACAGCTACGTCTGCGACATCCACCCGCAGACGATGACCGGCACGCTGACCGCACAGTAGGGCGCCACGTCCCAGCCTCCGGCCGCGCGCCGCCCCATCCTCGCGCTCGTCGCCCTGACTGCGATCGTGGCCCTCGTCGTCATCGTCGCACTCGCCGCGCGACCGTCGGGACCGACGGTCATCGGCGGCCACCCACTGCTCGACGCGCCGGCGCCCGACTTCGCGCTGCTCGACCTCGACGGGCGGGTCGTGCGCCTGGCCGACTATCGCGGCCGCCCGGTCATCGTCAACTTCTGGGCGTCGTGGTGCATCCCCTGCCGTGATGAGTTCCCACTCCTCGCGGCCGCCCGGGACCGATACGCCGACGCCGGCCTGGAGGTGCTCGGCGTCGTCTACGACGACGACCCCGACGCCGCGCGCGACTACATGGGCCGCGCGGGCGCTCATTGGCCGGCGCTCGTCGATCCGGCCAGCGCCGTGGCCAGTGCCTACACCGTGAACGCCCCACCGCTCTCGTTCTTCGTCGACGGCCAGGGCATCGTCCGCTCCATCGCCTACGGTCCGCCACCGTCGGGCAGCATCGACGAGCGCATCGCGGCCATCCTGCCGCCGCCCACCCCTGCAGCCAGCCCATGAGCGACGGCGCGGCCGCGTCGGCCGCTGCTTCGCCGGCCGTCGAGGTCACCGGCCTCGTCAAGCGCTACGACGGGCGGGCCGTCGTCGAGCGCATCGACCTGACGGTCCGCCAGACGAGCGTCATCGCCATCCTCGGGCCGAACGGCGCCGGCAAGACGACGATGCTCGAGATCCTCGAGGGCTACCGCCACGCCGACGAGGGTGAGGTGCGCGTCCTGGGCCTCGATCCCTGGACGGAGCGGTCGGCGCTGCGATCGCGCGTCGGCTTGATGCTCCAGCGCGCCGACCTCTACAACCAGATCCGGGTCCTCGAAGCGGTCCGCCTGTTCGCCGACTTCTACGTCGACCCCCTCTCGCCGGGCATGGTCCTCGAGCAGGTCGGCCTGGCTGCCCGGGCCAACGATCGCTATCGGACGCTCTC
>DATBSD010000095.1:0-6059 GCA_036559965.1 Candidatus Limnocylindrales bacterium
ATGCGACTACCCGCCAGAGACGGCGTCGATCCCGGTCCTCACGGCCGACGTGGATGCGGAGCAGGGCGCCTCGAGTCGACGCATCCACGATCGGGTGCGTGGCCAGCTGCACGGTGGCTCGGCCATCTACCGCCTCGACGAGGACGCCCTGGCGGCCGCGCGACCGGACCTCATCCTGACCCAGGAGCTGTGCGACGTCTGCGCCGTCAGCTACCGCCAGGTCAACGAGGCCGTCCGCCGCATCGACGCCGACATCAGCGTCGTGAGCTTGGAGCCGCATTCGATCGAAGGCGTACTCAACACGATCTCGACGGTCGGCGCCATGGCCGATGCCGAGGACGAGGCGGTCGGCCTGATCGAGATCCTGCGCGAGCGTCTAGGCGCCATCGAGAACCGCGTCCTCGAACGACGATTGGCCGGCATCGCGCCGCGTCGCGTCGTCTGCCTCGAGTGGCTCGATCCGCCCTTCGCCGCCGGGCATTGGGTGCCCGAGCAGGTCCGTCGGGCAGGCGGGTGGGAGCTCCTGGGCCACGATGGCGAGGCATCGGTCGAAACGACCTGGGCGGCCGTTCGGGAGGTCGACCCCGAGCAGCTCCTGCTCATGCCCTGCGGCCTCGATGCACCGGCGACGCATGCGGAGTGGGCACGCGTGCCCAAGCCGGACTGGTTCCCGACGCTCCGAGCCGTACGTGACGGCGAGGTCCACGCGCTCGACGGCTCGGCCTACTTCAGCCGGCCCGGCCCTCGCGTCATCGACGGCGTCGGCCTGCTGGCCGAGGTCATGGATCCCGATGGGTTCCTGGACGAGGCACCGCCGCAGAGCTGGATCCCGCTCGCGGTCTAACGCGGGTACCTCGATGGCGGTTCGCTGATGCCGTTCATGGCCAGCTTCAGCTGCCTCTGGTGCGGGCGGTCGTGGACGACACGCGGCCCCGACGATCTCGAGGGCTGGGCGCAGCTGTGTCCCGATTGCGTCGGTGCTGCCGGTGACGATGGATTCCGACGGATGCGCCTGCGGGCCGGTCTCGCCGACCGCGCCGCGGCGTCGCGGCCGGCTGCGCAGGCCTCGGGCACTGGATCGAGCGGCGACGTGCCGGCCGCCACGTCGCTCGACGACGACGAGGCGATGCGTGGGTACTACCGCGCCCGAGCCGCGACCTATGACGACTGGTATCTCCGGCAGGGTCCGTACGCCCACGGGCCGATCGACGACCTGGCCTGGACGATGGACCTCGACGTGGCCACGCTCTGGCTCGACGGGCTGCCGCTGACGGGTGAGATCGTCGAGTTGGCCGCCGGCACCGGCTGGTGGTCGCCGCTGCTGGCCGGCAAGGGCGAGCTATGGTGCTACGACGCGGTGCCCGAGACGCTCGATCTGGCGCGCCAGCGCCTGCTCGCGCACGGCCTCCGAGCGCACCTGCATCAGCGCGACGCCTGGGCCGAGCCGGATCGCCAGGTCGACGCGCTCTTCTGCGGGTTCTGGCTGAGCCATGTGCCTCGGGCGAGACTGGCCGAGTTCCTGACGCTGTGCGCTGCTTGGCTCAAACCCGGTGGCACGTTCGCATTCATCGACTCGCGCCATGATCCGGCATCGGGAGCGGCTGGCAACGCGTGGGACGCGGCGACGGAGACGTCGACTCGCATCATCGATGGCCACGAATTCCGGATCCCGAAGGCCTATCACGCACCCGAGGAGCTCGCCACAGCGCTGACGAGAGCCGGATTCGTCGACGTCGACGTCACGGCCACCCCGCGCTTCTTCGTGCTCGGACAAGGACGGGCCGCATCCCAGGTGCTCCAGGGACGGCCGTCGTCGGCGGGCTAGATCGCTCCTTGGTCGTGGCTATACTCCCGAGCCTATGTCGCTGACCGACCGGACCATCGCGACCGTCGGCTCCGGTGTCATGGCCGAGGCCATGATCGCTGGCCTGCTTCGCGGCGGCCAGGTGCCGCCCGAGCGGATCGTGGCCAGCCACCCACGCGCCGACCGCCGCGAGGCCCTGGAGCGCGACTACGGCATCCGGGTGACCGACACGAACGAGGCGGCCGTCGTCGGTGCGGACGTCATCGTCCTGGGCATCAAGCCCCAGATGCTGCCGCGTGTCGGACGCGAGCTGGCGCCCAGCCTGAGCGACGGCCAGCTCGTCATCAGCATCCTGGCGGGCGCCACGACGACCGCGCTCGGCAACGTCCTGCGCCACCGTCAGATCGTGCGCAGCATGCCCAACACACCGGCCCGGCTGGGCAAAGGCATGACCGTCTGGTACGCGACACCCGAGGTGACCGCCGAGCAGCGCGCGCAGGCGAGCGCCCTGCTGCGGTCCCTGGGGGCCGAGCTGCAGGTCGACGACGAGAAGTTCGTGAGCATGTCGACGGCGGTCAGCGGGACCGGCCCGACCTACGTCTTCCTGGTCATGGAGGCGCTCATCGACGCCGCTGTGCACATGGGCTTCGCACGCCACATCGCCCACGACCTCGTCATCGAGACGCTCGAGGGCAGCACGCTCTTCGCGAAGTCGAGCGGCATGCATCCGGCCGAGTTGCGCAACATGGTCACGTCGCCTGGCGGGACGAGCGCCGCGGCCCTGCACGAGCTGGAGTCGGGCCGACTGCGGACCGTCCTCTCGGACGCGGTCTGGGCCGCCTACCGACGAACGGAAGAGCTCGGGCGCCAGCTCGAGGAAGAGACAGCGAAGTCGGACTAGCCGACCGTTCCCACGGTCGACCGATGTGCGTCGTCACACCGGCGGCGTGGCGTGCCGAGGTAGCCTACGCGGCACGATGGCCGATGGTCCGAGCGAGTCGACGAACGAGGCGTTCTGGCGAGACTTCCTGACTCGGGGACATGGCAGGGAGCGGCGACTGCGGCGGATCTACAAACATCTGCCGAGCGACCCCCGTTGCATGATGTGCGCCGCCCCATTCGCGGGCATCGGGTCGCCCCTCATGCGCATGGTCGGCAAGCGAGGCTCGGAGCTGAGCCCGCAGATGTGCAGCTCCTGCTTCACGTTCATGGCCCAGCACCGGGGCGGCGCTGAGATCGAAGCCAGCTTCCTGTTCGCCGACATCAGGGGCTCGACCGCGCTCGGCGAGTCGATGTCCGCAGGCGGCTTCAAGTCGCTGCTCGATCGCTTCTACACGACCGCGACGAGCGTCGTCTTCGCGCATGACGGTGGCGTCGACAAGTTCGTCGGTGATGAGCTCGTGGCGATGTTCTTCCCGCTCCTGAGCGGAGAACGGCACGCCGCACGAGCGGTCGACGCGGGTCTTGCCCTCCTACGTGGGACGGGTCACGCGTCGAGCCGAGGACCATGGGTGCCTGTCGGCGCCGGCGTCCACACCGGAGCCGCCTGGGTGGGCGCGATCGGCGACGATACGCACATCGAGTTCACGGCCCTCGGGGACACCGTCAACACCACCGCCCGTCTGGCAGCCGCAGCCGACGCCGGGAGCGTGCTCGTCTCATCGGAGGCCGCCGACTCGGCGGGTCTTGACGTTGCGCTGCCGCGCCTCGAACTGGAACTCAAGGGCAAGCGAGCCGCCATGTCGGTCGTGGAGCTGACGGTCCAGCCCACTCGAGCGCAGGCGGACGAGGACCTTCGAAGGTAGTTCGCGACTCATATGGCTGACTTGCGCCGATTCCGGCGGCCGATCGGCGCCGTCGTGCTCTCTTCGCCGGTCGCACCGATGACACTGATCGTGCCATCGACCTCGAGCACGGCCAAACGGATGTCCGATAGCTCGATGTAGCCGTGCTCGCGCAGGGCCTGTTCGAGCTCGTGGCGATCGACGCCCTCGCGCCGCATGGCATCGTCGAGCACGCGGCCGTCGCGCACGAGCATCGTCGGCTCGCCCTCGAACCAGCGTTCGAACGTCGAACTGCGACTGCGCAGCATGATGAGGGCGCGATCGGTGAGGATGAGCGCGATGACGGCCATGATGCCGCCCCAAACGGACACGTTCTGCCCGACCATGGCGTTCTGGACGGAGTTGGCGATGACGAGGACGAGCACGAGGTCGAGGACCGACAGCTGGCCCATCTCGCGCTTGCCAGCCAGCCGCAGCGCGAGGACCAGGAAGAGGTAGATGACGATCGTCCGGAGGGCGACGCCGATGAGGTCGCTCGGCAGGTCGGGCAGCTCGAAGATCGGCACCTGCCTACGATAGTCCGACGCCGACGGTCCGACGCCGACGCTGGGGCGGTCGCGTCAGTCGAAGGCGCCGGAGGCGATGAGCGTCTCGATGTCGTCGATGGGTTCGTCGACGGCGTCCTCGATGTTCGAGAGCATCACCAACGTCAGGTCGCGCGCCGGATAGTGCCGGACGATGCCACCGACCCCCGCGTTGCTGCCTCCCTTCTGGAGATACACGACGGTGTCGCTGTCGTCGACGCGGAACGACGGGCCGAAGCCCCAGTGCTCCGTCCAGCCGCCGTGGACGCGGTAGGGCACCTGGGGTGTCACGAACGCCGCCGTCATCGTCTCCGACAGCAACCCACCCGCCGTGACCGCCCGAACGAAGGCGTCGAGGTCGGCCGCGGTGACGTGCGCGCCTCCGTCCGGTGATCCGATCGGCGGATATGAGTAGATGTTGCGCTTCCAGCCGACCAGCGTGCCGGCATCGTCACGGATCGGGTCCGCGCCTTCGGCGAGGCGCTCGTTGACGCGATCCATGCGCAGGAAGTCGGCGTCGCGCATGCCCGCCGGTTCGAAGACGCGCTCGCGGACGATCTCGCGATACGTGCGCCCGGTCGCCTGTTCGACCATCAGGCCGAGCAGGACGTAGGCGCAGTTGTTATAGCGCACGCCCGTCCCCGGAGCGAAGTTCGGCGCCCGATGGACGAACTGGGGCAGGAAGTCGGCCGTCTCCGTCACGGAGTAGTTGGGACGAGCGACGAAGACGTCCTCGTAGCGCTCACCGGCCTCCTCGTCGGCGTCGTCACCGATACCCGACGAGTGACTGAGCAGCTGGCGGACGGTCACCGCAGGCGAGATGGCGGTGCCTTGGAGACCGAGGTAGTCGATGGCGCTCGTCTCGAGGTCGAAGCTGCCGGCGTCGATCTGCTGGAGCGTGACCACGGCCGTGAACAGCTTCGTGATCGAGGCGGTGTCGAAGCGTGTCTCGAGCGTGTTCGGGATGTGCCAGGCCCTGCTCGCCGGGCCGTAGGCCCGCCCGAAGTGTTCCTCCCCACCGACGGTGACGCGGACGACGCCCGAGAACGCGTCGCGGCCTTCGAGCTCGCGTAATGCGGTATCGAGCGTTCGTGCGGGGCCGTCAAGCCGGTTCGGCGCTGACACGTCGGTCACCAGCCGGTCAGGCAGCGGGCGGTGGCCAGGAGTCGTCTGGCGTCAGCTCGTCGAGTTGGGTCGCGTGTTCCTCGAGGTGGGCGACGACGAAGCGCTCGACGATGCTTGCCACCGTCATCGCGCCGAGCGTGCCGTGCAGCCCGCACGTCCGCCACTCGTCGTCCGCGAGACCACGGCAGAGGCTGCTCGCGGCGGCGATGCCCGCCGCGACATCGGCCAGCAGGGTCAGCGGATCGTTTCGCAGGCCTCGCTCGATGGCCGCCAACCGTGCGGGATCCGTGCGGGTGCGGCCGAAGGGGATCGGCTCTGGCTCACCAGCATGGCGAGCGGCGAGCAACGCCCGCACCTGGCCGACCCAGTAGGTCGGGAACTCGGCCAGGTGGCCCCACACCTGCCCTGCCTCCCAGCGCTCTCCGGTCGCGGCATCGGCGCCGGTCAGCCCCGGTCGTTCGGCGGCGGCATGGTCGGCCAGTCGCGACTCGGCTGCCAGCATCCTGGCGACGAGCGCGTCGACGTCGATCGCCCGCTGGTCGTCTGACATGTTCGCAGTGTAGGCGGCGCCGAGCGCCCGGATCCGTCCGGACGACGATTCTCGAACCTTTCGCCAGCTGCGCCACTCATGATGGTCGAAGCGTCCAGACGGGACGCACGAACGCGGAGAACGGCGTGGATCGGTCGCTCGTCCTGGCGGCTCGGTCCGGGGACGAGGAGGCATTCGCCTCGCTCGCCCGCGGCTCGGCGGATCGGCTCTTC
>DATBSD010000096.1:0-26817 GCA_036559965.1 Candidatus Limnocylindrales bacterium
GCGCCCGCCAGCTCGCCCACGAGGTTCAACGGCAGCTCGCGACGGTGGACCATGAGACCCCAGGTCTCGATCGTCCCCAGCCAGGCGTGAACGTGTGTGCCTTCATGACCGACGCGCGACTCGACGCCGGCGCGATCGAGACCGTCGGGCAGGCTGAGGATCGCCAGCATCGCCGCCTGGAGCGTGGGCTCGGCAAACGGGCGAAGCGCCGCGACCTGCAGCTCGTGGCGCCGCTGCAGGCGTGTCAGCCGGACCTCGTGGGCGGCCCAGAGCACGCCGAACGCGATCGTCAGGATCGACACGAGCGCGATGATGCCGAAGATGTCCATCAACGCCTCCCGTCGGGTCGAGCCGCTCGGCCCGTCCAGTGACCGCGAGCGATCAGGTGGTCGTGGGCGGCACGTTGCTGCCCGTGATGATGAGCAGCGCGGCGCCACCCGCCGGCGGCGACGCGAGCGCGCCCGCCCATGAGGACGCGGCGGCGCCCTCGACCGTGATGCCGAGCTCCCCACGAAGCTCGTCCTGACACCGGTGCAAGTCGTCCTCGGAGACCTCGAGCACGTCGTCCACGACACCGCGGAGGTCGTCGAGCGCCTCGGGCACGGGGACACGGCAGGCGATGCCCTCGGCGTAGGTCGCCGCCTCGGTCGTCTCGATCGGCCTCCCCTCTCGCCACGAGATGGCCATGCACGGTGCCCCGGCGGCGACGACGCCCACCACTCGGGTGGCCGGTGATGCCGCTCGCAGCCAGGTCCCGATGCCGGCCAGCAGGGCGCCATTGCCAAGCGGCACGTATGCGGCGCCGATGGGCGGCAGCGCCCCGGCGGCCACACCGTCGGTCACCTCGACGGCCATCGTCCCGTTGCCGACGGCCACGCGAGGCTCCTGACCGTCGATGATCAGGAGGCCACCGCCGGCGGCAGCTTCCGCCTCACAGGCTTCGCGCGCTTCGTCGAAGTCGCGACCGACGACGACCACGCGTGCCCCGAGCCCGCGCATGCGGGCGACCTTGGTGGCCGGCGTGGGCTCGGAGACATAGACGGTCGCGGGCAGGCCCAGCGCACGGCAGGCGTACGCGACACCCTGCCCGAAGTTCCCGGATGACGCGACGATAGCCCCGTGGTCCGCTCGAAGTCGCCCCTCCCCCGCCAGGCCATTGACGGCCAGCCAGGTGCCGCGGCCCTTGAAGGCCCGGATGGGGTTGAGCGTCTCGACCTTGACAACCACTGGCATCCCGAGCCGCTTCGATAGGCCTTCGTGGACGTACTGCGGCGCGTCGCGGAAGGCCGCGGCGATGTCGGAGGTCGCCGCACGGATGTCCTCGGCGCTGAAGCGCTGCCCGGCGGATCGTGCCGCGGTCATGCGGGTTCGACTTCGGCCGTTCGCCAGCGCTCGCCGGCCAGCCGCAGCGCAGCCGCCAGCGAGGGCGCCACGCGGCCCTGGACGCGGACGTCGCGTTCGCGGTAGCTGACCTCGACCGTGCCACGCTCGCGCACGCGCGCCAGCAGCTCGCCTTCGGCGTACGGCACGGCGACGTCGACCTCCTCCCAGAGATCGGCCAAGAGCGTCGAGAGACGGGTCCGCAGCGTGTCCAGCCCGTACCCCGTGAGGGCCGAGACTGGGACCCCCTCCCCCACGGCCGGTGCCGGCCGATCGCCATCGGTCGCCGCCGGGTCGACGAGGTCGGCCTTGTTGTAGGCGACGAGGCGCGGCTTGTCGCCCGCTCCCAGCTCGTCGAGCACCTCCTGGACCGTCACCCGGTGCTCCGGCAGGTGCGGGTCGGCGAGGTCCGTCACCTCGAGCAGCACGTCGGCCCGGTTGACCTCCTCGAGCGTGGCCCGGAAGGCATCCACGAGCTGGTGCGGGAGCTTGTGGATGAAGCCCACCGTGTCGGTCACGATGGCGCTCTGGCCGTCGCCCAGCTTGACCGCCCGGCTGGTCGGGTCGAGCGTCGCGAAGAGCTGGTCGGCTGCCCGGGCGGCTTCGGCGCCGACGAGCGCGTTGAGCATCGTCGACTTTCCGGCGTTCGTGTAGCCGACGATGGCCACGGTCGGTACGAGGCGCCGGTCGCGCGATCGCGCGGTCGTCTCGCGCTGCCGGCGGACGCCCTCGACGCGCTGCTTCAGCTTCTTGATCTTGTCGCGGATGATCCGCCGGTCGGTCTCGAGCTGCGTCTCGCCCGGCCCGCGAGTGCCGATGCCGCCGCCGGTCCGCGAGAGGTGGGTCCAGAGCCGCGTGAGGCGCGGCAGCTGGTACTCGAGCTGGGCGAGCTCGACCTGGAGGCGGCCTTCGTGCGTCTGGGCATGCTGGGCGAAGATGTCGAGGATCAGCCCGCTACGGTCGAGCACCTTGACCTTGAGCAGGCTCTCGAGCGCCTTCTGCTGGTTCGGTGACAGTTCGTCGTCGGCGACAAGGAGGGTGAAGCCGGTCTCCGACTTCGCCTCCAGCAGCTCCTCGGCCTTGCCCTTGCCGAGGTACCAGTTGGGATCGATGTGCCGGCGATGTTGCCACTCGGCGCCCACGACCTCGGCGCCGGCCGTGTCGGCCAGGGCGCCCAGCTCCTCGAGCGAGGCCTCTGCCGTCCAGCCCGGATCGTCGCCCGTGTCGACGGCGACGAGAAAGGCGCGTTCCTGTGGCGGGGCAAGCTCGATGAGCTCGGTCGGTGGCATCACACGCAGCATAGCCGCGCATGATGCTCGCCGGGCACGTGCGCCCGGCTCAGGCGCCCAGAAGCCGCCGCGTGGCGTCGAGCGCGGCGGTGGTCGGATCACCGGCGTCGAGCCAGCCGACGCCCGGCTCTGAGCGGAACCATGTCGCCTGGCGCCGGGCGTAGGCGCGGGTGCGCCCGACATCCCGCGCGACGGCCGTTTCGACGTCGATCTCGCCATCGGCGACTGCCAGCGCCTCGAAGTAGCCGAAGGCGCTGAACGCCCTCGGATGCACGCCGTAGCGTGCGCGCAGGCCGACGGCCTCGTCGACGAGTCCGGCCGCGAACTGCTCGGCCGCCCGGCGGGCGATGCGACTGTCCTGTTCGTCGCGTGGCAGGCGCACGCCGAGCCACGTGGTTGGAGCCGGATAGCCGCGCGGCGGCTCGGGCAGGACGTCGCCGACGAGCCGGGCGCGCTCGAGGGCCCGGACGACCCGTCGCGGGTTGGCGAGATGCGTGCTCGCCGCCAGCCTGGGCGCGGTCGCCTCCAGCTCGGCCACCAGGGGCGCCAGGCCATCGGTCGCCAGGCGATCGTCGAGGTCGGCCCGCACGGCAGCGTCGGTGGCGTCGGCGTCGAAGGGCATGCCCCGCGCGACGCTGCGCAGGTAGAGACCCGTGCCACCGACGAGGATGGCCCAATGCCCGCGCGCCGCGACGCCCGGCAGCACGGCGTAGGCGTGGCGCTGGAAATCGGCCGCCGTGAACGTCTGGTCGGCGTCGACGAGATCGAGGCCGTGGTGCTGGACGCCGGCTCGCTCGGCGAGTGGGACCTTGGCCGTGCCGATGTCCATCTCGCGAAAGACCTGGCGCGAGTCGGCGCTCACGATCTCCGCCTCGCCGAGCCGCGCCGCGAGCTCGAGGGAGAGCTGGGACTTGCCGCTCGCAGTGCCGCCGGCGATGACGAGCAGCGGCGGGAACACCGGCGTCGGGGACGCGACGGACGGTCGGTCCGCAGACGGGCCTGCGGCCGGCGACGTGTCCGGGCCGCTCACCCGTCCAGGCGGCCGGCCAGCGCGTACGGGCTGGCGCGCTCGACGACGACCGGAACCAGTCGCCCGACGAGCTCCGGCCGGCCGGTGAGATGGACGAGGCGATGCTCGCGATTGCGGCCGCTCAGCTGGACATCTTCCGACGCTCCGCTCGGGACACCCGCCGGCGCCACTTCGTGGTCATGGGCGCGCCGAGGCTGGATCCGCTCGACGAGCACCTCGGTCGTTCGGCCCAGCCAGGCCTGATTGCGCTCGTGACCGATGGCTTCCTGAGCAGCCAGGAGCGTGTTCAGTCGCCGGCGTTTGTCGGCCGCCGGGACGTCGTTCGGCAAGCGCGCCGCGGGCGTGCCCGGGCGAGGCGAGAAGGCGGCCGCGAAGACCTGGTCGTAGCCGACGTGGCGGACGAGCTCGAGCGTGGCCTCGAACTGGGCCTCGGTCTCACCGCAGAAGCCGACGATGACGTCCGTGGTCAGGCTGATGCCGGGGATGGCCGACCGGAGACGCTCGACGAGCCCGAGATAGGCCTCGACCGTGTACTGCCGGCCCATCCGGCGCAGGACCGCGTCGTCGCCCGACTGGACGGGCAGGTGGAGGTGCTCGCAGACCGACGCGCACTCGGCCATGGCTGCGATGAGCCTGTCGGTCAGGTCCCAGGGATGCGACGTGATGAAGCGCAGGCGTGGGATGGCGGGCTGCCCGTCGGCGGTGCGCAGTCCGTCGATGGCGCGCAACAGCGCCGCGATGTCCGGCCGCCCGTCGAGGTCCAGCCGGCGGCCCAGCTGCCGCTCGCCGCGGACACCGGCGAAGCGAGGCTCCGGGGCGAGATCGTGCCCGTAGGAGTTGACATTCTGGCCGAGCAGCGTGACCTCGCGAACACCCTGCGCCGCCAGGGAGCGCGCCTCTGCCACGACGTCGTCGAACGGCCGGCTCCGCTCGGGGCCGCGGCTGAACGGCACGATGCAGTAGGTGCACGTCTTGTCGCAGCCGTAGATGATCGGCACCCACGCCTGGCTCGCGCTCTCGCGGGCGACCCGGCCCTCCCCCACCGCGGCGGCGCGGGTGGCCGGCAAGTGGTCCGCGGTCGCAGCGACCGAGACGCCGACGCGTTGGTAGACGGCCGTCGTCGCCACCGGCACCGACCGCCCGGCCCCCAGGGCGCCCGGCGCCGTACCCGATGCCAGTCCCAGGCGTTCGACGAGCTCGGGTTCCTCGTCGGGCCGCAGGAAGAGGTCGACGGCCGGGAAACGGCGCGGCAGCGTGGCGACGTTGTCGGCTCGCACGGCGCAGCCGGTGAGAACGACCCGCAGGGCGGGGTTGGCCGACTTCAGCCGGGCGAGGGCGCCCATCCGACCGATGACCTTCTGCTCCGCCGCCTCGCGGATGGCGCACGTGTTGATGACCACGAGATCGGCAGCCTCGAGCGCTGGCGCCTCCGCACAGCCGGCCGCAAGGAGGGCGCCGACCATCTCCTCGGAGTCGCTCCGGTTCATCTGGCAGCCGAGCGTCCAGACGTGGAAACGGGGCAGGACGAGGTCCTCGGTCGCGAACTCCGCCAAGGTCGGCGCCGCCGGGACGAGCGAGCGAGCGGCGGCGACGCCGGGCAGGAGGTCGAGCTCGAGCATCGGCAGCGGGCGCGTCGTCATCGGCCGGCTCGGGCGGCGGCAAGGGCGGCCAGGAAGGGCGGCCCCACCGCGTCGGGCACGCGCAGCGCGGCAGTCGCTTCGGGGTAGGCCATCTCATCGCCATGGTAGTCGCTGCCCCCCGTGGCCACGAGACCGCGCTCGGCGGCGAAACGCTCGATAGCGGCCACGAGCTCCGGCGAGAACGGTCGTCCGTGCCCGCCGTAGTGGACCTCGAGGCCGCCGAGGCCCCAACGAACAAGCTTGTCGATGAGGAACGGCCGCTTGAGCGTCTCGCGAAAGTGCGCCAGGACCGGCAGGCCGCCGGCAGCCCGGATGGCGTCGATGGCCTCGCGCGGTCCGAGCCCCTGGCGGGGCACGTAGCCCGGCTGGCCGCGGGCAAGGACATCGCGGAACGCATCGTCCACGCTCGCAGCGTGGCCGGCGACGACCATGGCCCGAGCGACATGCGGGCGACCGATGCTCGACGGGTCGGCCCCCGCGACGACCTGGGCGAACTCGGCGTCGACGGGGATGCCCAGGCGCCGGAGCCGCTCGAGCATCGCGCTGATCCGCGTCGTGCGACCGGCCCGCTGGCGCTCCAGCGCGGCTTCGAACGCCGCGTCGCCCTCGTCCATGCCGAAACCAAGGATGTGCAGCTCACCCTCCCAGAGCGTCGGGTCGTCGGTCACGCTGTTGATCTCGACCCCGGCGACGAGCTGGAGAGCCACGGCGTCGCTGCCCGTCGCCGCGTCGGCGATCGCCCGAATCTCACGCACTCCCACGAGCGTGTCGTGGTCCGTGAGCGCCACGAGGCGCCGTCCGGCGATCGTCATCTGACGGATCAGCTCGAGCGGTGGCAGCACGCCGTCCGAGCGGCTCGAGTGGGTATGGAGGTCGATGGTGCTCGGTGGCGGCGGGGCGGATGGTCCCCCGCCCGGCAGGTCCAGGCTCAGACCTCGATGAGGCGCGCCATGCGCTCGAGCGCGACTGCCCGGCCGCTGGCCGCCTCGACGTCGATGAGCAGCGCGTTGAAGACGACCGGCCCGTCGCCGACCTCGAAGCGCGTCGGCAGCGCGTTCAGGAAGCGCGGCAGCACGGTCGCGGGGTCGAAGCCGATGACGCTCCAGACGGGTCCCGTCATGCCAACGTCGGATTGATAGGCGGTTCCCCGGCGCAGGATCCGCTCGTCCGCCGTGGGCACGTGCGTGTGGGTGCCGACGACCGCGCTGACCCGGCCGTCGAGATGGACGCCGAGCGCGTTCTTCTCGCTCGTCAGCTCGCAGTGGAAGTCGACGAGACGGACGCGCGGCAGCTCGTCGGCGCCCTCATCGAGGAGCGTGTCGGCGACGGTGAACGGGTTCTCGATGGGCTGCATGTACGTGCGGCCCTGGAGGTTGATGACGGCGACCTCGGAGCCGTCGGCGGCATGGAAGACGCCCCAGCCGCGGCCGGGGACGCCCGTCTCGCCGTAGTTGAGCGGTCGCAGGATGCGCGGCTCCCGCTCCAGCTCGGGGTAGATCTCGCGCTTGTCCCAGATGTGGTTGCCGCTCGTGATCACGTCCACGCCCGCCTCGAGGACCATGCGCGCGGTCGCCGCGGTGAGGCCCATGCCGCCGGCCAGGTTCTCGCCGTTGGCGGTCACGAAGTCGATGCCGCGCTGTTCGCGCAGGTCGGGCACCAGCCGCTCGGCAGTCTGCCGCCCGGGCTTGCCGATGAGGTCGCCGATCATGAGCACGCGAACGATGCCCGCGCCGGCCCGTTCCGGGGCCGCCGGCAGCCGATCGGCCGCCAGCACCGGCTGGGCGTCGCGAGGATCGTCGGCGCCCATCTCGGCCGGGGTTACTTGGCGTACTCGACGGCGCGGGTCTCGCGGATGACGGTCACCTTGATCTGGCCCGGGTAGGTCAGCGACTCCTCGATCTTGCGCACGATGTCGCGAGCAAGGCGCATCGAAGCGAGGTCGTCGATCTCCTCGGGACGGACGAGGATGCGCACCTCGCGCCCAGCCTGGACGGCGAACGACTTCTCGACGCCCTCGAAGCTGTTGGCGATGCCCTGGAGGTCCTCGAGTCGCTTGACGTAGGCATCCATGGACTCGCCGCGGGCACCGGGCCGGCTGGCGCTGATGGCATCCGCGATCTGGACGATGGGTGCCTCGACGCAGGCGTACTCGACCTCCTGGTGATGGGCGGCGATGGCGTTGATGACCTTCATGGGCATGTTGTTGCGCTGGGCGATCTGGCCGCCGATGGCGGCATGCGGGCCCTCGATCTCGTGGTCGACGGCTTTGCCGATGTCGTGCAACAGGCCGCCCATCTTGGCGATCTGGATGTCGGCTCCGGTCTCGGCGGCGATGATGGCCGCCAGGCGACTGGTCTCGATGACGTGCTGGAGGACGTTCTGGCCGTACGAGGTGCGGTACTTCAGGCGGCCGAGCAGCTTCACGATCTCCGGCGGCAGACCGGGCACGCCCGCCTCGTAGGCGGCCGACTCGCCGGCCTGGCGGATGATGATGTCGACCTCGGCACGCGCCTTGGTGACGACCTCTTCGATGCGTCCGGGATGGATCCTGCCGTCCTGGATGAGCTTCGTGAGCGCCAGCCGCGCGACCTCGCGACGGACGGGGTCGAAGCCGCTCAGGACGACCGACTCGGGCGTGTCGTCGATGATCAGGTCGACCCCTGTCGCCTGCTCGAGGGCCCGGATGTTGCGCCCCTCGCGGCCGATGATGCGGCCCTTCATCTCATCCGAGGGCAGCGGCACGACGGTCACCGTCATCTCGGCCGTGTGGTCGGCCATGACCCGTTGGATGGCGGTCACGACGACGTCGCGCGCCTTGTCCTCGGCCTCTTCGCGTGCCTTGCGCTCGATGGCGCGTGCGACGCGCACGGCGTCGTTCTCGGCATCGGCCCGGACGGCTTCGAGCAGCTGCGCCTTGGCCTCGTCGCGGCTCATGCCGCTGACGCGCTCGAGGGCGGCGACCTGCTCCAACTTGGCCCGCGACAGGTCATCGCGGCTGAGCTCCAGCTCGCGCTCACGCTCGAGCAGCTTGCGGTCGCGTGCTTCGAGCATCTCCGAACGCTCATCAAGCTGGGCATCGCGCTGCAGGAGTCGGTTCTCGAGCGTGCCGATCTCGGCGCGCTTGTTGCGCGCATCCTCCTCGGCCTGGCGCTGAAGGCGGACCTGCTCCTCCTTGCCCTCGAGGATGAGGTCCTTCTGGCGTGCCTGCGCCTCGGCGATGATGCGGGCGGCCTTCTCCTGGGCGTGTTTGACGGCCTGGCTGCCCCAGTAGCCGCGCACCACGTAGCCGAGCACGAGTCCGGCGCCCAGGGCGATCACGATGCCCAGCGCCAGATACACGGATTCCATGGCTCCCTCCGTCCAGCTCCCCGCTGGAGGTCTGTCGATCTCGGGCGACGCCCTCGACGGCGTCGGCGGCGCACCTGGGCAGGTGCGTCGGCGGAAGTCTCGCCCTCCTCGGCGCGCAGGCCGGGCGACCCGACCGTTGTCCCGTGGAGGACGTCTGAGCGGTACTGCCCGGAAGCCTACGCCCACGGCTAGGGAAGGTCAAACGTCCTCGTCGAGTACCGGATCGTCGTCCGACGGGGCGGTCAGGGCGGCACTCCAGCGGGCACAGACGTCTGGCGCGAAGCCGTTCCGAGCCAGCAGCGCATAGGCCTTCTGACGCCGCTTGCGGGGGTCCGATTCGCGGGCCAGCGCGCCCGCCCGGCGCGCCAGCAGCTGCTGGGCGGCGGCGTCGTCCGCATGGGCCGCATCCCGCGGGACGAGCGCATCCGCAGCCGGCTCCGACGGCGAGGCGTCACGGCCGCGCTCGTCGAGCGCGGCGTCGATGATCTCGCGATCGACCCCTTTGAGCATCAGCTCCCGCCGAAGCGCGTGCGTCCCGCGTGGCCGCGCCCGATCGCGGCTTTCGACCCACGTCCGGGCGAAATCCGCATCGTCGAGATAGCCGTAGGCGAGCAACCGATCGAGCACGACCTCGATGGGCGCCGTCGGGTAGCCCAGGTGGCGCAGTCGTCGCCGCGTCTCGTCGACCGAGCGGGGCCGCACGGCCAGGAATGCCGCGGCCGCCTCGAGGACGACCTCGGGATCCTCGACCGTCGCCCGTTCGGCGCGCCTCGCCTCGGCCCGAGCGCGACGCTCCGTCGCCGTGGCGCGCCGCGTCACGGCGTCACACGGAGGATGGCGGTCACTCGGCCTCGGTGATGCCCTCGACCGGCAGCGTGATCGAGGTCACGCGCGTGCGGATGTCGGTATCGATGCGTGCGGCGATGTCGGGGTTCTGCTTGAGGAACTCCTTGGACGCCTCGCGTCCCTGGCCGAGCCGCGTCTCGCCGTAGTTGAACCAGGCGCCGGTCTTCGTCACCGCGTCCGTCGCCACGCCGACGTCGAGCAGGCCACCCTCCTTGGAGATGCCCTCGCCGTACATGACGTCGAACTCCGCAAGACGGAACGGCGCCGCGACCTTGTTCTTGACGACCTTCACCCTGGCGCGACTGCCGATGGCGTCGGTGCCCGACTTGATGGTCTCGATACGCCGGATGTCGAGGCGCACGCTGGCGTAGAACTTGAGCGCGCGGCCGCCGGGCGTCGTCTCCGGGTTGCCGAACATGACGCCGATCTTCTCGCGCAGCTGGTTGGTGAACACGAGCGCCGTGTTCGAGCGACTCACGGCGCCGGTCAGCTTGCGCAGCGCCTGGCTCATGAGTCGTGCCTGGATGCCCACGAACGAGTCACCCATCTCGCCTTCGATCTCGGCCCGTGGCACGAGCGCCGCCACCGAGTCGACGACGACGCAGTCCACGCCACCCGAGCGGATGAGCGTCTCGGTGATCTCGAGCGCCTGTTCGCCCGTGTCCGGCTGGCTGACGAGCAGCTCGTCGACATTGACGCCGCAGGCCCGGGCGTACGTGGGATCGAGCGCGTGCTCGACGTCGATGAAGGCGACCACGCCGCCGCGAGCCTGTGCCTCGGCCAGGATGTGCTGGCAGAGTGTCGTCTTGCCCGACGACTCAGGACCGAAGATCTCGGTGATCCGGCCGCGCGGCACGCCGCCGACGCCGAGCGCCAGGTCGAGCGCGATGGAGCCCGTCGGGATGGCGTCGACCTGCTGCCGCTCGGCCGTGCCGAGCTTCATGATCGAGCCGCGGCCGAACTGCTTCTCGATGGCCAGGATGGCCGCGTCGACCGCCTTGCCGCGCTCGCCGGCGGCTCGTTCGCTCACCTTGTCCACGCCGTTCCTCTCGCCGGTGCTGGCGCCGGTCCCCAAAACACTCATGCCTGGCTTCTCCTCCTGGGCTGGGCTCGGGGACCGGTCGTTGGATCGTGCCTACTCGGCGGGAGTCCGGTCCTCGTCGTCCCAGCGGGGCTTCCGCTTGGGTTTGATGAGCTCCGCCTGTGGCGGCGGGGCGTCGCCGAGCGACGTCAGTCCTGGCTTGACCGACTTGTCCTTCGGCTTCTTCTTGGCTTCGCGGTGGGGTCGATCCTTGGATGCCATCCGAACACCACCTCCACCAGCCGCCACGATCATGCGTGGCGCGGGTCTACGACGAGTTCACCCTCCCTTCGCGCCAGCTTGCGTGTCACGAGCCGGTGGCCGGGCAGGGTCCTCGGTGGCGCGACCAGCGGGCTGGTCGCGAACGAGATCGGGGAGCGTTCCGGCGGCGATGGCCGCACGGATCCGCGCCATGAAGTCTAGGCAGTAGGTCAGGTTGTGACAAGTCGCGAGCCGGTAGGCGAGCAGCTCGTCGGCGCGGAAGAGGTGCGCCAGGTAGGCCCGCGAATGGTGCCGGCACAGACGGCAGGCGCAGTCCGCCTGGACGGGCGCGGGATCGTCCTGGAATCGCGCGTTGCGCAGATTGAGGCGGCCCTCCGGCGTCCAGAGCGTGCCGTTCCGGGCGACCCGCGCCGGAAGGACCGAGTCGAACAGGTCGACGCCGCGATGCACGGCGTCGAGCATGTCGCCCGGTGACCCGAGGCCCATCAGGTAGCGCGGCCGCGGGTCGTCGGCGAGGAGCGGCACGACGACGTCGAGGGCGGCTGCGCGCTGGGCCGGCGTCTCGTCACCCGCCAGGCCGCCGATGCACAGCCCGTCGAACGGCAGCGCCGCGATCGCCTGGGTCGACTCCGCCCGCAGGTCGGCCTCCAGGCCACCCTGGATGATGCCGAAGAGCGCCTGATCCGCCCGGCCGTGGGCGGCCAGCGAGCGCTCGGCCCAGCGGTGTGTCCGCTCGGTCGCCTCGGCGACCTGGGCCCGCGTGGAGGCGTGGGGCGGGACCGGCTGGTCGAAGGCCACGGCGATGTCGGGCCCGAGCGCCTCCTGCACCGCGATCGAGTGCTCGGGGGTGAAGCGGTGTGTCGAGCCGTCGAGGTGGCTGCGGAACGTGGCGCCATCGTCGTCGATGACCCGCAGGTCGCCCAGGCTGACGACCTGGAAGCCGCCCGAGTCGGTCAGGATGGGCCGTTCCCAGCCCATGAACCGGTGCAGGCCGCCGAGCCGCGCGATCCGCTCGTGGCCCGGCCGCAGGTAGAGGTGGTACGTGTTGGCGAGGATGATCTGGGCGCCCACCTCGGCCAGGTCGTCGGGGTCGAGAGCCTTGACGGTCGCGTTCGTGCCTACGGGCATGAACATGGGCGTGTCGACCGTCCCGTGGGGCGTCGTCAGACGCCCCAGCCTGGCCTGGGTCGATCCGTCGGCCGGCGCGGGGACGAGCGTCTCGAAGCTGAGCGGCCGCGTCGTCTCGGCCCGCACGGGGCTGGCCGTCATCACCCGGTGATCTCCGCGCGCTCGCTGAACACGGCAGCGACCACCAGCGAGCCGACCAGCCAGGCGAGCACGACCACGAGCGCCACCCCTGGCTCGAGTGGCGTCCCTGCCGCACCGCCCTGGAGTCCGGTCGTGTCGGCACCGGCGATGACCGAGGACGCGGCGCTGAACGGCAACCAGCGCACGATGTCCGGCAGCAGCAGGCTGGCGAAACCCTCGATGAAGTAGAGCGCGACACCGGCGCCGACCCCGGCCAGCGTGCTCCGGGCGACGGTCGCGAAGGCGAACCCGATGGCACCCGCCTCGGCCAGCGCCAGCCAGCCGCGCCAGAGCTGGTTCGGCAGGCCGAGCAGCGTGTCCCGATCGCCGACGCCGTCGGTCCCGACGCCGGCGATGCCCGCACCCGCGAGCGCCGAGCCGACGCCGATGACGAACACGAGCAGCATGCCGGCTCCGGCCATCAGCGCCAGCGCGACGAAGGCGCTCAGGACGTACCGGCTCCGACTCTCACCACGCGCGACGGCGTTCTTGAACGTGCCCCAGTTCCACTCCGACCCGGCCACGGCTGCGAAGTAGATGACCGCGAAGAGGCTGCCGATATCGATCACGAAGGCGAGCACGAAGGCATAGGCGATGGGGAAGGTCAGCAAGCTCAGGATCGCGGCGCCGCCGGGTTGCGATGCGGCCTGCTCGGCGGTCGCAGCGAGGGCCACGAAGACGAGCGCGATCATCGCCGCCAGCAGGACGAGCGTGATCCACGTCGCCGGACGTCGCAGCAGGCGGCGAAGGTGCGAGCCGACGAGCCTCATCCGGCCGCTCCCAGGGTCCGCGTCCCGTCAGCGGTCGTCGTACCCTCGCCGGTCAGCTCGAGGAAGACCGATTCGAGGTCGCCGCCCGCCTCGATGCCGGCGGCGTAGATGCCTGCCTCGGCGAGCGCCCGGTTGACCTCGGCCGAGCGACGCTGGTCGAGTGTGACCTCGATCGTGCCGGGCTCCCCGCCAGGAGCGCGCACGGACGCCGCGCCGGCAAAGCCCGCCAGCACGTCGGTCGCCCGCGTCACCTCGTCGAGGGCGACGCGCACGCGGACGACGCCCCCGGACGCCAGCAGCTCGGCGACGCTGCCCTCGCGCACGAGGCGACCTCGGGCGATGATGCCGACGACGTCGGCCAGCACTTGGACCTCGGACAGGAGGTGGCTGGACACGAACACCGTCTTGCCCTGCCCGGCCAGGTAACGCAGGGTGTCGCGCAGGGCCGCGATGCCGGCCGGGTCGAGGCCGTTGCCCGGCTCATCGAGCAGCAGCAGGCGCGGGTCGTTGAGCAACGCCCCCGCGATGCCGAGGCGTTGCTTCATGCCCAGCGAGTAGCGCGACACGCGGTCCCCGGCCCGCTCGCGCAGCCCGACCAGCTCGAGCAGCTCCTCGATGCGGCCCTTCGGCACGCGGGCGCCCGAGCCGGCCAACGCACGCAGGTTCTCGCGCCCGGAGAGGAATGGGTAGAAGGACGGTTGCTCGACGATCGCCCCGACGTCGAACAGCCGCCGCCGATCGCCGCGCCCGAATGGCCTGCCGAGCACGTCGACGCTGCCGGCGTCGGGATGGAGCAGGCCCGTCAGCAGCCGCATGGTCGTCGTCTTGCCGGCGCCGTTGGGGCCCAGGAAGCCGTAGACGACACCGCTCGGCACCGACAGCTCGAGGCCGTCGAGTGCCGTGCGCGAGCCGTAGCGCTTGACGAGGCCGCGTGTCGAGATCGCCAGGGCGCCCTCAGCGCCGTCGCCGGCGACGGTCATGCCTCCCGCTCGCCGCCCGCCGTCACGCCGTCCCAGAGGCCCGGATCCGTCCGCTCCAGGCGTCGCGGTGGCGGCACCTCGTACCCCAACGTCCGGAGGTGCTCGCGCGCGCGCTCGGTGGCCACGCGCCCCTGTGGCGTTCGGTCGAGGAAGCCGAGTTGCAGCAGGTACGGCTCATAGACGTCCTCGATGGTCTCGACTTCCTCGCCCAGGATGGCGGCCACGGCCGCCCCGCCCACCGGCCCCGAGGCGAACTTCTGGACGATCGCCACCAGGAGCCGCCGGTCGGTCGTGTCGAGGCCCTCGTCATCGATGTCCATGGCCAGCATCGCTGCGTCCGCCTCGCGCTCGGAGATCCGCCCATCGGACTGGACCTGCGCGAAGTCGCGCACCCGCTTGAGCAGTCGGTTGACGATGCGCGGCGTGCCCCTCCCCCGTCGGGCGAGGATCTGGACCGCGTCGGGCTCGATGGCCACGTCGAGGATGCGCGCCGAACGCTCGACGATGGTCGCCAGCTCGTCGGTCTCGTAGTAGTCGAGCCGATGGACGGCCCCGAACCGGTCCCGCAATGGCGAGCTGATGCGCCCGGCTCTGGTCGTCGCGCCGACGACCGTGAACGGCTTGATGTTCAGGCGCAGCGACCGAGCGCTGGGGCCCTTGCCGATCATGACGTCGATGGCGTAGTCCTCCATCGCCGGATAGAGGATCTCCTCGACCGCATGGTTCAGGCGGTGGATCTCGTCGATGAACAGGACGTCACGCTCGTCGAGGTTGGTCAGGATGGCGGCCAGGTCGCCCGGGCGCTCGATGGCCGGTCCCGACGTCGTGTGGATCGACACGCCCAGCTCACGGGCGACGATGTTGGCGAGCGTCGTCTTGCCCAGGCCAGGCGGGCCGTAGAGCAGGATGTGGTCGGCCGCCTCCCCTCGCTGGCGCGCCGCCTCGAGCAGGATGCCGAGGTTGGCCTTGACCTTCTCCTGGCCGATGTACTCGGCCAGCACGCGCGGCCGCAGGCTCGTCTCGACGATGGCCTCTTCGACCGCCAGCGCCGCCGAGCCGACGATCCGCCCGTTGTCATCCATCGATGCCGAGTCTAGCAGGTTCGAGCGTCAATGTGAACAGGTGTTCTACCTTTCGGACACGTCAGCGTCGGACTAGTCCCGCCGGAGCACGCGCAGCGCGGACTTGACCCGCTCTTCGAGTGAGTCGCCTGGCGCGCCTGCCATCGCGGCGCCTCGCGCTGCCTCGCGCGCCTCCCCGGCCGAGTAGCCGAGCGCCTGGAGTGCTGCCACGACCTCGGTCTCGCCGATGCCCGTGCCCGCACCGTCCTTCGCCCCGGCGACCCCTGCCGCCGTGCCCGCCGCGGCGACCTTCTCCTTGAGCTCGAGGATGATCCGGGCGGCCAGCTTCTTGCCCACGCCGGGCACGGCCACCAGCACGACCTCATCGGCCTGCAGGATGGCCAGCTGGAGGTCGGCCACGTTGCGCGACGAGACGATGGCCAGGCCGACCTTGGGACCGACGCCGGTGACCGTGATCAGCAGCTCGAAGAAGCCCAGCTCCTCGGTCGTCCGGAAGCCGTAGAGCGCCTGGATGTCCTCGCGAACGAGATGGTGGGTGAGCAGCTTGACCGTCGCGCCCTCCCTGGCAGCGGCCAGCGTCCCCGGCCCGCAGAACACGCGGTAGCCGATGCCGCCCGCCACGACCACCATGGAGTCCGGCCCGACCGAGCCCACGGCCCCCTCGACCGATGCGATCACGCCCATCGACCCTCAGGCCGCCGGGCGGTAGGCATGGGCGAGGCAGATGGCGATGGCCAGGGCATCGGCGGCGTCGTCCGGTCGCGGCATCGTCGCCAGTCCAAGCACCGTCTGGACCATGCGCTGGACCTGGAGCTTCTCGGCGCGGCCGTTGCCGGTCACGGCGACCTTGACCTCGTGCGGTCCGTATTCGTGGACCGGCAACCCGTGGCGGGCGGCCGTGAGCAGCGCCACGCCGCGCGCCTGGCCCACCGCGAAGGCGGTCTGGACGTTCTTGTTGAAGAACAGGCGCTCGACGGCGACGAGGTCCGGCCCGTGTGTCTCGATGAGGTCGATGAGACCGTCCTGGATGAGCACGAGGCGCGCCGGCAGCTCCATCGTCGATGGCGTCTCGAGGCACCCGTAGTCGATGGCCCGCAGCCGGCTGCCCAGCCGCTCCACCAGCCCGTAGCCGGTCCGCGCCGTCCCGGGATCGATGCCCAGGACGATCAAGCCGTGGCCGCCTCGGCGAAGACTTCGTCGGGGATCTCGAAGTTGGCGGTCACGCGCTGGACGTCGTCGTGGTCCTCGAGGTGCTCGACGAGCCGGAGGTTCGAGCGCGCATGGGCGACGTCGACCTCGACCATGTTCTTGGCCTGCATCGTCAGCTCGGCCGAGTCGATGGCCACGCCGGCGCCCTCGAGCGACTTGCGCACGACCTCCAGGTCGCCAGGCTCGGTCTCGACCTCGATGGGATCCGATTCGGCATCCACGTCGGCCGCCCCGGCGTCGATGGCCAGCAGGGCGATCTCGTCGGCATCGGCGCCCGTCCGTTCGATGGTGATGTAGCCGCGTGGTTCGAACTGCCAGGCGACCGCCCCCGCGCCGGCCAGCTGGCCGCCGGCCTTGGTGAAGATGGCCCGCACATCGGCGGCTGTGCGGTTGCGATTGTCAGTCGCCGCTTCGACCAGGATGGCCACGCCGCCCGGGCCGTAGCCCTCGTAGACGATCTCCTCGATCTGGTCCGCGTCACCGCCACCCGAGGCGCGATCGATGGCCCGCTTGATGTTGTCGGCCGGCATGTTCACGGCGCGTGCCTTCTCGATGGCCAGCCGCAGCTTGTAGTTGCCGTCGGGGTCGGCGCCACCGGCGCGCGCGGCAAGGGTGATGTCACGCGCGACCTTCGTGAAGGCGGCACCACGCTTGGCATCGTTGGCGCCCTTCTGGCGCTTGATCTGGGACCACTTGGAGTGACCGGACATCGGCGCGGATTCTACTAGAATGCCCGTGCGGCCCCGCGCCGGGCACCCCCACCCCTGCCCCACCCGAATCGAGGTTCGCCCAGCCCATGAAGAGCGTCGATCTCGCGCACCTCCGCAACGTCGTCCTGGCCGGCCACAGCGACGCCGGGAAGACGACGCTCGGCGAGCACCTCCTCCACGCCTCCGGGGCGGTCAACCGTCTGGGCAAGGTGGACGACGGGACCGCGGTCCTCGACTTCGAGCCCGAGGAGCAGAAGCGCAAGCTCTCGCTCAGCCTCGCGGTGGCGAGCTTCGACCACGACGGCCATCGCATCACGCTCATCGACACGCCCGGCTATGCCGACTTCGTGGGCGAGGTCGTGGAGGGCTTCGAGGCGGCCGATGCGGCGATCATCTGCATGGACGCGTCGGGTGGCGTCGAGGCCGGCACCGAGACGGCCATCGCCCTCGGTCGCCGCCTGCGCACGGCAGCGCTGTTCGTGCTCACCCGCTGTGAGCGCGAGAACGCCGACCCGATGCGTGCGCTGGACGCCCTGCGGGCCGAGTTCGGGACCAAGATCGCGCCGCTCCACCTGGCCATCGGCGCCGCGGCCGGCTTTACCGGCTTCGTCGACCTCCTCCACCGCAAGGCCTACCAGTTCGAGAAGGGCGTGCGCACCGAGGTGCCCATCCCGACCGAGCTCGAGGCGGAGGTCGCGCGCCGCCGCGACCAGCTCCTGGAAGCTGCCGCCGAGGCCGACGACGACGTGCTCACGAAATACCTGGAGGGCGAGGAGATCTCCGACGCCGAGCTCGAGGCCTGCCTCCACAAGGGCGTCCGCGAGAGCGTCCTGGCGCCGGTCATGGTCACCAGCGCCGCTCACGACATCGGCGTGCGCGACCTGCTCGACGCCATCGTCACGTACCTCCCATCGCCCGGCGAGGAACCCCCGGTCATCGCCCAGGACGCCAAGGGCGCCGACGTCGAGGTCGCGCCGGATCGATCGGGCCGTCTGCTCGTGCGCGTCTTCAAGACGACCGCAGACCCGTTCGTCGGCCGCCTCTCCTACATCCGCGTGCTCTCGGGCGTGCTGCGCACGAACGACCACGTCTGGAACGCGGAGCGCGGTGAGGATGAGCGCATCGGCCAGATCCTGCTGCTCCACGGCAAGGACCAGGAGCCGGCCGGCGAGCTGGGCGCCGGTGAGATCGGCGCCGTGCCCAAGCTCGCACACACCCATACCGGCGATACGCTCTCGACCAAGGAGCGATCGCTCCGACTGCCCGCGATGATCTTCCCCAGCCCGACGCTGCCGGTCGCCATCGAGCCACAGACGAAGGCCGACATGGACAAGATGGGCGCCGCCCTGGCGCGGCTCCTGGAGGAGGACCCGACCGTCCGCCTCGACCGTCCGCCGGAGACGGGCGAGCAGGTCCTCTATGCCCAGGGCGAGAACCAGGTCGCCGTGACCGTCGAGCGCCTCAAGCGCAAGTTCGGGGCGGCCGTGGTGACCCATCCGCCACGCATCCCCTACCGCGAGACGATCCGCGGCTCGACGAAGGTCGAGGGCCGCTACAAGAAGCAGACCGGCGGGCACGGCATGTTCGGCCACGTCTGGCTGGCCATCGAGCCCAACCCCGGCGGCGGTGTCGAGTTCGCCGAGCACGTCGTCGGGGGCTCGGTGCCCAAGGGCTTCTTCCCGGGCATCGAGAAGGGCGTCCGCGAGGTCGCCGCCGAGGGCGCATTGGCGGGCTATCCGGTCATCGACTTCAAGGCCACGCTCTACGACGGCTCGTTCCATACCGTGGACTCCAACGAGATGTCATTCCGCCTCGCCTCCGCGATGGCCACTCGGAAGGGCATCCAGGAGTCGCAGCCCGTGCTGCTCGAGCCGATCATGGACGTCACGGTGCGCGTGCCGGAGCAGTACATGGGCGACGTCAACCGCGACCTGAACACCCGGCGCGGCCGCGTCATGGGTCTCGATGCCGATGGCGGCAGCCAGGTCATCCACGCGCACGTGCCGGCCTCGGAGCTGGTGACCTACGCGACCGAGCTCCGCTCGCTGACCCACGGCCGCGGCTCGTTCTCGTCCGAGCTGGCCTCCTACGAGGAGGTCCCCTCGCACGTCGCCCAGCGGGTCATCGACGCCCACCGCAAGGAGGCCGAGGCGGCCGGCCACTGAGGTCGCCCTCCACTCCACGGCATGACCGACGCCGCCCGCCGGACCGGCACGACCCAGGTCTACACCTGGGAGCCGTCCAACCAGGCCATCGCCGCGCGATACGGCGTGCGCGCCGAGGACGTCGTCCGCTTCGACACGAACACCGCGCCGTCCGAGCCGGGCTGGCTGGCCGAGGTCCTCGGTGGCCCGTTCGATCCGACGCTCAACGAGTACCCCGACTCCGAATACGCTGCGCTGGCCGCCGCGGCCGCCGCCTACACGGGCGTCGAGCCGTCGGAGATCCTCGTCGGCGCGGGCGCCGACGAGGTGCTCGACATCGTGGCCAAGACCTTCCTGCGGCCAGACGGCGCCGCCATCGTGCCCGTCCCGACGTACGGCATGTACGGCGTCCTGACCTCCCAGCGGCCGGCCCGCGTGCTCGCCATCCCGCGGCTGGGCCCCGACGCGGCGTACGCGCTCGACATGGACGGCATGCTCGCGCGCCTGCCCGACGCGCAGGTCGTGTGGCTGGCCGTGCCCAACAACCCGACCGGTCGCGACGAGCCCGAGGCGAACGTCATGGCGCTCCTCGACGCAGCGGCCGCGCTGGGCACGGAGGCGCCGGTCATCGTCGTCGACGAGGCGTATCACGAGTTCACCGGCCGCACCGCCATCCCGTTCCGCGATCGCTACCCCCACCTCGTCGTCGTGCGCACGGTCTCGAAGGCCTTCGCGCTGCCGGGCATCCGCATCGGCTACGCCATCGCCACGCGCGGCACGATCGCGCGGCTCGAACGCCTGCGGCCACCGGGCTCTGTCTCGACCGTCTCGGCGACCATCGGCGCTGCCGCGCTCGGTCGCCCGGATCTAGCCGCCGCCAACGTCCGGCGCCTGGTCGCGGAGCGCGAGCGCTTCGCGGCCGCGCTGACCGCCGCCGGCTGGACCGCCCTGCCGTCGGTCACGAACTTCCTGCTCGTGCGCATCGGCGACCACGACGCCGCCGAGGCGGCCGCCGAGCGGCTCCTTCATCACGGCCTCGTGCCGCGCACGTTCGGACCGGCCAACCCACTACGTGGGCATCTCCGCCTGACGGTCCGCTCGGCGGCCGAGAACGCTCGCCTCATCGCCGCCATCTAGCGGCTGACCGGCCTAGGACTGGCGCGTCACCTCGCCGATGGCGATGCGTCGCTTGCCGGCCCGAACGACGACCCAGCGACCACCGAGCGCCTCGACGACCTCGTCCGCGACCGTGATGCGGCGGTCGTTGATCGTCAGGCCACCCTGGCTGATGGCGCGCCGGACGTCGCCGTTGCTGCCGTAGAGGCCGCTCGCGACGGCCGTCGCTGCCGCCGTCAGGCCCGCGTCGGCGACGACGACCGAGAAGCCGCCGAGCTGCTCGTGCAGCTCGGCCGCCTGGTCGGGGTCGACGATCGGCTGGCCGCTGAACAGGACATCGGCGACGCGCCGTTGGCGGGTCGCTTCGTCCGTCCCGTGGACCCGCTCGGTCAGGTCGAACGCGAAGGCCCGCTGGCCCGGTCGGGTCTCCGGCTGCTCGGTCTGGCGGCGCTCGAGGTCGGCGACCTGGTCGGCGTCCAGAAGGGTCAGCCAGCGGAGCAGCGTGCCGACCATCTGGTCGGGCTGATTCACGAGGTATTGGTAGAAGTCGTACGGCCGGGTGAGCGCCGGATCGAGGAACACGGCGCCGGACTGGGTCTTGCCCATCTTCTGGCCGTCAGGCGTCATGAGCAGCGGGCTGCACAGCGCGTGCGCGGGGGCGTCGTCGTCTTCGGCCGCGTCCTCGACACGCCGGATGAGCTCGAGGCCGGCCGTGATGTTGCCCCACTGGTCGGAGCCGCCCATCTGCATCTCGACACCGTGCTCGCGGAAGAGATGCAGGAAGTCGGCCGCCTGGAGGGTCATGTAGCTGAACTCGGTGAACGACAGCCCGGCCGCCAGGCGCAGCTGGACCGAGTCCTTGGCCAGCATGTAGGGGACCGTGAAGTGCTTGCCGATGTCGCGCAGGAACTCGAGCAGGCCGTAGCGACCCAGCCACTCACGGTTGTCGAGCATGACCGCCGCGGCATCGCCGGCCCCGAAGTCGATGAAGTGGCCGAGCTGCTCGCGGAAGCGCGCCTTGTTGGCGTCGAGCGTGGCGTCGTCGATGAGGTTGCGCTCGTCGCTCTTGCCCGACGGATCACCGATCATGCCCGTGCCGCCACCGATGAGCGCAACCGGCCGCCCGCCGGCGCGCTGAAGATGGGTCAGCAGGAAGACCTGCACGAGGTGGCCGACGTGGAGCGAAGGGCCGGTCGGATCGAAGCCGACGTAGGCGCTGATCGGTCCCCGCTCGAGCCGTCGGTCGAGCCCGTCCGTGCGCTGGTGGAGCAGGCCGCGCCAGCCCAGCTCCGCGAGCAGGTCAGGGGCGTGGGACATCGGCGGCGCACTCCTCGGGGCTGTCCGGCGGAACAAACGCGGCCGCCCGTCCGTCATGAGCGAGCAAGCCCGCAGCCATGCGGGCGTGCCCGCGTGTCCAGCTCACCGGAAGGGCGACCCGACAAGATATGGTAACGTAGTCTCCCGTATGCAAACGAGCCTCGCGCGCCGGAATGCGCGCCGCCGTCGAGGCGGCCGTCGGCGCAGCGGAGGTGTCGCTCGCACAGCCGCGATCGCCCTCCCCCTCTTCCTCTTCGCCACGTTCCTGGCCGTGGCTGGCGTCGCCTTCGTCGGCGCCGTGTCCGCGTACGCGTATTACTCACGCGACCTGCCCGAGCCGACGGCGCTCGAGGACATCGCATTCAACCAGCAATCCATCATCTGGGACCGCACGGGCACGGTCGAGCTCGCCCGCTTCGGTGACGAGCGCCGCGAGGTCGTCGCTTTCGACGAGATCTCGCCCGCGCTGCTCGACGCCCTGACCGCCGTCGAGGATAAGACGTTCTGGACGAACTCGGGCTTCGACCCCATCGCCCTCGGTGCGGCGGCCATCGACACCCTCCAGGGCGACGGGCGCGGTGCCTCGACGCTCACCCAGCAGCTTGTCCGCCAGCGCCTCCTCGATCCCGCGCTCGTCCAGGATCCCGACCGGACCGTCGAGCGCAAGATCAAGGAGATCATCCAGTCCATCCGCGTGACGCAGGCCTATCCCGGCCTCGACGGCAAGAAGCGGATCATCACCGCCTACTACAACCAGAACTTCTTCGGCAACAACAACTACGGCATCCGCGCGGCCGCCAAGGACTACTTCGGCGTCACCGACCTCAACGAGCTGACGCTCGCCCAGGCCGCCATCCTGGCTGCCATCCCCCAGTCCCCCAGCAACTACGACCTCATGAAGAACGCCGAGGAGCAGGAAGACGGCACACTGGTCGTGCCCGCCGAGTCGCGCATCGTCCAGCGTCGCAACGCGGTGCTCGACCTCATGGAGGCCGGCCGGACGCCCATCAGCGTCGAGCGCGGCCTGCGCTACACCGCCTCCGACTTCGATGCCGCCCGGTCCGAGGTCGTCATCCTGGCGCCGCGCAGCGTGCCCATCTGGAAGGCGCCGCACTTCGTGTGGGCGGTGCGCGAGCAGCTGACCGAGACGCTCTGCGACCCGGGCGCCGCGACCTGCCCAGTCCTCGAGCGTGGCGGCCTGAACATCACGACGACCCTCGACTGGAAGCTCCAGCAGCTCGGCGAGCGATGGGTCAAGGCGGCGGCCCTGCTACCCCACGCCAACAACCCCAAGGCCTATGCCAAGCAGCTCGGCGTCGACTACAAGCCCTGGATGGCGAAGCTGCGCAACAAGAAGATCTTCAACGGCGCCCTCGTGGCCATGGACTGGCAGACGGGCGAGCTCGTGACCTACGTTGGTTCGGCCGATTACTACGCGCCCAAGGCGACCAAGAAGATGCAGCCGCAGTTCGACGTCCTGGCCGACGGCTGGCGGCAGCCCGGCTCGGCATTCAAACCCTTCACCTACGTGACCGGCATCGACGATGGCACCATCACGGCGGCCTCGATGTTCATGGACGTGGCGACGAACTTCGCGCGCAGCGGCAAGGCCTACATCCCGACCAACGCCGACAACCTCGAGCGCGGCCCGATGCGCATGCGCTCGGCGCTCCAGTTCTCCCTCAACATCCCGGCCATCAAGGCGCTCTCGTACACCGGTATCGCCAAGACCATCGAGACATCCGAGAAGCTCGGCCTGCGCTTCCTGGGCGGCGAGGCCGATGCCGGCCTGAGCCTGGCCATCGGCAGCGAAGAGGTCCATCCGGTCGACCTCGTGACCGGCTACTCGACCATCGCCAACGGCGGCCGCTACATCGGCAACACGACCATCCTGTCGGTCAAGGACGCGGCCGGCAAGGACGTCATCTCGCCGTACCGTGCGCCGGCCGGCGAAAAGGCCGTCAGTCCCCAGGCCGCCTACATCGTGACCGACATCCTGACCGGCAACACGAACCCACGCATCAACCCGGTGTGGGGCAAGTTCACGATCAAGAACAAGGCCGGCGAACGACGACCGGCGACGCTCAAGACCGGTACCAACAACGACGCCAAGGACCTCAACGCCTATGGCTACATCGCAGCGCCGACCAAGGAGGGCCGCGCCGACGGCGAGTACGCGCTGACGGTCGGCGCCTGGAACGGCAACAGCGACAACACGGTCGTGAGCACGCCCGGCAACCCCGTCTTCTCCATCGATGTCACGACATACGTCTGGCAGGGCTTCATGCAGGCCGCCTCACGGGACTGGGAGATCCGCGATTTCCGACGCCCCAAGGGCCTCAAGGAAGCGACCGTGGACGCGTTCACCGGCTACAAGCCGGGGCCGTTCTCGCGCCAGAAGGTGCGCGAGATCTTCATCGACGGCACCCAGCCGACGCAGACGGACATGACCAAGGTCGGCATCCAGATCGAGCAGGAGACGGGCAAGCGGTGGCAGGACGGCTGTATCGGCACCCCGGTCACACGCGGCTTCCTTGACCTGACCAACGTCGAGGCCGCCTTCCCCAACTGGCAGCGCCAGAATCAGAAGTGGATCGCCCGTGCCCGTCGCGGCTCCGGCGTCGGGGGCGGCCTCGACCGCTCGCGGACGTCGTACTTCTACAACCTCGGCAGCTTCCACCCCTATGGCCGCTCGTGGGGCGCCCCGTTCCCGCCCAAGGCGACGTGCATCGTCGGCGGCGCTGCGCCGCCGAGTGCCTCGCCGAGCGACCCCGTGCCGAGCGACGACGGCAACGGCAATGGCGGCGGACCCCCTTCACCCTGACCACACGGGACACCGACTGACGGGTCCCTGGTCGCCGACTACAACGTCACGACGCTCGCCCCGTCGCCTCCTTCGCCGCGCTCGCCCGGCCGCCACTCGCGGACCAGCGGGTGGTCGGTGAGCAGCGAGCGGACCGCGTCGCGCATGGCGCCCGTGCCGTGGCCGTGGATGATCGTCACCGAGCCGGCGCCGGCGACGCTCGCCCGGTCGAGGTAGCGGTCGAGGGTCTCGAGCGCCTCGTCGACGCGGGCACCGCGGAGGTCGAGCGTCGCGGGTACGGCCGCCACGCCGACCGATGCCTTGCCGCCCCCACCCTGGCGGCTGGTTCGACCGCCTGGGCCGCCGACGGCCTGCCGTCCCGCATCTGCCGAAGCTCCTGCGCCGAACTCGCCGCGTCGGCCGGTCCGCGGATCGGCTGCGCCACCGCGCGGGGCATCAAGCTCGCCTGGTGCGATCGGCTCGAGGTCGTCCGGTGTCACGACCACGCGCAGCGCTCCTGCCTGGAGGGCTATCGCGCCATCGCGTTCGACGGCCACGATGCGCCCCGACCAGCCGCCGCTCCGCGAGCGCGCAGCGTCACCGATGGCCCACACGGCCGGGGCCGTCGGCGGCGGCTCGACCGGCGTCCGCTTGCGGCTCGGGCGCGGCAGTGCCTCGACCCGTCGGCCGAGCGCCGCCTCGAGCGCGTCCAGGCGCTCCACGCTGATCGGCTCGCGCTCGAGGGTCTGGCGCGTCGCCCGAATCTCCTCGCGCAGGGCGGCCAGGGCTCGGTCGGCCTCCTCTCTCGCCCGCACGAAGGTGTCGTCCCGCTCCCGTCGTGCGCGGGCACGCTCGTGCTCGGCGGCCCGCTGGGCGTCGCGCGCGGCAGCCTCGGCGAGCTCGGCTCGTTCGGTCGCCGCCGCGGCCGCATCGCGCGCGTCACGGATGCTCGCCAGGGTCGCCTCGAACTCGAGCTGGTGCCGCGAGAGGCGCGACCGCGCGTCGTCGACGAGCTCGCTCGGCAGGCCGAGGCGCTCGGCGATGGCGAACGCATGGCTCGTGCCCGGCAGCCCGATCTGGAGGTGGTAGGTCGGGCTGAGCGACTCGAGGTCGAACTCGACCGAGGCATTGCGCGCGCTCGGCGTGTTGTGGGCGTAGGTCTTGAGCTCCGCGTAGTGCGTCGTGGCCACGACCAGCGCGCCGGCGTGGATGAAGTGGTCGAGCAGCGCCTGGGCGAGTGCCGAGCCCTCGGTCGGGTCGGTGCCGGCGCCGAGCTCGTCGAGCAGCACAAGGCAGTCGGGTCCGGCGGCCTCGACGATGCGCACGATGGCACGCAGATGCCCGGAGAACGTCGAGAGCGACTGAGCCACCGACTGCTCATCACCGATGTCGGCCAGCACGTCCCGGAAGATCGGCAGCTCGCTGCCGGCGGCAGCCGGCACATGCAGGCCGGCCTGGTGCATGAGCGCCAGGAGCCCGAGCGTCCGCAACGCGACGGTCTTGCCGCCGGTGTTGGGGCCCGTGATGACGAGGGCGGTCGTCTCGTCGCCGAGGCGGATGTCGATGGGCACGACGTGCCCGGACAAGCCCGGGTGGCGTGCACCGAGGAGGACGACGGCCGGCCGGTCGGCCGTCGTCGCGCGGACGCCATCCATCTCGGCCGCCAGGCGTGCCCTGGCCGACCAGAGGTCGAAGTCGGCCAGCGCGTCGAGGTCCTCCCGCAGAGCCGGAACCTGGCTGCCGACGAGCACCGAGAGCTCGTCGAGGATGCGCTCCTCCTCGGCCTCCACCGCCAGCTGCGCCTCGCGCCAGGCGTTGCCAGCCTCGACGACGGCGAGCGGCTCGATGAATAGCGTCTGACCGCTGCCGGACTGGTCGTGCACGATGCCGCGCACCCGGGACTTGGCCTCGGCGCGCACCGGGATGACGTAGCGGCCGTTGCGCTGGGTGATGATCGACTCCTGGAGCGAACCCGCCAGCTCCGAGCTGTTGACGATGTGCTCGAGTCGGGCACGCAGTCGCTCGTAGGTCACCCGCACGTGACGTCGGAGGCCACCGAGCGCGGGCGACGCCGTGTCGAGCAGCTCGCCGCTGGGGTCGAGGCTCAGCTCCAGTCGCCCGCGGATGTGCGGCAGGGGCGCGATGCGTCGCGTGAGATCACGCAGCAACGGCCGGCGATCGTCGGCCAGCGCATCGCGCAGGCGCGACGCGGCATCGAGCGTGACCATGACATCGACCAGCTGCGCCGGCTCAAGGCGACCTGCCCGCGCTGCACGCTCGAGCGCCGGGCCGATGTCACGGGCGCCGCCGATGCCCACGCCCGGCCGCTCGGACAGCAGCTCGCGCGCCTGATCGGTCTGGTCGAGCCAGTGCGCCACGACCACCGCGTCGGCGCTCGGCTCAGTCGCCTCGGCCAGCCGGCGTGAGGGCGGGAAGCCCGTCACTGCCGCCAGGCGCGCCCTCGCCGACCAGAGGTCGAAGTCGGCCAGCGCGTCGAGGTCCTCCCGCAGAGCCGGAACCTGGCTGCCGACGAGCACCGAGA
>DATBSD010000097.1:0-2130 GCA_036559965.1 Candidatus Limnocylindrales bacterium
GGCCACGGTCTTGGCGTCTTCGAAGTCGCCCCGTTCGGCAGCGGCCACGGCGTCGGGCCAGGCCATGCGCACCAGCTCGAGGCGCTCGTCGGGCTCCGGTCCCGCGTAGCCCTCGATGGCCGTGAGGTCGGTCGCCAGGTAGAGCGTCATGGCCTCGCTGGCAAAGCCCGGCGCCGTCCAGAAGCGCCCCAGGCGGCGCCAGGTCGCCGCGCGGTAGCCGGTTTCCTCGCCGAGCTCGCGCGGCGCGGCCGACTCGGGGTCCTCGATCGTCCCATCGACGCGACGGTCGAGCGTCCCGGCCGGGATCTCGAGCAGGATGCGGCCCGCAGCCAGGCGGTACTGGCGCACGAGGAGGAGCTCGTCGCCATCGATGGCCACGATCGCCACGGCGCCCGGGTGGTCGATGATCTCGCGCTGATGGCGACCCCCGTCGGGATCCTCGGTCGTGGCGAGGCGCACCGTCAGGTAGTCGCCCCGGTGGATGACGCGGGAGTCGATGAGCGTCTCGTCCAGGTGGTCGTCGGGCATGGGCCGAGCATACCGGCCCGCCCCGGCGGCGGTCGCCCCGATCGATCGACGCCAGGGGAGGCCGGCATCGTCGCCGGCCGCCGAAGGTCCCATGGCCGACCGGGACCTCTCTCCCATTCCCCCCAGCCCCGCGGCTTCGCAAGATGACTTCCCAGTCTCGGCTCAGTGTCTCCGGGACCGGTGGCAGGGAACAGTTCTTGGGGATCGGAGGTCGGACATGCGAAGCTGGCGGTGGTAGCCTCGCTCTTCATCCAGACGACCTGATGGCGCGCCGAGAGGCGCGTCATCTTCGTTCTCCATCCCGCCACCGACGCGCCGAACGGCGCGTCGCTTGGTGTCCCGACGCCGCGCGCTGCTGGCGCCGTCCGACACGCCGGCACGACGCCGCGAGGAGTTTGTCCACCGACTTGACATAGCCGTCATCGCGGGCGCACCATCCGACTTTGTCAAGTCTCTTGCCTAAGCCGCGCGGCAAGAGGCGGGGTGATCTCGGTACGAGGGTCTCCGCCCGCGCATGAACACCAGTTCGACGGTGCTGCCCGAGAAGGCGACGCATCAACAGACGCGAACGTTCAACCAGCAGCTCGTCCTTCGCGCCCTCCACGACCACAGCCCGCTGTCGCGCGCCGACCTGGCCCGCTTGACCGGCCTGACGCGAACGTCCGTCGGTGATCTCGTCGGCGGCCTCATCGACGACGGCCTGATCGAGGAGGTCGGCCGCGGTCGTTCGAGCGGCGGCAAGTCACCGATCCTGCTCCGAGTCGCCCCGGACGGCCGGCACCTCATCGGCCTCGATCTGGGCGAGGCGCAGTTCAGTGGTGCGGTCGTCAATCTGCGCGGCGACATCCTGCTGTCCATCGATCTGCCCCTCGAAGGGCGGAACGGCGAAGCCGCGGTCGAGCTCGTCTTCGAACTTGTCGACGCCTTGCGCGCCGGTGACCAGTCCCCGCTCCTCGGGATCGGCATCGGCGCGCCCGGCGTCATCGACACCGACTCGGGCACGGTCCGCTGGTCGGTCAACCTCGACTGGGCCGAGCTCGCGCTTGGCCCACGCATCGAGCTCCGATACGGCGTGCCCGTCGTGGTCGCCAACGACAGCCACGCGGCGGCACTGGCCGAGCTGACCTTCCACCGGCGGCCGCGGCCGAACAACCTGATCGTGATCAAGATCGGCCGCGGGGTCGGAGCGGGCATCATCGTCAACGGTCAGCTGTTCCAGGGCGATGGCTACGGCGCCGGCGAGTTCGGCCACATCTCGCCGGGCGACGACGGGGCGCCGTGCCGATGCGGTCGCAAGGGCTGTCTCGAGACGCTGGCCAGCATGCGTGCGCTGGTCGAAGCCGCACGGGCCGTGGAACCGACGGTCACCGACGAGCCCGGGCTCGTCGCCGCCTTCAAGGCCGGCGTCGCCGCTGTGCGGCAGATCGCCCTCGACGCCGCGCGTGCGCTCGGACTGGCCATCGGCTGGCTGATCGGCGTGCTCAACGTCCGCCAGGTCCTGCTGGTCGGGCCGGTGGCGGCGCTCGGCGAGGATTGGCTCGACGAGGTCCGGCGCTCGGCGCATTCGAGCGTCATGGCGCTGCTCGCTCGCGACACGCAGAT
>DATBSD010000098.1:0-5707 GCA_036559965.1 Candidatus Limnocylindrales bacterium
GGCCCCACGCGCGCCTCGAGGCGTCCGGCGCGGCGGTCGGCCTGCCGGACGGCCAGATGGGCAACTCGGAGGTCGGCCACCTCAACCTTGGCTCCGGCCGGCCGGTGCTCCAGGACCTGCCGCGCATCGACCAGGCGATCAGCGATGGCTCGTTCGCCGCCAACGCGGTGCTGCTCGCGGCCTGTCACGCGGCGCAGGGCGGCCGGCGCCTGGCCATCGTCAGCCTCATCGGACCCGGCGGCGTCCACGCCCACGACCGTCATCTCGTCGCGCTCGCGGCGCTGGCTCGTGAGAGCGGCGTCGACGACGTCGCCATCCATGCGCTGCTCGACGGGCGCGACACGCCGCCCCGCTCGGCGGCGGGCTTCGTCCCCGATCTGGAGCGCCGCCTCGGCGACGTCCATCCAGGGGCTCGCATCGCTACCATCGGCGGCCGCTACTTCGGCATGGATCGCGATCGCCGCTGGGACCGGGTACAGCGCGCCTACGACGCCATCGTCCACGGGCAGGGTCTTGACGCGGCATCGGCCGAGCAGGCCATCGCCGAGGCCTACGATCGGGGCGAGGACGACGAGTTCGTGCAGCCGACGGTCATCGCCGGCCGCGACGGGCGCCCGCGCGACGGTGATGTCGTCGTCATCGCCAACTTCCGGGCCGATCGGGCGCGGCAGCTGACCCGGGCGCTGGTGCTGGGTGATGACTTTCAGGACTTCGACCGCGGCGTCCGGCCGGGCTGCCGCGTGGTGACGATGACCGATGTCGAGGCGGGTCTGCCGGTCGAGGTCGCCTTCCCGCCGCTCATCGTGCCCAGCCTCGCCGAGCGGGCATCGACGCTCGGCTGGCGCCAGTTCCATGTCGCCGAGACCGAGAAGTACGCCCACGTGACGTACTTCTTCAACGGCGGCGTGGAGGCGGCCTGGCCGGGCGAGGAACGTCGCCTGGTGCCCAGCCAGCAGGTCGCCACGTACGACCGGGCGCCGGCGATGAGCGCGGCCGGTGTGACCGATGCGCTGGTCGATGCGATCGAGGGTGACGCCTACGACCTCATCGTGGCCAACATCGCCAACGCGGACATGGTCGGGCACACCGGCCGCTGGGCGGCGACCGTGGCCGCGCTCGAGGTCGTGGACGGCTGCCTCGGGCGCATCGCCGACGCGGTCCTGGCCGCCGATGCTCGGTCGCTCGCGGCAGGTGGCGCCGGTGCCCTGCTGTGCATCACGGCCGACCACGGCAACGCGGACGAGATGCGGGACGCGAGGGGGGCGCCGGTCACGGCCCACTCCCTCAACCCCGTGCCGGTCGTCCTCCTCGGGACCTCGGTCCGCGGCCGGCGGTTGCGCGATGGTGTGCTGGCCGACGTGGCGCCGACGCTCCTGGCCTGCGCCGGCGAACCGGACCTGCCCGGTCAGACCGGTGCCTCGTTGCTCGTGGCCGAGGCCGTCGTCGGCCAGAGGTGAGGCGGACGCGTGCTATCCTTCGCCGACTCCACGCCCGACACGCAAGGACCGTCTGCCCGTGAACAGCATCCTGGCCATCGGCCAGATCGTCGTCAGCATCGGCCTCATGGCCGCCATCCTGCTCCAGGCGCGCGGCGCCGGACTGGGTTCGGCCTTCGGCGGCGACTCGTCGGTCTACCGCAGCCGGCGCGGCATCGAGAAGACGCTCTTCCAGTTCACCGTCGCGTTGACCGTCCTGTTCGTGGTCTTTTCCATCGCCGCGTACGCTTTGGCGGCCACCGCGGCCTGACCCCGTGCTGCGACGCGGCTGCGAGGGGGCCGCGAGCAGTGCGATCGAAGGACCCAGTCATTGAACATCCGTGAACGCGGCATCCTCGCGGCCGCCCTCGTGGTACTCGCCTTTGTGGCCGGCCTGCTCATCGTTAGCGGCCCGACCACGACGCCGGCCGCCAGCGCGAGCCCGAGCGGCTTTGCCGCCACCCCGGTCCTGCGCGTCGGGACCGTCGGGCGCGTCGAGACCCTCGACCCTCTCTACGCGACCGATCCGGCCGAGCGGGATGCCATCGAGCTGCTCTTCCGCGGCCTCACGCGTCTCGGTCCGGCCGGCACCGTCCAGCCCGATCTGGCAAGCGACTGGGAGGTCAGCGACGACGGCCGGACGTGGACCTTCGAGCTGCGCGACGACGTTCGATGGCACGACGGCCAGCCGGTCACGGCGGACGACGTCGTGTTCACCGTGCTCAGCCTCCAGCACCCCGACTACGACGGCCCGCACGGCAACGCCTTCCGCAACCTGACCGTCGAGCGGCTCTCACCGACGCGCGTGCGCTTCGTGCTCGAGCGGCCGCTCGCGTCGTTCCTCACGGCGACGACGCAGCCCATCGTGCCCGCTCATCTCCTGGCGGCCATCCCCGTCGCCGAACGGCGCGCGACCGCATTCAGCCAGCAACCCGTCGGCAGCGGCCCCTTCCGCCTGGCTGCGCTGGGCGAGGACGAGGTCCTGCTCGAGCGGGCCGGCCCGCCGCCCGGCGGCGCCGCCGCGTCACTGCCCGCCGATCCCTTCGCGACGCCCATCCAGGCCACGCCGGCACCACCGCAGGACGGACCCCAGCGTCCGCATCTCGACGCCCTCGCGCTGGAGATCTATCCCGATGCCGCTTCACTCGCCGACGCCGTCGAGGCCGGCGAGGTGGACATGGCCGGCGACCTGCCAGCGGATCGGATCGAGGCGCTCTCGACGCGACCGGGCCTGCGGCCCATCGCCTACCCCACGAGCCACCTGACAGCGGCCGTCCTCAACCTGCGGGCAGGCGGCTCGCCCTTTCGCGATGCCGGCGTCCGACGGGCGCTGCTCCAGGCCATCGACCGTGAGGGCCTCGTGGCCGAGGTCGTGGCGGGCCACGGCGTCATCACGGATGTCCCCATCGCACCGTCGTCGGCGCTCTATGACCGCGGCGGCCCGGGCGTCATCAGCCACGACCAGGCCGCCGCGGCCAAGGCGCTCCGCGCGGCGGGCTGGAAGAAGGTCGGCGGCTCCTGGCAGGCGAGTGGCGCCAAGGAGCCATTGCGCATCGAGGTCGCGACCATCGACGCGGAGAGCAACCCGCAGCTGCATGCCGCTGCTGAACGCGTCGTGGCGGCCTGGAAGGATCTGGGCATCAAGGCCACGCTCAAGGCCTACCCGCCGGCCGAGTTCGTCGAGGGCCAGCTGCGATCGGGCGACTTCGACGCCGCCGTGGTCGAGATGGACCTCGGTCTCGACCCCGACCTGACCGCCCTGCTCGACTCCAGCCAGGCTGCTCGCGGGGGCTCCAACCTGGCCGGCTTCCAGTCGGCCAAGATGGACGGGCTGCTCGCCGCCGCTCGCATGGCCGTCGATCCCGCGCAGCGAGCGACGAAGTCCGCAGAGCTCCAGCGCGAGCTCGCAGAGCGGATGCCGTTCCTGCCGCTCTTCCTCGAGGACCGTGTCGAGATCCTCGGCGATCGGCTCGATGGACCCACGCCGCGGCTCATCTCCCGGCCGTCGGACCGATTTTGGGACGTGCTAACATGGCGCCTTGCCGAGACCCCCGAGCAGTGATGTTCGCGTCTGCGGCACCGTCGGCGCCGAGGTGGCGGAATAGGCAGACGCGCTAGGTTCAGGACCTAGTGGCCGCAAGGTCGTGTGGGTTCAAGTCCCTCCCTCGGTACCACCCCGATGGCTCGGGCCCAGGTGGCGGAATTGGTATACGCGTACGTTTGAGGGGCGTATGACGCAAGTCATCCGGGTTCAAGTCCCGGCCTGGGCACCACCCTCTCCCTCTTTGACCCATCGTCTGGCCCTGCGCCTCGGGTAGGATCGCCCTGGGCGGTTAGCTCAGTCGGTCAGAGCACCTCGCTTACACCGAGGGGGTCACAGGTTCGAGTCCTGTACCGCCCACCACCTGGCCGGCCACCTATACTCGTGGCAGTCGCACACAGAGGAGGTCGGATGACCGGCGTCATCATCGCCATCGGGATCATCGTCGTCCTGGTCGTCATCGTCATCGCCATCTACAACGGGCTCGTTCAGAAGCGGTTGCGCGTCGACGAGGCGCTGGCCCAGATCGAAGTCCAGCTCAAGCGCCGTCACGACCTCATCCCCAACCTCGTGAGCGCCGTCAAGGGCTACATGGGCTTCGAGCAGTCGGTGCTCGAGAACGTCACCAACGCCCGGGCCGCCGCCGTCGCCGCAGGCGCCCAGGGGCCGGCCGAGCAGGCCGTTGCCGAGAACGCGCTGACCTCGTCGCTGCGCTCCCTGTTCGCGGTCGTCGAGAACTACCCCGAGCTGAAGGCCAACGAGAACGTGCTCGCCCTCCAGGAGGAGCTGACCACGACCGAGAACCAGATCAGCTTCTCGCGCCAGCACTACAACGCCACCACGCTCGACTACAACACGACCATCCAAACGGTCCCTTCGGTCCTGCTGGCCGGCCCGTTCGGCTTCACGAAGCGCGAATTCTTCGACGCCGAGCCAGAGGCAAGCAACGTCCCGGCGGTCGACCTGTCGCTCCCGCCGCGCACCTGAGCCCGACCGCTCGCGAGGCCCGCCCGCGCGCTCCTGGCCACGCCAGGCACATTCGGCGACGACCGATCCGATGACCGGCCAACGGCAGTCGTTCCATCAGCAGATCAGCCAGAACCGACGCCGCTCGGTGCTGCTGACCGTCATCGTCGCCGGCCTGCTCGGGCTGCTCGGATTCGGCATCGGCTACGTCGTCGGCGGCGACGTCGTCTACGGCATCCCGGTCCTCGTCGGCATCGTGCTGCTGACGTTCCTGGTCTCGATCGCGACCTACTTCTCGGGCGACGGCATCGTGCTCGCCGCATCGCAGGCGCACGAGGTCACCGAGCAGCAGGCGCCGCAGCTGCTCAATGTCGTCCGCGAACTGTCGATGGCGGCCGGCATCCCGGCGCCGCGGGTCTACCTCATCGACGACACGGCGCCCAACGCGTTCGCCACCGGGCGGGACCCGAAACACGCGTCGGTGGCGGTCACGACCGGGCTGCTCGAGAAGCTCGACCGCGAAGAGCTCCAGGGCGTCATCGGGCACGAGCTGTCGCATGTTCGCAACCTCGACATCCGCTTCACGTTGCTCGTGGCCGTGCTCGTCGGCTCGGTCGCCCTCCTGGCCGACATGTTCCTGCGCTTCAGCTTCTGGGGCGGCATGAGCGGCCGCTCGCGCTCGCGCGGCTCCGATGGCGGGGGAGGGGCGCAGGCCATCATCATGATCCTGGTCCTGCTGCTGGCCATCCTGGCCCCCATCGCGGCGCGCCTCGTCCAGCTCGCCGTGAGTCGCGAGCGGGAGTACCTGGCCGACGCGTCGTCGGTCGAGATCACCCGCAACCCGTACGGTCTCGAGCGCGCGCTGCTCAAGATCTCCGAGGATCGCGAGGTCCTCGAGGTCGCCAACCGGGCCACCCAGCACCTCTTCATCGTCAACCCCATCAAGGCGTTCGAGGCACGCGCCCAGGGCCTCTTCTCGACCCATCCGCCGATCGTCGAGCGGGTCAACCGACTGCGCGTCCTGACCGGCGCACCACCCCTCGTGGCCGACTCGGCGGAGGTCGCCGACCTCGACTGAGTCGCCGGGCCTGTGCTATCGTCACGCTCGCTGACGGGACCGTCGACGACGGTCAAGTGCTCGGGCCGAGATAGCTCAGTTGGTAGAGCACGCGACTGAAAATCGCGGTGTCGCCAGTTCGAATCTGGCTCTCGGCACCACCGCTCG
>DATBSD010000099.1:0-9952 GCA_036559965.1 Candidatus Limnocylindrales bacterium
CATCAACGCCGGCGTCGGCGCCTACGGGCCGTTCCTCGATCTGCCCGACGAGGACCTCGAGGCGATGATCGACGTCAACGTCAAGGGCGCCCTGTACTCCGCCCGCGCCGCCCTGCCGTGGCTGGTCAAGAGCCCGGTCGCCGACCTCGTCACGGTGGCCAGCGAAGCCGGCCGCCGCGGGCTGCCGTTCGAGGCCACCTATTGCGCCTCGAAGTTCGCCCAGGTCGGCCTCACGAGCGCGCTCGATCATGAGTTGCGCGAGCAGGGCGTGCGCTGCACGAGCATCTGCCCGGGCGGCGTGTCGACCGATTTCGCGATGGGCCACGGGCGCACACCGGAGATGCCACAGCTGGCCGGCATGATGCGGCCCGAGGACGTCGCCGAGGCGGTCCTCTTCGTGGTCACCCGGCCGCGCAGCCACCGCATCCTGGAGGTCGCCTTTCGACCGGTGACCGAGACGTCGTGGGGCTGAGCAGCGTGGACGAGAGCATCGCGCGATGGTGAGCGAGCTGCGCATGGGCGTCCTCTCGACGGCCGGCATCGCCGACACCAAGGTCATCCCGGGCATGCGCAAGGCAGCCAGGGTCCGCGTCGTCGCCATCGGTTCGCGTGACCAGGCCAGGGCACGTGCGATGGCCGACCGTCACGGCATCCCCAGAGTCCATGGGTCGTACGAGGCTTTGCTCGCCGATCCCGAGGTCGACGCCGTCTACATCCCGCTGCCGAACCACCTCCATCCCGAGTGGACGATGGCGGCGGCCCGGGCTGGCAAGCACGTCCTGTGCGAGAAGCCGCTGGCGATGACCGCGGCCGAGGCCGAGCGGATGGTCGCGGCCTGCGATGCCGCCGGGGTGCGGCTCATGGAAGCGTTCATGTACCGCCTCCACCCCTCGTGGCTGGCGATCCGCGAGCTCGTGTCGTCCGGCCGCATCGGTCGGCTGGTCGCGGTCCAGAGCTGGTTCAGCTACTACAACGACGACCTGGCCAACATCCGCAACATCCGCGCCGTCGGTGGCGGCGCCTTGTACGACATCGGTTGCTACAACGTGAACCTTTCACGCATGCTTTTCGCGGCCGAGCCGGACCACGTGGCGGCGACGCTGACGCGCGACCCTGACGACGGCGTCGACATCCTGACGAGCGTCATCCTGGCCTTCGGCGACGGTGTCGCGACCTTCACCTGCGGCATCCGCGCCGAGTCCGACCAGCGCGTCCACATCTACGGCACCGAGGGCCGCATCTCGATCGGCATCCCCTTCAACATCCCGCCCGACCGGCCGACCGAGGTCTTCGTGACGGCGGGCGGTGACCCGCCGGTCGCCCCGGCGACGGAGGTGCTCACCTTCCCCACGGCCGACCCCTATACGGTCGAGGCCGAACGCTTCGCCGAGGCCGTCCTCGATGACCTCGAGATGCCGCTCCTGCCCCAGGACGCCGTCGCCAACCTGCGGGTCATGGAGCGCATCTTCGCCGCTGCGGAGAGCCGCTGATCCGACTCTGGCGCCGCACGGGGTGAGCGCGTTCGAGATGGTACGCTGCCGCCTCCCAGCCTCGCCCGAGGGCCGGATGTGAACGTGACCGATCGACCCCGACGACAGGAGACCACGCACATGGCACGGGATGACGAGCGCTCGACGCGCGCCCTCGAAGGACCCATCGTCGGCGGCCTGCCAGACGTGCCAGGCATCCTGACGGCGATCATGCTCACGCCCGAGTTGGGCGTCCACCTCCGTGGTCTGGCCGACGAGCTGCTCGTCAACGACTTCCCCGGTGCGACCATCAGCCGCGTCGAGCGCGAGCTGCTGGCGACGGCCGTCTCGGCCGCCAACGACTGCTTCTACTGCATGGATTCCCACGGCGCGTTCGCCACGGCCTTGCTCGAGCGCCAGGGCGCCGCGGAGCGGGCAGCGCAGGTCGACGCGATCAAGGTCGGGTCGTCGGATGGCTTCGACGACAAGATGCAGGCGCTGCTGCACATCGCGAGGACCGTCCGTCGTGACGGCCTGAGCTTGACAGCGGCCGACGTCGATGTGGCGCGCGCGACCGGAGCCAGCGAGGCCGACGTCCAGCTCGCCGTCCTCATCGCCTCGGCGTTCTCGATGTACAACCGCATGGTCGATGGCTTCCGCGCCAAGACGCCGCCCACGCCCGACGTCTACCGCGAACGTGCCGCCCAGATCGCCGAGCACGGCTACAGCGACTCGCGCATCGCCTCGGTCCCGGGCGTGGCTTCGGCCGCGCGCTGAGCGCGGCTTCGGCGAGCAGGCTCGGCCGATGGCCACCAGTCGAGCGCTGACGGTCGGGCAGCGAAGCTACCCGGTCGTCCTGCCGAGCATCCGCGACCCACGGCTGCACGTCGCCGCGGTCATCATCTCGATCCACATCCTCGGCCAGCTCGGGCTCGGCTTCCACGTCACTGTGCCCCAGATCCTGGCCGCCATCGTGACCTGCGCCGTGATCGAGGTCGCGCTGACATTCCGCCAGACGGGCGCCTTCGTGTGGCCGGCCAGCGCGATGCTGACCGGCAGCGGCGTGGCCCTCATCCTGCGCATCACCGGCCAGCCGGCGGGCGACCCATGGGGAACGGATGGCTGGCTCGTGTTCGCGGTCGTGGGCGGCCTGGCCCTGCTCACGAAGTACGTCATCCAGTACCGCGGCACGCACATCTTCAACCCGTCCAACGTCGGCCTGGTGCTCGCGTTCCTGGTGCTCGGCGCGACGCGTGTCCAGCCGCTCGACTTCTGGTGGGGTCCGCTCGACCCGTGGCTCGTGCTGGCGTACCTGATCATCATCGTCGGCGGCACGCTCGTGACGCGGCGCCTCAACCTCCTGGCGATGGCGCTGACCTACTGGCTGACGCTGGCCATCGGCATCGGCCTGCTGGCCGCGTCTGGCCACTGCATGACGGCCGACTGGGCGTTCGGGCCGGTCTGCGGTCGCGACTTCTGGCTGACCATCGTGACGTCGCCGGAGGTCCTCATCTTCCTGTTCTTCATGCTCACCGATCCCAAGACCATCCCGGCCGGACGCGTGGCGCGGATCGCCTTCGCGATGGCCGTCGGCATCGGCAGCACGCTGCTCATCGCGCCCCAGACGACCGAGTTCGCGGCCAAGGTCGGCTTGCTCGCCAGCCTCGTCGTCATGTGTGCTGCACGACCGCTCTTCGACCGCTTCCTGCCCGAGGCGCGCACGGACGACGACCGGCCTGGTCCGTTCCTGGCTGGTCTGTTCGGTCGCGGCCAGGGCGCCGGCCTGTTGCGCTCCGGCGCGCGGCTCGGCGCCGGGGCGGCGCTCGTCGTCGTGCTCGGGGTCGGTGTGGTCGTCGCCGGCAACCCCGCCCGCGGCCCGGCCGACGGCGCCGCGCCGGCCGGCGTCGTCTACCTGGACGCTGCCTCGCGCGTCGACCCGACCAGCCTGCCGACGGTCGACATCGATGCCTCCGTCACGTCGTGGAACGTCGAACGGGTCCGGGCCCAGGCGCAGGACCTGGCGCTGACGCTGGCGCAGAACCTGGAGGTCGAGAACCTCGCCCTGCGTCAGGGCGACCCGAGCATCCTGGCGTCGGTCGATCACGGCGAGAGGCTGACGGAGATGGAGGCCCGCCTGACCGACGCTGCGGCGACCGGCCGGATGACGATCTCGCACCATCGCTTCGACTCGCTCTTCCTGACCACGAAGCTGCTCGGCAGCCAGGCCGGTCTGGGCATGGCCTTCGACGCGACCGGCACCCGGACGGAGGAGACCTACGACGCGCAGGGCGACCTGGTGACCCGGCGTGACGTTCCCTTCGAGCAGCTCTTCGTCCTCCGCCAGGCGCTCGGCGACGAGCGCTGGTTCAACGTGGGCGTCGTCCCAGCGCCCTGATCTGCCGGCCGCCGGCGAGGAGCTCGGCGTGGCTGTGCTTCAATGCCTCGGTGTCCATGACCGACGCCATCCGTGCCCGTCGCCGATGGCTCTGGCTGGCGACGGCCGCCCTCGTCGTCGTGAGCTGTATCGCAGTCGTGGTCGCGGCGCTCGTCGTCCCGGGCCTCGTGCGTGGCCTCACGGCGGTCGCGTCGCCACCACCGTCGTATGTCGAGGAGGCCGCAGCGGCCGGCGTCGAGCATGTCTATGACGGCGACTTCGGCTACTTCGTCGGTGGCGGCGTGGCGGCCTTCGACTGTGACGACGACGGGCGCCCGGATCTCTACGTCGCCGGCGGCAGCAAGCCGGCCGCCCTGTTTCGCAATCACAGCCCCGTCGGTGGCGCGCTCCGCTTCGAGCCCGTGCCCGACCCCGTGACCGACCTCGAAGCGGTCACCGGCGCCTACCCCATCGACATCGACAGCGACGGCATCACGGACCTGGCGGTGCTGCGCTACGGCGAGAACGTGCTCCTCCGCGGCCGCGGCAACTGCCGCTTCGAGCGCGCCAACGAGGCCTGGGCGTTCGATGGCGGCGACCTCTGGACGACGGCCTTCAGCGCGACCTGGGAGCGCGACGCGACCTGGCCGACCCTGGCCTTCGGCAACTACCACGACGAGGCGTTCACCGACCCGGCCGAGCTCTGCCAGGCCAACGAGCTCGTGCGTCCGGCCCCGGACGGCGGCGGCTTCGGCCCGGCCGTGCCGCTGACGCCGTCGTGGTGCGCCCTGTCGATGCTCTTCAGCGACTGGAACCGAACCGGCCAACGCGACCTGCGCGTCAGCAACGACCGGCACTACTACAGCGACCTGAGCGACGGCGAGGAGCAGCTCTGGCGCATGACACCGGGCGAGCCACCGGCGCTCTACACGACCGACGACGGCTGGCAGCCCTTCCGGATCTGGGGCATGGGCATCGCCAGCCAGGACCTCGACGGGGATGGCCGGCCGGAGATCTTCCTGACCAGCCAGGGTCCCAACGTCCTGCAAACGCTCGCCGACGGCGCCACCGGCCCGGAATTCCAGAACATCACCCTCGCATCGCGGGCGACGGCCGACCGACCGTATGCCGGCGGCGATCCGCAACGCTCGACGGCCTGGCACGCCGAGTTCGACGACGTCAACAACGACGGCTTCGAAGACCTCTTCGTGACCAAGGGCAACGTCGAGGCGATGCCCGACTTCGCGGCCCGGGATCCCAGCAACCTGCTCATCGGCCAACCGGACGGCTCCTTCGACGAGGGCGGCGAGTCAGCGGGCATCGTCGACTACGCGCGCGGTCGCGGCGGCGCGGTCGTCGACCTCAACCTCGACGGCCTGCTCGACATCGTCGAGGTCAAGCGTCGCGAGAACGTGCGCATCAGGCGCAACCTGGGCGCGGGATCCGCCGGCCTTGCATCCCCGATGGGCCACTGGGCCGCCGTGCGGCTCCAGCAGCCCGGTCCCGACCCCGACGCCATCGGTGCCTGGATCAGCGTCCGCACGAGCGACCGCACGATCGACCGCGAGCTGACCGTCGGCGGCGGCCATGTCAGTGGCCAGCTCGGCTGGACGCATGTCGGCCTGGGCCAGGCGACGTCGGCCGAGGTGCGCGTCGAGTGGCCGGACGGCGAGGTCGGGCCATGGCTGCCGCTGCCCGTCGACGGCTTCTCGGTCGTCGAACGTGGTGCGAACGGCGACGATGCCGTGCGACCATGGGAGCCGAGCGACGAGTGACGGGGGACCGGCGGTGAGCGAGGCACGACTGACGAGCATCGAGCTGCCCGACTTCGGGCGACCCGAGGCGATGCCCGCGCTCTCGCCCGCCGTCCACGCCGCGCGCGTCGAGCGCCTGCGGGAGCGAGCCGAGCGACGCGGCTATGAGCGCATCGTCGTCTACGCCGATCGCGAGCACAGCGCCAACATGAGCTACCTGACGGGCTTCGATCCCCGTTTCGAGGAGGCCATCCTCGTCCTCGGGCCCGTCGATCAGCCGGCGATCCTCGTCGGCAACGAGTGCTGGGGCGTGGCCGGCGCCGCGCCGCTGCCCATGCGTCGGACGCTGCTCCAGGATCTCAGCCTGCCCAGCCAGCCGCGCGATGGCTCACGGCCGCTGGCATCGATCCTCGCCGACGAAGGCATCGGGACGGGCAGTCGCATCGGCGTCGTGGGCTGGAAGTCGTACGCCAGTCGCGCCACCATCGAGGTGCCCGCCTTCATCGTCGACGAGCTGCGTCGGCTGGTCGGCGCGACCGGCCGCGTGGAGAACGCCAACGACCTGCTCATCGATGCCGCCGACGGCCTGCGCGTCGTCAACGAGGCGGAGCAGCTGGCGTGCTTCGAATGGGCGGCCTGCCAGACATCGGGTGGCGTCCGCGACCTCTTGCGCGGGCTCGAACCGGGCATGACCGAACAGGCGGTCGTGCGCTTGCTGGGCTGGCTGGGAACGCCGCTCTCGTGCCACCTGATGCTCAGCGCCGGGCCGCGGGCAACGCTCGGCCTGCTCAGCCCGACCGACCGGGTCATCGAACGCGGCGACCGGTTCACCGTCGCCTTCGGTGTCTGGGGCGCTCTCAACTGTCGCGCGGGCTTTGTGGTCGAGGACGCTGCCCAGCTGCCGAGCGGCATCGAGGACTACGTCGAGCGGCTCGTGGCGCCCTACTTCGCCGCCATCGCCGAGTGGTACCGGGCGCTCCGAGTCGGCGTCACCGGCGGCGAGCTGGCGGGCATCGTCGATCGGCACCTCGGCGACCCGTTCTTCGGCATCTTCCTCAACGCCGGCCATCAGATCCACCTCGACGAGTGGGTCAACTCGCCCATCGCCGCCGGGTCGACGATCGAGCTTCGGTCGGGGATGGCCCTCCAGGCCGACGTCATCCCGGCCACCGGCAGCGACTACTTCACGACCAACATCGAGGACACCCTGGCGATCGCTGATGCCTCGCTCCGAGCGACGTTCTCCGCCGCCTACCCGGCCGCTTGGGCGCGCATCGAGGCCCGTCGCGCGTTCATGCGCGAGGCGCTCGGCATCGAGCTCCACCCCGACGTGCTGCCGTTCTCGAACATCCCGGCCGTCCTCTCGCCCTTCGTCCTCCGTCCCGACCGCGCCATGGCGCTGGTCGCCTGAGGTGGCTCGCCTGCCCGAGGTGCCGCTGGCCGATGGTGTGCTCGGGGAGGTCGTCATCGGCGGGCATCCGCTGGAGGTCGTCGTGCTGCCCCGCCTCGGCGCCCGGCTGCACCGCGTGCGGGCGTTCGGCCAGGACATACTCGTCGGGCCAGACCATGTCGCCACGTACGACCGCGATCCGTTCATGTGGGGCGGCTACGTCATGGCGCCGTGGTGCAATCGCGTCGCCGCGGAGCCGATCGAGGTCGGCGGCCGGACCATCGCCCTGGCGGCCAACTTCCGTGACGGCAGCGCCATCCATGGACAGGTCGCCATCCGCCCCTGGCAGATCGAGGCACCGGGCTCCTTCGTCGTTCGCGGTGGCGGTGACGCCTGGCCGTGGCGCTTTGAGGTCCGCGAGCGGGTCGCCGTCGACGGCGCCGTCTTGCGCATCGAGCTGTCCGTCGCCAATCTCGACGACGCTGCCATGCCGGCGGGCATCGGCCTCCACCCCTGGTTCGTCGGCCCGCTCGAGCTGGCCGTCCCGGCCGAGACCGTCCTGTCGCCCAACGACGACACGCCGGCGACGCCCGTGCCGGTCGCCGGCGAGACCGACCTCCGGCGACTGGCGCCGCCGCCGATCGGCCTCGATGGGACGTGGATGGACGTCGCCGGGCCGGTCGAGCTGACCTGGCCGCAGCTCGGCTTGCAGGCCACGATGCGCGTCGACGCTCCGACGGCATGCATCGTCGTCGCCTCGCCGCCCGGCCGCGGCGCCATCGCCGTCGAGCCAGAGACGCACGCGCCGCAGGGCATCCGGCGCCTGGTACGGGACGAGCCCGGGGCGCTCGCCATGCTCGCTCCGGGTGACCGGCTGAGGCTCGGCGTGGAACTCGCCTTCGAGCGACGCTGAGCGAACCGATGGGGGCGGCGTCGGCCAGCGGACACCGATCGGTCGGCCGAGACGCCATCATGCGCCCGTGACCGCAGGCCACGATCCCGATCGCCAGCCAGCTACGGCCGACGCCGCGGCCGACCGCCGCACCGCACCCCGACGTGGCTGGCTGGGGCTGGTCGTCGCCCGCATGGCCGACGACAGGATCCTCATCGTCGCGGCGTGGCTGACCATCCTCATCGCCACGACCGCGATGATGGCCAGCGCGATGCGCTCGGACGTCGTCGCCCGGGCGGCCATCCTCCAGGTCCTGGCCGATGCGCCGGCGACCGCGTCAGCTGCCGAGATCGAGGTCGCCAGCCATCCCGAAGATGCCGCCGCGACGGACGTCATCGTGCGCGACGAGGTCGGCCGGGCCCTGGGCCCCGCGGCTGGCACGACATGGGCGTCGGGGATCTCGGATGGCTTCCGGGACCCGGACCGTGCCGAGCGCGACATCATCGTTTTCGGCTTCGCCGATGGCCTCGACGCGCATGCGCGGCTCGTCGACGGCGCCTGGCCGCCGGCGGAGCCGAGCGCCGACGGGACGCTCGACGCCGCGGTCTCGCTGGCCGCCGCCGCGCGGCTTGGGCTTGAGGTCGGCGATCGGATGAGCCTCCAGGGCAGTGGCGTCGACGGCGCCCCGGTGGCGGTCCGGATCGTCGGCCGTTACGAGCCGCTCGATCGGGGCGATCCGTTCTGGTTCGGCGACCCGCTGGCGCTCGACGGCGCCCTGACGAATGGCGGCTTCACGACGCTCGGGCCGCTGATCATCGATCGCGCGCTCCTGCTCGATCGCGTGACCGACATCTGGGCCACGCTGCGCTGGCGTGTCGAACCCGACCGCTCCGCCCTCGATGCGCTGACGATCGCCGACGCGGCAGGCGGCATGGCGGCACTCGCGCGGCGTCTGGACGCCGACCTCGGTCGCAAGGGTGCCGCGGACGTGACGACCGACCTGCCGGCCATCCTCGGCCGTGCGGCGGCCGCGACGCAGTCGAGCGGTAGCGGCATCCTGCTCCTCGACGGCCAGGTCATCGTGCTCGGCGGCTACGCGCTGATCATGGTCGCGGCCATGGTCGTCGAGCGTCGGCGGGGCACGACCTCGGTGCTTCGGGTGCGCGGCGCGACCACCGGTCAGCTTCTGCGACTGGCGGCGACCGAGGCGATCGTGCTCGTGGTGCCCGCCGTCATCGTCGCCCCGGTCCTCGCGACGGGCCTGCTCATCGGCCTGGGCGCCCTGGCGCCGCCCGAGGCGGTCGTCGTGGCGCCGCGGCTGACCGGGGAGGCGCTGCTCCTGGCGGTCATCGCCGCCGGCATGGCCATCGTCGGCATGGCCATCCCCATCGTCGCCTCGAGCGGTCCGATCGCGGCGGCACGTCGCTCGGTCGGCCGCCAGCTCTCGCGAACGGCTGCGCATCGGACCGGCCTTGACCTTGCCTTCCTGGCGTTCGCGGCCATCGTGCTTTGGGAGCTGCGCGCCAACGGCGCCCCCATCGCCGCGTCGTTCCGTGGCTCGGTCGGCATCGATCCGCTGCTCGTGGCGGCGCCGGCCATCGGCCTGGCTGCCGGAGCGATCCTGACCTTGCGGGTCGTGCCTAGCCTGGCGAGCGGCCTTGAGCGCGTTGCTGGACGGCGAGCGGGGGTCGTCTGGCCGATGGCGACGCGGTCGCTCGCGAGGCGCTCGTCGCGCTATAGCCGATCGGCCCTCCTGCTCGTGGTCGCGGTCGCGATCGCGTTCCTGGCCGCCACGTACGACCGAACCTGGCGCCAGTCGCAGCTCGACCAGGTGGCGGCGATCGTTCCCGTCGACATCGTGGCCGAGCCGAGCATCGCGCAGCCCGCCGCAGGTGGTCTTGAGGGCCGCGACGACGCGCCGCCGTCGGCTGTCGCCGCGCGAGCCGGTCTGCTGGAAGAGGCGGGCATCATCGCGGCCGACCCGATCGCGCGACAACCGTTCGACCTGCGGCGGCCGAACGGCCGGGGCACGATGCTGGCGCTCGTGCCCGAGCTGGCGGCGTCGACCGTCGA
>DATBSD010000100.1:0-2541 GCA_036559965.1 Candidatus Limnocylindrales bacterium
CAAGCCATCGACCTCGATGATCACGCCGTCGACACTAGCACCGTGAGCGATCGGGGCCCTCGAGCCGGTGGTCGCGTGCGAGTGATGGGCAGCGCTTCCACCCAGGATCGCCCAGGGCGGACGATGCCGATCTCGTAGGCAAGGACGACGGCCTGGACTCGGTCGTGCAGGCCGAGCTTGTCGAGGACGTGGGCGACGTGCGTTCGCGCGGTGTGCTGGCTGACGCCGAGGGCATCCGCGATGTCCTGGTTCGAGCGGCCGCGCGCGAGCAGGCGGAGGACCTCCCGTTCGCGAGCTGTCAGCTGGGCGAGCCCCTCGGGCGGTGGCCGTCGGTCGACTGCGAACGCCTCGACCAGGTGACGGGTCGCCGACGGCGCGAAGATCGAGCCGCCGTCGGCGACGATATGGATCGCCGCCACGAGCTGGTCCTCGGGCGCATCCTTGAGCAGGAAGGCGCTGGCGCCGATGCGCAGGGCCTCATAGACGTAGTCGTCAAGGTCGTACGTCGTGAGCACGATGACGTGAAGCGCCGACGCGCCGGGGACGAGGAGCCTGCGCGTCGCCTCGAGCCCGTCGAGCCGAGGCATGCGGACATCCATGAGCACCACGTCGGGCTGCAGCCGTCGCGCTTGGGCGACCGCCTGGTGCCCGTCGGCCGCCTCGCCGATCACGGCGATGCCCGGCTCGTCGGCAAGGATCATCCGGAGGCCGGTCCGGACGAGGCGCTCGTCGTCGGCGATAAGGACCTTGACGGTCATGGGATCGACGCCGGTATCGGCAACCAGGCTCGAACGAGGTACCCCCCACCGGGCAAGGCACCTGCTTCGATGCTGCCCCCGAGCTCGGTCGCCCGCGCGCGCATGCCGCTGATGCCAAGACCGACCTCGACCTCGGTCGTGGCGTCCAGAACACCGTCGTCGCGGATGTCGATGGCCACGCCGGCCACGCCGTAGTCGAGCCCGACGAGTGCCGTCGTCGCTCGCTGGGCGTGGGCGAGGACGTTGGTCAGGGCTTCCTGGACGATGCGGTAGGCGGCTCGATCCAGGCTTGACGGCAGCGGTCGCACCTGACCGTGCCTGGTCACCTCGACCTGGAGGCCGGCCTGACGGACCTGAACGAGCAACCCATCCAGCGCCTCGAGACCAGGCTCGATCGTTCGAGAGCCGCCCGGCGCCGGGCTCAACGCCCCGAGCAGGCGGCGCAGTTCGCCAAGGCCGGCGCTCCCGGTCTCCTCGATGGCCGTCAGGCTGGCTCGCGTCGCGTCGGGGTCGTCGGCGAGCGCTCGACGCGCGCCACGCGCCTGGACGACGATGACGCTCAGCGCGTGGGCCACGATGTCATGCATCTCGAGCGCGATCCTGGCCCGCTCGTCGGCGACAGCCGCACGTGCCTGTTCTTCGCGCTCCCGCTCGAGGATGGCGGCGCGGTCCTCGAGGGCAAGAGCGCGGTCCCGGCGTTCACGGATGGCCAGGCCGGCCAACCAGGGTCCGCCAAGCAGCGCGAGCGGGAGCGCGACGTCGCTCGGCTCCTCGATCGCGCCGCCGGCACGGATCAGCAGCATGCCGATGAGCAGCGCGACGCCCGCGGCGCCGACGATCGCCGACCGCCCCCGCGTGTCGGCGCCGGCCGAATAGGTCGCCACCATGAGCGCGGCAGTGGCGCCCAGGTGGACGTCAAGCGATGCCGTCGGGGCGGCGGCGATGGCGATCGCTGCCAGGACCAGGACGGGCAATGGCGCCCGGCGGCGCCAGACCAGCGATGCCGTGAACGCCAACCACGCGACGGACGTGAGCAGCGATCCACCCGGCAGCCAGGCCGGAGCAGCCTCGTCCGGATCGACGGGTGTCGCGAGCCAGAGCTCGGCCTGGACGACGACCGTGAGCAGGCCTGCAAGGAGCACGTCGGCGGATCGCTGGATCCAGATCTGGATCGGCATCGCGGGCACGGTAGCGCAGCGCTACGTCATGGGCCATCACCCGCCGGGATGAGCAGGCACCAGCGGTTCTCGCCCGTGCGGGCGAGGCGACCGGGGCGTGTCGGCCGACGACAGCCCGCGGTCCACGGACGAGGCTCGACACATCAGCCACCGCAAGGGAGCATCACGCCATGGAACACCGTCAGGCCGGGCGCGGGACCGCCGTCGCCGTGGTCGTCGCCATCCTCGCCGCCTGTACATCTGCCCCAGTCACGAGCATCGCACCGGAGACGTCGCCGAGCACCGCCGCGCTCGAGCCGAGCAGCACCAACGTCTCGCCGACGGCTGTCACGATGCCGTCACCGAGCCCGACCGCGGCACCCGCCGTCGATCGCAACCCCGCCGCCTACGTCGAGGACGAGCCGTACATCGTGTCCGTCGACCCGGCCGACTTCGTGGCGGTCGTCGACAATCCCTATTGGCCGCTCGCAGCCGGCACGACGACGGTTCTTGAAGGCGACGGCGAGCGCATCGTGGTCGAGGTCACCGACTACTCGAAGGTCATCCTGGGGGTGACGACGACCGTCGTTCGCGACCGCGCCTACGAGGACGGACGACTCATCGAG
>DATBSD010000101.1:0-10413 GCA_036559965.1 Candidatus Limnocylindrales bacterium
TGCGCCCTACTGGGCGTAGTCGACCTGCTCCTTGAAGACCCAGTTGCCGGTCACGGCCCCCTGCCCCGTCGGAGCGGCGGGGTCGTAGGCGTAAAGCGAGATGATGAGCTGGCTGGTATCACCGTTCTCGTCGAAGCTGAACTCTCCGATCGGGGCGGTGTAGGTGATGCTCGGATCGACGGCCGCAGCTCGGACCGCCTCGCGCAGCGCGGCCATGTCGGCCGGGCTGCCCTCGGCAGCTCGCTTGAGAGCGTCGAGGACGACGATCATGCAGCTGTAGCCGGTGCCGCTGTACGAACCGGGGTCAACGTCGTACTCGGCCCTGTAGGCGGCGTCGAACTCGGCCTTGCCCGGGAAGTCGCCGATGGCGGCGAGCGTGGAATACGAGTTCTTGGCGTCGTCCTTAGCGAGGTTGAGGAACGAGTCGACGGATGCGACGGAGCCGTCATTGATGCCGTCGGACCCGACATACGGGATGTCACCAAGGCCGGCCTGGACGGCCGCCTTGAGGATGCGGGCGCCGCCGGTCGACGTCACGCCGCCGAAGTAGATGGCGTCAGGTTTCTTGGCGGCAGCCGCCGTCATGAGCGGGCCGTAGTCGGTCGTCGTCTTGGGCGCGCTGTCGTGCCCGACGATGGTCGCGCCGAGCTTGATGGCCTCGGCCTCGTAGTTCTTGGCGATGCCGGCGCCGAACGTCTCGGTGTCGTCGATGATGTAGATGTTCTTGGCACCCAGCGTGTTCACGGTGTAGACCGCTGCTGCCGGGCCCTGCTTGTCGTCCGTCGTCACGACGCGGACGTAGTTGATCTTGTCGGGGTTCGCCTTGCGCACATCGAGCGCCCCGAAGTCAGGCTTGGTCAGGCCCTCGGCCGTGTTGGCCGGGCTGCACTGCAGCAGGCCCGCCTCGTTCGAGATCGGGATCTGCGCCAGCGCGACGCTCGAGTTGAGCGGGCCGATGGCGGCGATGATCTCGGGGTCGGCCGCGATGGCCTGCATGTTGCGTGCACCGGTCTGGGCGTCATGCGCGCCGTTGACCGAGTCGTCGTAGACGACGGCGTCGGGGACTTCGACGGTGTACCCGCCGACGCAGCCGCCCGAATCCTTGAGCGCCAGGCGGACGCCCTTGAGGATCGGATCCGAGGCAGCGAACTCGCTCCCCTGGAACGGCAGCTCGACGGCGACCTTGACGGTGCCCTTGTCGCAAGTAGCGGCCTCACTCGGGGCCGTGGTCTCCGTGCCGCCGCCAGCGGACGCACTCGGTGCGGCCGACGGCGCGCCAGCGGGCTGGCAGGCGGCTGCGGCGAGCATCGCGGTGAACGCGAGCGCGCCGACCTTCCTACGATCCATGGATTCGATTCTCCTCTTGTCCTGCCGCACTGCCCGGATGGGCCGTGCGATCGACGGCTTGTTGTCCCGATGGGTTCAGGGCTGCCCAGCCACCGGCGGAGCGAGCGGAGGCGGACCGCACGAAACGGCACGCTCCCCTGTTCCTCCTCCCGGATCCGACCGCATGGTCGGGCCCGTCCCCAAATCCACCGCACGACACGATGGCCGTCGATGTGATGCCGTATCATAGGTGACGGCGTCTCGATTGCAAGATGGTTCCGAGCGCCCCGGGGCGTGTGCGACCCGGCCCCTGTTGCAGGGGTCGCGGACCACCCGGTGCGGCGCGCTCGAGCCGACGATCTCATCGTCGGCAGCACCAGCGATCGATCCCCAGGGACGGGCGATCGTGCCCGCGATGCCGGTGCTGCGACGAGCGGTGCGCAGGCCACCATCCACGAAGGACGGATGAACCGCCGTGGAATACCAGGTCCGAGACGCGCGGATCACCGACGCGGAGCGCATCACGTCGCTCCTCGATGCGGGACGCGTGCGCCCAGCCAGCAACCCCCGAGCCACGCTCGGGGCTGCCGACCTGCTCCGCCAGTTGGTCTATCTGCCCCAGGCCGTGGTCCTGGTCGCCGAGTCGCATCGTGCCATCGTCGGTGCTGCCGTGCTGGCCCTTCGGCCATCGGTCAGCAGCGGCGGGTTCGTCGGCAGCATCGATCTGCTCGTGGTCGAGGCCGGACGCGATGTCGGCGGGGTCAGGGATGCCCTCGTCGCCGAGGTGCTCCGATCGGCCCGCAACAAGGGCTGCGTCATCGTCGAGATGCCGCGGCCCGCAACCGCCGCCGATCAGGCGGCATGGGAGGCGTACGGCTTCGCGCCCGCGCCACAGCGACTGGTCTGCGATCCGGTGACCGCAAGGATGCCGCGCAGCCTCGATCCGGTCGGTCCATGAGGACCGACGACTTGACCGGTGCGGTCCGCCGCGCCGATGACCGGGACCGCGCCTTCGGCCGGCCCGAACACATCAGGAGTGACTTGCCTTGAGCAAGAACGTCGCCGTCTTCGTTGACGTCGCGAACATCTTCTACGCGGCCAAGGCGGCCGGCGTGGACATCGACTACACGACGCTGCTGAAGACGGCCACTGCCGGCCGGGACTTCGTGCGCGCGTATGCCTATACCGGCCTCGACCCCGAGAACGAGAATCAGCGCCAGTTCCACGCCTTCCTGGCTCGCAGCGGCTACAAGGTCGTGAGCAAGGACATCCGCAAGTACGGCGACGGACGGGTCAAGGCGAACCTCGACATCGAGCTCGTCGTGGACATGATGCGCACCGCCCAGAACCTCGACATCGCGGTCGTGGTCTCGGGTGACGGCGACTTCGCGCCCGCCATCCGCGCCGTGCAGCAGATGGGCGTCCGGGTCGAGGTCATCAGCTTCCGGGGCAACACCAGCTCCGATCTCATCGATGTCGCCGACACCTTTATCGACATCACCCAGATCGCACGCGTCGAGAAGGGCTCGTCACGCAGCGGGCGCCGCGTCGCCGCCGAGGACGACCTGTCGATGACCGAGGTCCCCGACAAGGAGTCGGAGGGCGCGGCGCGGGGCCGTGGTCGTGGTCGAGGACGCGGTCGCGCGGCCGAACGCGAGGAGGCGGCGCCACCGGCCGCCGCCAGCAGCCGCCGTCGCACGACGGCGACCGGCGCCGACCTCGTGGTCCTGCCGGGCGAGAAGCTCTCTCGCGTCCCGGGCGGCTCGGATGAGCCGGAGCTCGATGGCGCCGACGTCGTCGCCGATGAGCTCGACGAAGAGCTCGAGGTCGAGGTCGCCGCGAGCGATGCGAGCCCTGACGTCGACGGCGACGGGGAGGTCGATGGCGACGGCCGCCGCCGCCGCCGCCGCCGCCGCGGTGGTCGTGGCCGTGGACGCGGCCGGGGCCAGGATCGGGAGACCCCCGTCGAGGCAGCTGCGCCGACCGGAACGGCCGACGACGGTGAGGACGAGGAAGAGGATGATCTGACCGCCTACGACGCTCCGAGGGCGCCACAGGCGACCGCCTTCGGGTCCGTCTGGGACAGCCAGATCGGCGTGCCGGCGGCATCGTCGGGCGTGGGCGCCGACTTCGACGCCGACGCCGAGGACGAGGACGAGCCGGAGATCCCCGAGTACCTGCTGGCCGAACGGCGCCAACGTGCCGGCCGGCCCGGTGGCCGCCAGGCGCAGGGAGGCCGCGGTCGACCTCGAGGAGGACGTGCCGGTGCCTATCAGTCGGCCATCGACCGCGAGCGCTACGGCCGCTCGGGTGGCAGCGCTTTCGGTGGCGCCCCGCGACCCGACCGTGGCCCGCGACCGGACCGCACGCCACGCCATGCGGGCCCGCGTTCGGATCGGGCGCCTCGGGCGGACCGACCGCCGATGCGGCCGTCGTCCGGCAACGGTGACCCGTGGAGCGAGGTCCCGCCCGAGCTCGAGGAGATGCTTCGAGCCGAGCTCGCCAGGAAGGGTCCTGCGACGGGTGGCTCGGCCGATGCGGCCGACGCGAAGCCGCAGCGCCGGACCTCGTCGCGCAAGCCGGCCGCGGCGACCGCGGAGACGGCCACGGTCGAGGCCGCCGATGCGGCCGAGGCGAAGCCGAAGCGCCGAACTTCGACGCGCAAGCCGGCAGCGGCGACCGCCGAGACGGCCACGGTCGAGGCCGCCGATGCGGCCGAGGTCAAGCCGAAGCGCCGGACGTCGACCCGCAAGCCGGCGGCGACCGCCGAGACGGCCACGGTCGAGGCCGCCGATGCGGCCGAGGCCAAGCCGAAGCGCCGGACGTCGACCCGCAAGGCCGCCACGCCCGAGGCCTGACCATGGTGGCCGGCTACCGAACACTCGGGCAGCCGGCCGCCCTCGCCGTCATCGCGCGAGCGGTCGCCACTGAGCGTCCGCCCCACGCGGTGCTCGTCGCTGGACCGGCCCGTGTGGGCAAGACGACGCTCGCCCTCGATCTGGCCGCCGGGCTCCTGTGCCTGTCGCCCGATCCATCGGCGAGGCCCTGTCGGGCGTGCTCGGCGTGCCGCAAGGTCGAGCACGAGAACCACCCCGACGTCCATCGCCTGGCGCCGGCGGGAGCCGGCAACCAGATCCGCATCGACCAGGCACGGGCGCTCATCGGCGAGCTTGCCTTGCTGCCGCTCGAGGGCCGCGTCCGCGTGGCCGTCGTCAGCCAGGCACAGCGCCTCAATCCGGACGCGCAGCATGCCCTCCTGAAGACCCTCGAGGAGCCGCCCACCGGCGCCGTGCTGGTGCTCTGCGCCGACGATGAGACGCTGCTTCTTGACACGGTGCGCAGCCGCTGCGCGCGGATCCGTGCAGCACCGGTCGCAGCGCCGATCATCGCCGAGCTGCTCGTCGGGCGCGACCTGGCCGATGCGCCCACGGCCGCTGCCATCGCCCGCATCGCAGACGGTCGGCCGGGTCTGGCCGTCATCTACGCCGCGTCGCCGGAGATCGTCCTCCGTCGCGCCGGTCTGGCGAGGACGCTGCTCGACCTGGCGAGCGCCGGGAGGCGCCAGCGCATCGCCGCCGCGCCAGCCCTGCTCGCCGATGCAAGCGTCCTGGCCGAGGTCGCGGATCGCCCGTCGGTGACCGACAGGACGACCGACGCGGCCGCCGCCGAGTCCCCCGCCGCACGGCCCACCCGGGCCCGACCTGAGCCTCCCCACGAGCCGGTTGCGACCGACCGGTCCGAGGAGGCGCCGGCGGCGCCAGTTGCTGCGTCCGCCCGGACGGCGCCGGCCGCCAGGCGGGCGGCGTCGTTGGCGCTCATCGAGGCCTGGCGCGACGTCGCTCGCGACCTGATCGTGGTCATGGCCGGCGGTCCGGTCCTGGTGCGCGACCTGGACCTGCTCGAGGACCTCGAACGTGCCGCGGCAGGCCTGACGCTCGACGAGGTGGCCACCTTCCTTGCCCGCCTCGATGGGCTGGCGGCGGCCGTCGATGCCTACGCCAACGCGGACCTCGTGGTCGACGTCCTCCTGCTCGCCTGGCCGCGCGCCAGGCTGGCCGCCTGAGCACCGTCGGGCGATGGGCACCTCGCCTCGGGTCGGCCGCGTCGAGGCGGTCGTCCGCGGCAGGGTCCAGGGCGTCGGCTTCCGCGTCTTCGTGGCCCGCGAGGCACGCCGTCGGGGCCTCGTCGGCTGGGTCCGCAACGGGTCGGATGGCGCCGTGCGCATCGTCGTCGAGGGTCCGGATGCCCAGCTCGACGGACTGCTCGAGATCCTCCACGACGGGCCGCCGGCGGCCTGGGTCAAGGGCGTCGAGGTCGTGCGTGGCCGAGCGGCCGGCGGTTTCGCCGAGTTCGAGATCCAGAGCGGCGGCCATGGCGGCGATTGATCTGCGCCTGGCGACCCGCCAGGCGGTATCGTGGCGACCATGGTGCTGACGCTCGACGACAAGGCCGCCGCGCTGGGACGCGTCGCGCTCTTCGACGGGCTCGAGCGCGCGTCGTTGCTGCCCATCGCCGACGCCGCGACCGAGGTCGCTTTCGGCGACGGGGATGCCCTGGTCATCCAGGGCCAGGTCGGGACGGGCCTGTTCATCGTCGTCAGCGGCGCCGTGCGCATCGTCCTGAGCGGTGAGGACGTGGCGCGGCTTGGCCCCGGCGACTACCTCGGCGAGCTCGCGGTCATCGACCGACAGCCCCGCTCGGCGAGCGCCTTCGCGGTCGGCGACACGACCTGCCTCGCGCTGGCATCGTGGGACTTCTTCCGCCGTGTCGACGCCGATCCCGCGCTCGCGCATGCCCTGCTGCGCGGCCTCGCCCTGCGCATCCGCTCGCTCAGCGAGCACCACCACCACTGACCAGCAGCGGGGAGCGACGATGGCCGACACCGAGGCGTTGATCGATGAGCTTGGCGGTCTGGCGCTGTTCGCGGACCTGCCACGTCCGGAGCTGGCGGCCGTTGCGCATACCTTCGAGGAGGAGTGGTACGCCGACGGCCAGCGCATCCTGCGGGAGGGGCTGAGCGGGACAGGCTTCTATGTCGTCCTCGAGGGCGACGTTGCGGTCAGGATCACGGGCGAGGAGCGAGCGCGGCTCCATCGCGGCGCGTTCTTCGGCGAAGGCGCCATCCTGCTCGGTGAGCCACCCGGCGCCGATGTCGTGGCGGCCGGCCGGGTGCGCGTCGTCAACCTTGCCGGCCCGGTCTTCCGGGAGTTCCTGATGCGTCACCCGGACGTCATGTACCGGATGCTCCAGGAGCAGACGCGCCGGCTGCGGAGCGCCAACCGATGGAGCCGCTAGCGACGGCGCCCTTCCCGCCCGGTGACTACCCGCTCGTCGTCGTCGGCAGCGGCCCGGGCGCGCTCCAGGTCAGCTACTCGCTCCGCCGCCTTGGCGTGGACCATGCCCTGATCACCGCCGACGATCGCCCGGGCGGCATGTTCCTGCGCTTCCCGTTCTTCCAGCGACTGCTGTCGTGGACGAAGCCGTACGCGCCGGCGCCGCGCGGCACGCGTGCTTACGAGCGCTACGACTGGAACAGCCTGCTGGGCGACGAAGCGGAGCATCGTGCCATCCAGCCGGAGCTCATGGACGGATCGTCCGAGTTCCCGGCACGACCGGAGATGGAGGCCTCGCTGGCCGAGTTCGTGCGCCGATCGGCGCTCCCGGTGCGGTACGGCGTGCGCTGGCAGGCGACCCGGCAGGACGAGGGAGGTTTCGTGCTCGAGACGAGTGCCGGCGAGTATCGCGCGCGCCACGTCATCTTCGCCGTCGGCGTCGCCGAGGCCTTCACGCCGGAGTTCCCGGGGCGCGAGCATGTCGCCCACTACGTCGACACGCGCCCGGCCGAGTCGTACGCCGGCAAGCGCCTGTTCATCATCGGCAAGCAGAACTCCGGCTTCGAGCTCGCCAGCGGGCTCCTGTCGTGGGCCAGCCGCATCGTGCTCGCCTCGCCGCGGCCGGCCAAGCTGTCCGTCCAGACCAACTCGCTGGCCGGCATCCGGGCGCGCTACGTCCAGCCGATCGAGGACCGCTTCATGGGCGGCGGCGTGTTCATCCTCGACGCCGCCATCGATGCCGTCGAGCGGCTCGGCGACCGCTACCTCGTGCGTACCCGCGCCTCCGACGGCAGCGGCAACCTCGACGTCGAGGCCGACGAGGTCATCGCCGCGACCGGGTTCACGGCGCCGCTGCTCGATCTCCCGGCGCTCGGCGTCGCGACCTTCGGGCCGAGCCGGCTGCCGGCACAGACGCCGTGGTGGGAGAGCGCCTCGGTGCCCGGCATCCACTTCGCGGGCACCATCACCATGGGCGCTCAGGGTCTCAAGAAGAACGGCGTGAGCGGCACCGGCGCCGTGCATGGCGCGCGCTACAACGCCCGGCTGCTGGCGGGCGAGCTCGCCGAGCGCCACTTCGGCATCCCTCGACCTCGACCGGCCATCGACCCCAAGGCCGTCGTCGACCGGCTGCTCGAAGAGGCCGCCGACGGGCCCGAGCTCTGGAATCAGAAGGGCTATCTGGCCTTCGCCATCGTCGTCGGCCCGGACGGACCGCACGAGGACGGCGTCGTGCCGCTCCAGGCGTTCGTCGACGGCGACGGGGGCGACGGCGTGGCGATGACGCTCGAGGGTGACGCCGAGGGCGCCATCCGGCCGGTCGCCTACGTCCGCCGGGGCGGCGCCATCAGCGAGCTGACGCTCGACCCGGAGCCCCTCCACGAATTCCGGGCCTCGGGCGACAGTCGCCGCCGGTTGACCGAGGCGCTGCGCGGCGTGCTGTCCTGACAGACCGCGCTGCGACGGCCGCCATCGCGACGCTCGACGACGAGCTCATCACCTGTCGTCGCTGTCCCCGCCTGGTGGCCTGGCGCGAGCAGGTCGGGCGCGACAAGGTGGCCCGCTATCGCGACCGCGACTACTGGGCGAGGCCGGTCCCCGGCTTCGGGGACATCGCGGCACGGATCCTGCTCGTCGGTCTCGCCCCGGGTGCCCATGGCAGCAACCGGACCGGGCGGATGTTCACCGGCGACGGCTCGGGCGACTTCCTGTACGCGGCCCTCCATGCCGTCGGCCTGGCCAGCCAGCCGATCGCGCGCGATCGGGACGATGGGATGGTGCTGACCGGCGTGCGCATCAGCGCCGTGGTCCGCTGTGCGCCGCCGGCCAACAAGCCGACGCCCGCCGAGCGCGACCGCTGCCTGCCGTGGCTGACGCGTGAGCTGGCCCTGCTCGGCGAGCTGCGGGTCATCGTCGGCCTGGGCGCCTTTGGCTGGGATGGCGTGCTGCGCACCATGGCGGCGCTCGGGCATGTCGTGCCGCGGCCCCGGCCGCGCTTCGGCCACGGTGCAGAAGTCGCGGTCGGCCCCTACGCGCTCCTTGGAGCGTTCCATCCCAGCCAGCAGAACACGTTCACTGGCCGCCTCACTCCTGCGATGCTGCTCGAGGTCTTGGTACGGGCGCGCCAGCTCGCTGCCCTGTCCTGACGCATCTGGGCCGGTCCATCCCTCGGCCCGGTCGTGCGACTTGACTTGACTCGCCACCCTGCGCGTGACGAGCGTCGACGGAGGTCCGGTATGCAGACCAGAGATGAGGTCCCGCGAGACCGCGGGTCGACGCAGATCCTGGCGATCCGTCTTGCGGCGGCCAGCTATGCGGTGCTGGGCGTCGGCTTCGGCAGCGGAGCAGTTTGGGCGGTCGCCCAGCTCCAGCGCCGCGGCGAGCTGCCGATGACGCCATTCGGCTTTCGAGCGTTGAGTGGCCCATTCGAGCGGCTCGGCACCGGGTGGTTCTCGGCGCTTGGCCTTGCCCTCGCAGGCGTGGGTGCCCTGCACGTTCTCGCCGGGGCATGGCTGTGGCAGGGCAAGCGCCGAGGCCTCGAACTCGGGGCGGCGACGACGATCCCTGCCCTCGTCCTTGGCGCAGGGTTCGCGCTGCCGTTGCTCATCGTCGGCCTGCCGGTGAGCCTCCTCTTGGCCCTCGCCGGACGGCGAACGCTCCGGGCATGACGCCGCTCAGCGCTCGAGGATCGGACGTGCCTTCTCGGCGTCGTCGACCACGAACGCGAACATGGCGCGATCGCCCCAGCGACCGAGGAACAGGTGACCGTAGATGTTGACGCCGGCGTCGGCCAGGGCTCGCGAGATGCGCGCCATGCCACCCGGTCGATCGTCGACCTCGGTGAGGATCGACTCGCCTTCGATGAAGGTGTAGCCGCCCTCGGTCAGGACGGCGCGCGTCCCGTCGTCGTCGGCGGTCGTGAGGATGATGTGGCCGAGCTCACCGATGCCGCCGCCGCCGATGGCACGGAGGTCGACGCCGCGGGCCGCGAGCGCCTCGGAGAGCGTCGCCAGGGCGCCGGGCTGATTGGTCAGCTGGACGATGAATTGCTGGGCCATGGTGTCCTCGTCGCGCACCGCCCTCGCAGGCCGCGTGGGGTCTGGTCCGAAGTCTAGCCGCCTGCGCTCACCGATCAGCGGCGCGCTGGCAATCGATGCACAGCGCCGCCCATGGCCGGGCCTCGAGGCGCTCGTCGCCGACGGGCTTGCCGCATGAGGTGCAGATGCCGAACGTCTCGTCGTCGATCCGCTCGATGGCAGCGTCGACGGCCTCGAGCTGGCGCGTGGACCGCTCCCGCAACGCGATGTCGCGCTGCTGCGCGACGACCTCGCTGGCCATGGCTGCCTGCGAGCCGTAGGTCATCTGCCCGGGCGCCTGTGGCTCCGCGTCGGCGATCTCCTGGAGCAGGCGCTCGCGCTCTACCTCGAGCGTCGCTCGGAAGGTCGCCAGACGGGCATCGTCCATGGCCACGATGCTACGCCGCCAGCCGGCCTCCGGACGGGCGGCGCTGCACGGGTGGTGGCGCGCTCGGCGGGACTCGAACCCACGGCCTTCTGCTCCGGAGGCAGACGCTCTATCCGCTGAGCTACGAGCGCGTGAATTCAGGTTAGCGCACCAACTTCGGGATCCGGTGTTGCGCCCATTCTCTTGACGGAGCATCAATAACGGTCTTAGCGTTGCGATCCAGCATCCACCAGGGGGCAACTGCCGTGCTAACCCGTCGTGTCCTGAGCGCCGTTTCTCTGATTGCGCTCGT
>DATBSD010000102.1:0-6095 GCA_036559965.1 Candidatus Limnocylindrales bacterium
CGCGTCCCATGATCGAAGGTCGCCGGTGACTGGCAGCGGCACTTCCGTGCGCCACGTCCACGATGCGGTGAGATGGGCGCGGAGCCGACCTAGCAACGCGAGATGGCCGGCATCCCTCAGCGGGGAGCCTACAGGGAAGACGCGCACGCCGAGCTCGAGGCCGAGGACACTCGCGATCCGGGCCAACTGAGGGATCGATGCGCTCTCGATCGAGCCCGACTCCACCTTGGCCACGAACGATCGCGAGACCCCGACGACCTGAGCCACGGCCTCCTGTGTCAGGCCGGCAGCACGCCGCGCGTCGCGCAACTCGGCTCCGAGGGTCCGCCTGAGCTGGTTGGCGCGACGTGTCCCGCGGTCGACTGCTCGCTCGCGTGGTGGCACGAGCCCGACGGTAGCCTTCGGGGCATGGCGGGCGCTCTCCGCCCGGTTCGTCGGGCGTTATCGCGCCGCCGTCGCTGGTTCGGGCAGGGCGCCGAGCTGGCGCATCATGCCCATCGTGTCGGCCTCGCGCCAGTGTTCGACGATGCGGCCGTCGCGCAGCCGGAAGATGTGGATCTCCGAGATCACGTAGGACTTGCTGCTCCGCGGCAGGCCCATGAACTCGCCGGATTGGGTCGCCGACGAGGTCAGGCGCACGGCGACGCGATCGTCCTCGGCGATGACGTCGTCGATGGTCATGGTCGGATCGGTCAGGCCCGCTCGGACGCGCTCCTGTGCGGCCTTGAGGGGCTCACGTCCCGGCCCGACACCGGGCCAGCTGTGCGGCGTGAAGTCGTCGCTCACCAGCTCGTCGACGGCGGCGGGGTCGGCGGCGACGAAGACGCGCTCGATGAAGCGGCGCACGATCGCCTTGTTGGCTTCGGTTGACATGCCGATGGCCTCGGTGGACATGGCCACCTCCTTGGTCAGGCGCGGCGCCGGACACCCCAGCGAACGACGCCTCGCACCCCCGTTCTAGCAGCCGCCACCTTGAAGCGGCATCACGCCGACGCCGGATCCATCTCAACTTCGATGCCACCCGGGGCCTCCATCTCGAACGGCCGGAGCTGTGTCGTTGCAACGAGCACGAGCGCGGGCACGGCCGCAAGCACCAGGAAGCCGGCCGCGAAGCCGCCTGACAGGTCGAGCAGGCCGCCGACGAGCGGCGGCCCGACGATGGCGATGAGCAGCCCGCCCCAGCCGACGATCGCCTGAGCCGAGGCCGGGCTGTCGGGCACCGACGCCGCCGCGCCGTTGAAGACCGCGGCGTAGGGCAGCCCGACACCGAGCCCAGTAGCCACGATGGCGACGCCGGCCAGCGCCAGCCCGGCCGGCGCGGCCACCGTCGTCGCAAGGGCCATGCCGGCCAGGCCGACCGCGGCCGCGACGAGTGCCGCGCGGATGAGGCGGACCGGCCGCACGCCGGCCTCCAGGATGCCGCCGCCGGACAGGCGGCCGACGATGCCCAGCACCAGGGCGGTCGTGCCCAGCGCCCCAGCCAGGGCAAGGCCTAGCCCGAAGGTCTCTGACAGATACAGGGTCACCCAGGTGCCGATGACCATGGCCATCCCGAACCCGCACATGTGGCAGAGGGCAAGGATGATCGTGTTCCGGGCACGGACCGCGCGCATGAACGCGGCGCCCATGCCGCCCTGGCCGGACGGCGTCGACCCGCGCGGCGCGAACAGCGTCCAGGCCAGCCAGATGGCGGCGACGAACAGGGCGGAGATCGTGTACGCGCGGTGCCAGTCGCCCTCGACGCCGGCCAGCCAGGGGATGACGATCAGCGTGAGGCTCGAGCCGAGCAGGAACGCGGCCCCGTACAGGCCCTGCGCGAAGTGGCGCCCGCGATCGTCGAAGATCGAGCGCGTGTACGACGACCCGGCCGCGAAGCTGAAGCCGCCACCCAGGCCACCGAGCACACGCCAGGCGAGCAGCGCGTCGAACGTCGGGGCGGCGATGCCGATGCCCAGATTCGAGATGACGACGATGAGGAAGCCCGCCGTCACCGCCGGCTTCGTGCCGATGCGGTCGGCGATGATGCCGCCGAAGAGCATCGTCGCGGCCGCGCCCAGGAAGAAGGCCGTGGCGATGGCGCCGGCTTGCGCGGCGACGATGCCGAAGTCGGCGCGGATGAAGCCCAGGATCGGGCCGTGATTCGTGTAGTTCGTGGCGACGGCCAGTGCGCTGAGGCAGATGAGCGCGAGCGCACGCCGCCGGTGCTCGGAGGGCATACGGGGCACTCTAGCGCGCGACCAGCGGCTACCATGGGCCGAGATGGATGACCCGTCGCGACATGCTCCGCCCGACGCGAACGACGAGCCCGACAGCGACCCCGACCTGACCGCCGAGGACGAGCACCCGGTCGCCCGCCGCGCCGTCCCCGCGCCGGACCCGACGCTCGAGCTCCACCCGCCGATGACCGAGGCCGAGCTCATCGACTTCGCGCCGACGTGGTGCCTCTTCTGGGGCCGCTACATGCGCAGCGGCCAGCTCGACACCTGGCTGCCGTACCTCCGGCGCAGCAAGCACCGCTTCGCGCTCATGACCAGCGAGGACCTCTTCCGCGCCGTCGACCTGGCCAAGATCGCGGACGTGCCCAACGTCCGCGTCGTGGCGCCGTACTCCGACGCGGTGGACTGGTTGCGCTGGATCAAGCCCTTCAAGGGCTTCCTCTACATCGGCTCCCAGCCCGAGAACTTCCGAACCGTCAACCACCTGGGCAAGAAGGTCCACATCTACATCGGCCACGGTGAAAGCGGCAAGGCGACGAGCGGCTACCGCACGGGCTCCCTGTACGACGCCATCCTGGTCGCCCATTACGAGGCCGTGGACCGCTTTCCGCCGGTCATCCGGCGCTGGGTCAAGGGCGGGGCCATGGCCATCGGGACGTCGCTCGTCGAGGGCATCCACCGCGATCCGTGGCCGCAGCCGAAGCCGATCAAGACGATGCTCTACGCGCCGACCTGGGAGTCGCGCAACGAGCGGGGCGACTTCACCTCGCTCGACGTCGTGGCGCCGATCCTCATCGCGGCCATGCCCGCCCTCCGCGAGCGCGGCATCTCCGTCATCCTGCGGCCGCATCCGGGGACCGGCATCCGACTGGAGCAGCTGCGCCAGACTCGGGATGCGGTCTATGCAGCGGGCGCGGAGTCCGGCATCACCAAGGAGGCCGCGTTCGACCGCGCCGACGTGCTCATCAGCGACGTGTCCGGCGTGACGGCGGAGTTCCTGTTCACGGAGAAGCCGTCGATCCTGCCGCTGACCGCCAAGTTCGACGCGGTCGCCAAGGACGACGCCTGGCTCGACCACGAGTACCCGTGGGTCTACCGCTGGCCGCTCAAGGCAGCGGCCGACGTCGACGTCCAGGTCGCCGCGTTGCTGGCGCAGCTCGATGCCATCGAGGCGGGCGACCCGCTGCGCGACCGTCGGAAGAAGGAGGCCGCGCGCATGTTCCGGGGCCACCGCTCGATCGAGGAGGCCGTCCAGTCGTTCGAGCTGGCGCTCGAGATCGCGGCGGTCAGCCGCTGGCGACGACGGGCCATCCCGATGCGCTGGCCGTACGAGTATCGGCGCTGGCGGATGCGCAGGCGCCGCCGCTGAGTCACTCCCGCGGCAGCTCGCCCGGCTGCGACCCGACGGCGGTGGGCATGCCCGAACGGCTCCAATCGCTGTACGAGCCGACGTAGATGATCGGCGCCGGCAGGCCCGCCAGGTGCATGGCCAGGGCGTTGTGGCAGGCGTTCACGCCGCTGCCACACGACGACACGACCGGCCGGCCCGACCCATCGGCGCCGACACTCGTGAACCTAGCTCGGATGGCCTCCGGCGCCAGGAATCGATCGTCTGGCCCGACATTGCCGGTGCTGGGCAGATTGCGGGCAGTCGGGATGTGCCCGGCGATGGGATCGATGGGCTCGACCTCGCCGCGGTAGCGCTCGGGTGCCCGGCCGTCGAGCAGGACGACCGTCTCCAGGCGGTCGACCAGCGCCTCACGGTCGACGACGCTGGTCCAGTGGTCAGCGAGGGCCAGCGTGGCGTGGGGCCAGTCCGGCACCGCGGTCGTGACGGGGTAGCCGGCCGCGACCCAGGCCGCGATGCCGCCGTCGAGGACGTGCACGTCGGCATGGCCGAGGTCGTCGAGCATCCACCACAACCGCGCCGCGTGGCCGCCGCCGACGTCGTCGTAGGCCACGACGGTGTGCTCGTTGCCGATGCCACGCGCGGCCATGCGAGCCACGAATTCGGCCGCGCTGGGCAGGGGATGGCGGCCGGGTGCCCCGAGACCAGCGTGGTCGGACAGGTCGGTGTCGAGATCGAGGTGGATGGCACCCGGGAGGTGGCCGGCGTCGTAGGCCTCGCGCCCGGCACCGGGCTTGCCGAGCACCCAGCGCACGTCGACGACGCGCAGGCGCGGATCGTCCAGTCGATCGTGGAGCTCGGTCGCCGAGATGAGGGCCATCGGGGGGGCAGCGTGCGGCCGGGACCGGCCTACGCGGGCGCCGCGTTGCGCGCGGCGTGCAGGACGAGCGCGCCGGAGACGCCCTTGAGCTCGACCGGGCCGATCTCGCTGTACGTCACGGCGTCACCCTCCGCGGCGTCGACGATGGCCTGGCTCACGAGCACCTCGCCCGGTCGGGCGTAGTCGGCGATGCGCGAGGCGAGGTTGACGGTCTGCCCGAAGTAGTCGCCGTCCTGGAAGATGACGGGACCCGCGTGCAGGCCGACGTGTGCCGGCGGCAACCCGGCCGTCTGCGCGGTGGCGACCATCTCGAGCGCGGCCTCGACCCCGTCGCCGGCCCGGCGGAAGAAGAACATGACGCCGTCGCCCAGCCACTTGATGGGCTTGCCGTCATGCCGGGCGGAGGTGCGCCGCACGATGCGCGACAGCTCGTCGGCGAGCTGCGCGGCGGCCTTGTCGCCACGCTCGGCGGTCAGGCGGGTGTAGCCGGTCACGTCCAGGAAGCAGATCGCCGGGGGGTGGGCGAGGCGACTGAACACCCCAGCCTCGGCAAGCGCCGCCTCCACACCGGTGATGATGCTCGTCGTCCAGGAGTGTTCCTGGTGCCCGTGGTAGATGCCCAGCAGCGCGTCGTCGAGGAGTGGTGCCATCTGCGCAGCCAGATGGGCGTCGGCGTACTCCATCATCTCGGCGGGGCTCATGCCCTGGGCCATGAGGCGCGCCTCGACCTGCGTGTGCCACCAGTCGGCCTCGGTCTCGCTGACGCGCCGCAGGCTCTCGCCGTAGACGCGCAACCAGCGCTCGATGGTCGCGGTCTCGAAGCCCTCGGCGACCTGCATCGCCACGAGGGGCACGATGCGCAGCTCCACGTCGCGGACCCGATCGTCCGGCAAGGGCTCGGCGAAGCCGATGGCTTCACGCACGACCATGAGCAGGTCGAGCGGCACCCCGGACGTCGCGCTGACCTGCGCGAAGGTCTGGTCGGTGACGGTACTGAAGCGGTCGTAATTCGAGGCGTCCATGAAGTCGAGCGAAAGCTGTCCGCGATCGATGGCCGCAGCGATGCCTTCGAGTGGCAGGCCGGCACGGTCGAGCACCAGCACGAGCGCCGCGCGGCGGATGTCGCCTGCGGAGTAGCCATCGTCGGTCGGCTTGAGGATGCCGACCTCGATGAGCCGATCCACGAATTCGGGAGCCACGCCGGCGCGGACGGCGACTTCGGCAGGTTGATAGCTCATGCCGGCAAGCCTACAGGCCGGCGACGGGGGAGGGCGGTGGTGCCATGGCCATCAGGCCCGCCTGGGAGTACCGTGCCGCCATGAGCGACCTGTTCGAGGAGCTCGACTTCATCTACCACCCCAGCCGCGACGTGGCCGGCGACGCGCGCTACCTGACCGACGTGCTCGGTGGACGGCTCGTCTTCGCCGTCGAGGGCATGGGCACGCGGGTGGCGATGGTCGAGCTCACCGATCGCCCGCCGCGCTTCCTGCTGGCCGGCCACCTCGAGGGTGAGGCACCGGTGCTCGTCTACCGGGTGGCGGATCTGCGGTCGGCGATGCAGGAGCTGGAGGGACGTGGCTGGCAGCCGGCCGGCCGGTTCGAGATCCCGTTCGGGCCGATCTGCTCGTTCACGACGCCGGGCGGCCAGCGG
>DATBSD010000103.1:0-7743 GCA_036559965.1 Candidatus Limnocylindrales bacterium
CGAACAGGCGCGCCGCTACGCGGAGGAGCTGCGCGCCGTGCTCGTGGCGATCGGTGCCAGCGCGGCGGCGATGGAGGAGGGCCAGATGCGGGTCGAGGCCAACGTCTCGCTTCGGCCGGTCGGCGACGACGCGTTCGGGACCCGGGTCGAGATCAAGAACATGAACTCGTTCCGATCGGTCGAGCGGGCCATCGAGTTCGAGATCACCCGCCAGACCGGCGTGCTCGACGCCGGTGACACGGTCGCACAGGAGACACGTGGCTGGGACGACGACCACGGCCGGACGTACGTCATGCGCTCAAAGGAGGACTCGCACGACTACCGCTACTTCCCCGAGCCGGATCTGCCACCGCTGCGGGCAGATCCGAGCTGGCTGGCGGACATCGCCGCGCGACTGCCGGAGCTGCCCGCAGCGCGGCGGGCGCGCTACCGCGACGACCACGGCCTGACGGCCTACGACGCCGGTGTGCTCGTCGCCGAGCCCGGCGCCGCGGCCGTCTACGAGGCGGCCGTCGCGGCCGAGCCGTCGATCGCGCCCAAGACCATCGCCAACTGGGTGACCGGCGAGTACCTCCGGCTGGCCAAGCAGACGACCGACGATGCCCGCACCGCAGACGCGCTGGCGGTCGACGGCGCCCAGCTCGGGCAGCTCATCCGGATGGTCGCCGACGGCGAGCTCTCGGCCACGAACGCCAAGCAGGTCTTCGAGCGTCATGCCCTGACGGGTGAGGGGGTCGGCGCCATCGTCGACGACCTGGGCCTTCGCGCGATCGACGATCGCGAGGTCCTGGCCGCGGTCATCGACGACGTCCTGGCCGCCAATCCGGACGCGGTCGCCGATATCCGGAGCGGCAAGGGCCAGGCGACCGGCTTCATCGTCGGCCAGGTCATGAAGGCGACCCGCGGCCAGGCGCAGGCGAGCACGGTCCAGGCGCTCGTGCGCGAACGCCTCGGCCTCGACTGAGGTGACGTGACGCCCATCCAGCTGGTGCTCGTCGTGGGCGGTCTCGCGCTCGCCGGCCTGGGCATCTGGCGCGCCCGTGGACCGTGGCTCCGATCACAGGAGCTGCGGGCACACCGCGCCAATCTCGAGCGCTACGAGACCTGGCGCGGCGGTCGTCCAGCGCTACCGGAGCGCGGGCCTGACAGCGCCGAGCTGATGCTCGTCGAGCTTCGTCGCCAGGTTCGCGTCGGGCTGGCGGTCTTCGGTGCCGGGCTCGTGCTCGTCCTGCTCGGCCTCTGGCTCGGCTGAGCCTCCCTTCAGCGTCCGCGCAGCCGCCGGTGGTCGATGGCGGTGCAGCGATCCATGACCACGGCCAGCCCGGCCTCGTAGGCGATGCGCGCGGCCTGCCAATCGACGATGCCGAGCTGCAACCACAGCGCTCGGCAGCCGGTCGCGACCGCCGACTCGGCCACGGGCACGGTCAGCTCGGAGCGCCGGAAGACGTCGACGATGTCGAACGGCCCGCTCGCGGCGACGGCTTCTTCGAGGCTCGCGAAGGCAGGGATGCCCAGCACGTCCCGGGCGTTGGGGTTGACCGGCACGCATTCGTAGCCCTGGGTCTGGAGGTAGCGCATGACCGAGTGCGACGGGCGATAGGGATCGGGCGAGGCACCGACGACGGCGATGCGCCTGGCAGCGGCCAGGAGGTCGAGCGCTCCGTCCTCGTCAAGCACGGGCACCGGGCCGCTGCCGTCCTGGAGATCGAGCACGTCCCGGGCGCGATCGCGCTCGTCGGCCGTCATCGTCGGCTCGTCAGCTGGCGGCTTCCCGCTCGTAGGGCAGGCCATCGGCGGCCGGCGGCACGCTCCGGCCGACGACCCCGGCCAGGACGACGATCGTCGCCAGGTAGGGCAGGGCATCGAAGAACTGGCCGGGCAGCTGGTCGAGCAGCACGCCCAGGTCGCCCGGCGGCGGCGCGATGTTGATGGACTGCCCGATGGCGCCGAAGGACGAGAACATGAGCGCCGCCCCGAAGGCACCCAGTGGCGTCCAGCGCCCGATGATCATCGCCGCCAGCCCGATGAAGCCGCGCCCGGCGGTCATGCCCTGGGTGAAGGAGCCGGTGATCTCGAGCGACAGATAGGCGCCGCCGAGCGCTGCCAGCACGCCGCCAAGCAGGACGTTGCGGTAGCGCACACGGATGACGTCGATGCCGACCGTCTCGGCCGCCCGTGGGTGCTCGCCGACCGATCGCATGCGCAGGCCCCAGCGGGATCGGAACAGGAAGACCTGGAAGACGACGACGATGACGATGACGCCCATGCCGATCGGTCCCTGGGCCAGGAACATGTCGAACAGCCAGCCCACGAAGGGCAGGGCGAGCAGGAACTCCGGCGGCCGGAAGGTCACGAAGGCGCCCGCCCCTTCGGGCGAGCTGGACGAGATGAGGCTGTAGAGGTAGCCCGTGATGCCGAAGGCCGCGATGTTGATGATGGTGCCGGCGATGATCTGGTCGGCGCGCACCGATATCGAGAGCCAGGCGTGGAGCAACGCCACGATGAGCCCGGCCAGGACCGCGATGAGCAACGCTCCCACGAGCGCTGGCGTGATGCCGAAGATCGCGAGCGGCACGCTGTCGCCGAGCAGCGGCACGAGGTAGACGCCGGCGGCCCAGGCCACGAAGGCCGCCACCAGCATCGTGCCCTCGATGCCGATGTTGACCACGCCCGATCGCTCGCACATGACGCCGCACAGCGCGGCCAGCGCGATGGGCACGGCGCCGCGAAGGATGATCGGCGCGATGTCGGGCAACACGGTGATGAGGTAGCCGACGAGTTGGAACACGAGGCCGATGATGGGCAGGCCGTAGACGGCCTGGATGATCGGATCCATCATCGGCTCACGCTCTCACCGCCGCCGTAGGTCCGGGTGAACGTCCCCGTGTCCTCGATGGCGGCCTTCACGCCGCGCAGTCGGAAGACACGTTGGACGACCGGCCCCGCGACGAGGAAGAAGAGGATCGTCGCCTGGAGGACGCCGACCAGGTCGGCCGGCACGCCCGCCTCGACCTGCATGGCCGGTGCCCCGGCGCGCATGCCACCGAAGAAGAGCGCCGAGATCACGATGCCGACGGCGCTCGTCCGACCGAGGAGCGCCACGGCGATGGAGTCGAAGCCGACGGTCGTGCCGTACGAGGCCGTCATGAGGTGGGACACGCCGAGCAGCTCGGTCGCGCCTGCCAGGCCGGCCAGCAGCCCGGCTACCGACATCGTCCAGACGATGATCCGGCGCGGCTTCATGCCCGCGTAGCGGGCGGCGTCGGGGTTGGCGCCGGTGGTCCGGATCTCGAAGCCACGTGTCGTGCGGAAGAGCAGCCAGTGGTAGCCGACCGCCGCCAGGAGCGCGTAGATGATGCCGATGTGGCCGTTCCGCCCGAGGATGACGGGCAGTGACGCGTTGACGACATCGAGCGTGATGGGCTGCGGCGACGCGGGAACCTTGAGCACCTCGGACACCATGCCCGCGACGATCGCCACGGCGATGAAGTTGAGCATGATCGTGGTCACCACCTCGTGGGCGCCCGAGACCGCCTTGAGCACGCCCGGGATGAATCCATAGAAGGCACCGAAGAGCATGCCCCCCACCAGCGCGGCCGGGATGGCCAGCGGCGGCGCCGCCTCGCGCAGCGTGACCCCCACGATGACCGCCCCCAGGGCGCCCATCAGGAACTGGCCCTGGGCGCCGATGTTGAACAGGCCGGCCTTGAAGGCCAGCCCGACCGACAGGCCGCCGAGGATCAACGGCGCCGCCACCGTGAGCGTGTTGACGATGGCGTTGAAGGAGCCGATCGAGCCCGAGATGAGCGATGCGTAGGCGTCCACGGCCAGGCCGAGCTCGAACGTGCCGCTCACCAGCCACTGCGACAGGATGATGACCACCGAGCCGACCAACACGCTCAGGACGATCGAGATGACAGGCAGGGCGACGATCGCCCAGGCCCGACGGACACCGGTCATGCCATCGCCTCGCCGGTCGCCGCCTCGGCCCTCTCCCGACCGCCGGTCGCCATCAGCAGGCCGACCTCGTACTTGTCGGCGGTGCGGCCGTCGAACATGCCCACGATCTGGCCGCGAAACATGACCGCGACGCGATCGGACAGCTCGAGGACCTCGTCGAGCTCGGCGGAGACGAGCAGGATGGCCGTCCCGGCGTCGCGCTTGGCGACCGCCTGGCGATGGATGAACTCGATGCTCCCGACATCGAGGCCACGGGTCGGCTGGTCGAGGACCAACAGCTTGAGGTCACGGGCGAACTCGCGGGCGACGATGACCTTCTGCTGGTTGCCGCCCGAGAGCGTCGAGGCCTGCACGTCGGCCGACGGGGCGCGCACGTCGAATGCTTCGATGCGCTCGACCGCCGTCCGTCGGATGGCCGCGTCGTCGCGCAGCAGGCCGCGCGCGTACGGAGGGCGGTGGTAGCTGGTCAGGACGAGGTTGTCGGTCAGCGGGAACGAGAGGACGATGCCGAACCGGTGGCGGTCGGCGGGCACATAGGCGACGCCGTCGCCGTAGACCGAGCGCGGGTCGTGGCCGGTGATATCGACGCCGTCGAGCGTCACCTTGCCGGCGGTCGGACGGCGCAGCCCGACGAGCGCCTCGACGAGCTCGTCCTGGCCGTTGCCGGCAACGCCGGCAATGCCCAGGATCTCGCCCGCTCGGACCTCCAGGTCGACCCCGGCTACCGCCTCGCGGCGCCGGTCGTCCGTCGCCTTGAGACCCTCCACGACGAGCATCGGTCCGGCCGGCGTGGAGGTCCCACGGTCGACCGTCAGGTCGACGTCGCGTCCGACCATCAGCGTCGCCAGGTCCTCCTCGGTCGTGCCCGTCGGCGATCGCTCAGCAACCACTCGGCCACGGCGGATGACCGTGATGCGGTCGGCGATCTCGAGCACCTCGTAGAGCTTGTGGCTGATGAAGATGATGCTGTGTCCCGCCGCCGCGAGCCGTCGCAGGACGGCGAAGATCTCCTCCGTCTCCTGCGGCGTGAGGACCGCCGTCGGTTCGTCGAGGACGAGGATGCGGGCCTCGCGATAGAGCGCCTTGAGGATCTCGACGCGCTGCTGCCAGCCGACGGACAGGGAGCCGACCTTGGCATCAGGGTCGATGTCGAAGCCGAAGCGCTGTCCGAGCTCGACGATCCGACGATCCGCCTCCTGGCGATCGAGGAACAGCGGTCCCCGCATGGTTTCGGCGCCGAGCACGATGTTCTCGGCGACCGAGAGCACGGGCACGAGCATGAAGTGCTGATGGACCATGCTGATGCCGCGGGCGATGGCATCGGCCGGACCGGTCAGGTCGACGACTTGGCCATCGAGCAGGATCTCGCCCTCGTCGGGGCGAGCCAGCCCGTAGAGGACATTCATGAGCGTCGTCTTGCCGGCGCCGTTCTCGCCCAGCAGGGCGTGGATCTCGCCCGGCCGGACGTCGAGGTCGATGTGGTCGTTGGCCACGACGCCGGGGTAGCGCTTCGTGATGCCGCGCATCTCGAGCGCAGGCGCACGGACGTCCTCGGCCTCGACAGGCTCCTCGAGGGCGGTGGGCGCGCGGTCCTCCTCGGTCACGGATCTCCCCTAGCAGTCGGTGGGTCTTGAACCGTGAAGGCGAACGAGCGGGTCGACCACGGAGGTCGACCCGCTCTCTGATGTGGCTCGTTCGGGCGTTAGTCCCCGATCGGCGGAGCCGGCACCTGCCCGCAGACCGGCGCTGCCGGACACGTCTCCAGCGTGCCCGCCTTCATGGCCTCGAAGGCGGCGTCCATGGCTCCCTGAACGCCGGCCGGGAGCTTGCTCTGGGCCTCGTAGAACGGGGCGTAGCCGACCCCGTCGTTGGCCGCATTGAAGATCTGCTTGCCGCCCACCGCGGTGCCCGCGGCGATGGCCTCGACCGAATCGGAAACGGACTTCTGGAGGCCCTTCGTGGCACTCGTGATGAGGCACGGGGCCCCTGCCGGGTACGACTCGTGCTGGTCGACGTCGACGCCGATGGCGAAGATGCCGGCCTCGCAGGCCGCGTCGATGGCGCCGTTGCCGGTCGCACCGGCGACCTGGAAGACGACGTCCATGCCCGGGTTCTGCTTGATGAACTGCTGGGTGAATGTCTTGCCGCCGGCCGGGTCGTAGAACGCCTTCACGAAGTCGCTCTCGCTGACCCATGCGACCTTGACCTGGACGTTCGGGTTGACCGATTTGGCACCCAGCTCGTAGCCCTGCATGTAACGCACGCAGGGACCGCAGAGGGTGATGCCGCCGACGGCGCCGATGACGTTGCTCTTGGTCGCCATGGCGGCCGCGATGCCGGCCAGATAGCCGACCTGGTCTTCCTGGTAGTTGAGGCCGATGTAGTTCGGGAGCAGCTTCGCCCAGTCAGCGCTGCCCACGCAGGCGCCGCCCTGGCCGGGACCGCCGAAGTCGGAGTCGGGGACGCCGTTCGCGTCGATGCAGATGTCATGGTCGACGCCGATGAACCAGACGTCGGGGTTGTTGCGCGCGAAGCGGGTCACCTCGGGCACGGCGTTGAAGCCGTTCACGACGATGATGTTCTGCCCGGCGTCGATGAGCAGCTGCAGGCCACGCGGCACTTCGCTGGGATCCTTGGGCACGATGTACGGCACCGGCACCGGGGCGCCGATGGCCTTGGCGCCGTCCGTGGCCCCGGCATACGCATACTGGTTGAAGTTGCGATCATCGATCGAGCCGACGTCGGTATGCGACGCGACCTTCCACTCCGTCGCCGCGACCGGCGGCTCCGCGGACGCCGCGGCGGTCGCCTCGGGTGTCGCCGCCCCTGGCGATGCAGCCGAGGGCGATGCCGTGCCTCCGGTACACGCCGAGACCACGATGGCGGCGCTGGCCACCACGGCCAACCACAGGGGTTTGCGCATCTCTCCTCCTACGATCGTGGCGCTGACCGCCTGGTCAGGGCCTCGCGGGGCGACGACCTTCCGTCCGACCCCCATTCCGGCCCGCATCGTAGCCGTTGCCAAGGTGCGCGGCAAGGCGGATGCGTCGCGTCGTCGGGCCTTCCCGGGACGCTGCCTTCGAGCGGGCCGTCGGGGCGACCTCGGGTAGCATCGGCGTCGATGTCCGACCCTCGCGCCCGACCGACGCCCGAGGCGCTTCGCGTGTGGCTCGCGATGGGCACCGTCTACATCGTCTGGGGCTCGACCTACCTGGCCATCCGCATCGTGGTGGCCGACCTGCCCCCGCTCGTCACGGCGGGCACCCGGTTCCTCATCGCGGGCTCGATCGTCGCCCTCGTGCTGGCCATCCGGTCGGGCATCCGTCACCTGCGCGTCGACCGCCGGGAGCTGGCCGGTGCGGTGCTCGTCGGTGCGGCGCTCCTGCTCGGCGGCAACGGGCTGGTCGTGCTGGCGGAGCAGACCGTGCCCTCGGCGCTGACGGCCCTCATCATCGCCTCGACGCCCCTCTGGATCGTGCTCCTGCGGCGACTCGCCCGCGAGCGGATCCCGGGCAGCACGCTGGCCGGTGTGCTCGTCGGCTCCGTCGGCGTGGCCTGTCTCGTGGTACCCGCCTGGACAGGCGCCGGAGCTGATCCGTTCGGGATCGCACTGCTCCTCCTGGCCGAGATCTCGTGGGCGGTGGGCTCGTTCGTCTCGTCGCGCACGACGATGCCGCGCGATCCGTTCGTCTCGACGAGCTACCAGATGCTGACCGGCGGCGGGCTCATGCTGGCGGTCGGATTGCTGGCCGGCGAGCCGTTCGAGCCGCTCAGCTGGGTCTC
>DATBSD010000104.1:0-13327 GCA_036559965.1 Candidatus Limnocylindrales bacterium
CTATTTGATGAGGTAGCTGCGGACCGAGATCGTGGCTCCCAGGCCGCCCAGCAGGGCGCCTGCGCCGACGACCACGAGCACCAGCTGCTGCCCGATCTGCTGGTCGAAGCCGACCGGGATCTCGGACAGGATGGTCGTGCCGAGCTGGCTGATCGACGGTGCCGCGACGGCCAGGATGGCGAGCGTCAGGCCGGCGCCGATGAGGCCCACGAGCAGTCCCTCGAAGATGAACGGCCAGCGGATGAAGGCGTCGGATGCGCCGACCAGACGCATGATCTCGATCTCGTCGGCGCGCGCCATGACCGCCATGCGGATGGTGTTGACGACGATGAACAGGACCGTCAGGCCGACCATCACGAGGATGCCCAGGCCGATCGTCCGGAGCACGCCGGTGATGGCCACCAGGGCATCTACGACGCGCTGCGTCTCGAGCACCTCGGAGACCACGCCACGGGGCGCCTTGAGCACCTCGACCACGGAGCCGTACTGGCGCGGATCGCGGAGCTTGACGTTGAGGCTGGCCGGGATGGGGTTGGTACCGGTCAGGGTCGTCAGGTCAGCGCGACCCTGGGCTTCCTGCTCGGCCCGCCAGGCCTCCAGCGCGGCCTCCTTGGTCTGGTAGCTGACCGACGCCACTTCGGGCAGCGACTCGACCTGGACCTGCAGCGCATGCACGCGATCGATCGACACGCCGTCGTTCACGAACGCCTGGACCTCGACCTTGGATTCGACGAATCGCAGGCCGGCCTCGAGTCCCGAGAGGACGAGCATGAGCCCAGCCAGGAGCACGAGCATGAGCACCATCGTGACCGTCGCCGCGAGGCTCATCACGCGGTTGCGCCAGAGGCCCTGGAACGCGCGCCGGACGGAGAAGGCGAGGAAGCCGATCACGTCGGGCTGCTCCCGAAGGCGACGGCGCGCGGCTCAGTACTCACGATGGTAGCCCCCGACCTCATCGCGCACGATGCGCCCTTCCTCGAGTGCGACGACGCGCCGGCGAAGGGCCGTCACGACCTCGGCGTTGTGGGTCGCCATGAGCACCGTCGTGCCCAGCTCGTTGATGCGCAGCAGCAGCTGGATGATCTCCCAGCTGATGAGCGGATCGAGGTTGCCGGTCGGCTCGTCGGCGATGACGATGGTCGGGTCGTGGACCATCGCCCGGGCGATGGCGGTGCGCTGCTGCTCGCCGCCCGATAGCTGGTGCGGGCGTTGCTCACCCTGCGCGGTCAGGCCGACGAGGGCGAGCACCCGCTCGACCGCCGGTCCGATGTCGCGCCTCGGCGTGCCAGTGACCTCGAGCGCGAAGGCGACGTTCTCGCGCACCGTCTTGCTCGGCAGCAGCTTGAAGTCCTGGAAGACGATGCCGATGCGCCGCCGCATGCGCGGCACCTCGCGTCGCTTCAGGCGGGCGAGGTCCTGGCCGCCGAGCATGACCATGCCGGTCGTCGCCAGCTCGTCCCGGATGAGCAGCTTCATGAGCGTGCTCTTGCCGGCGCCGGATGGCCCGACGAGGAAGGCGAAGTCGCCTTCCGGGATGATCAGATCGACGTCGACCAGCGCGCGCTTGCCGGTCGGGTAGACCTTCGTCACGTCGTGCAGCGCGAGCGCGACGCGCTTGAGGTCCGGCAGCTCCATATCGACGGCCGGCCGCGGCTGGCGAGCCCGACCGGCGCTTGTCGGCGAGACCCCGGCGGTCGGTGTCGGCGGCGGCTCGGCGACCGCGCGCGACAGCGCTGGGCCGACCGATGGTCCGGTCACCGGACCGCCGCCGGTGGCGCCCGCGGCGGGGGCGGTCGGGGCGCTCGCGACGTCGCCAGCGTTCGCCCTCGGGGGCCCGAGACGGGGGCGGAGGCTGGCCCGGATGTGCGAGAAGGTCACGTACGGCTCCGCGTCGACCGGGATCGGCGCTTCAACGGCGACGATGATCCGGTTGCGGCTCGGCACGCGGGCACAGCGAGCACGACCACGACGCCCGCAGGGTAGCACAGGGGTCCTGGCCCTCCCCTGGGCCGATGGTCGCGTTCGGAGAGTGGGTCGAAGGTCGTGCCGGACGGCGACCGGCTCCGCGCGAGCCGTCAGGAGGCGGGTCGGAGCTGGGGCACGACATCACCCGCGAAGCGCTCGAGCTGCGCCACCTCGTCGAGCAGTGGCCAGAGCATCAGCCGCCCGAGCCCCGCCTCCTGGTAGCGGCCCAGGAGGTCGACACAGGCGGCCGGTGAGCCGATCGGCAGGCGGCCGGCCACGTCCTCGATCGGACGGCGCAGCATCTCGCTCACGCGTGCCGTCGTGACCCGTGCCTCGGCCTCGTCATCGGTGACGTGCATCCAGCCCGTGGCGATGGCGCTCGGGAACGTGGCCGCGTCCCGCCCGGCAGCGGCCAGCAGCTCGTCGAGCGTCGAACGGGCGGCCGCGAAGGCGGCCGGCGTGGTGTTGTAGCACGAGGCCAGCCAGCCGTCGCCAAGACGGGCGACCCGGCGCAGCCCGGCGGCCGATCCCCAGCTCCCGATGTAGATGGGCGGCCCGTGCACCTGGGCCGGCGGCGGTGAGAGGGCGACGCCGGTCGTGTCGTACCAGCGTCCGACGAACGGGCCGTGGTCCGGGGTCCACAGCGCACGCATGGCGCCGACAGCGTCGTCGAAGCGGGCCCAGCGCTCGTCGTACGGGATCCCGACGGCCTCGTAGTCCCGGCTCGTCGAACCGGGACCGAGCCCGGCGTCGAGGCGACCGCCCGACAGGAGATCGAGGGTACCGAGGGCCTTGGCCAGCGCCACCGGTCCCCGCACCACCGGCAAGGCGACGGTCGTCATGAGGCGGACGCTCGGCGCCGCCTCGATGACCGCGGCGAGGGCCAGCGGGCCATCGAGCCAGGGCCGCTGGTAGACGAGGTGATCGTTCGCACAGATGGTGCCGAACCCGAGGCGCTCGGCCGCTCGGGCGACACCGGTCACGCGCTCGAGCGACGGTGGCTCCCTGCCCCAGTCGATCTGTGGCAGATGGACGCCGAACTCCACGCAGGTCGCCCGCTCCGTGTGCCTAGGGCGAGTCGTCGCCCGGATGCCGTTCCGGCCGGTCGGGGAAGACGGCGCCGACGGCACGGGCGAGCTCGAGCCGGCGCCATGGCGGGGCGCCCTCGAGCTCGACCTCGAGTGAGAAGCTCAGGAACGTCCGGACGAGCACGATGACGCCCAGCGTGGCGGCGTTCTCGAGCGTCAGGTCGACGGTGATGGTCTGGATGATGTCGGCGATGATGAGGATCTCGAGGCCGAGCAGGATGATGCGCCCGAGCTCATTGCGGACGCCGACATAGGTCACCCGATGGCGCAGCCCGAAGACCCCCAGCACGACGCGGGCGCCGAGCGCGAGCGAGCCGATCGCGAAGACCGCCACGCCGACGACCTCGAAGGCCGTCGAGATGGTCTCCATGGCATCCCGGAAGGTCACCGCCGAAGCCTACTCTGCCCGGTCGTCGCCGTGCGGCCGATGTCGGTCCCGCCCGGTGCGCTAGGCTCGGTCGCGGAGGCGATATGAGCGTCGACATCGAGGAGATCATCGCCGTCGTCGACGCCTGGCGTGGCCGGCGGGTCGAGTGGCAGGAGATCTCGGGCGGCCTGACCAACCGGAACTACCGCGTCGACGTCGACGGCGAGCCCCACTTCGTTCGCATCCCAGGTACCGAGACCGGGCTGCTGGCCGTCGATCGCGCCAACGAGCTGGCCAACAGCCGGGCCGCCGCCGCGGCCGGCATCGGGCCTCGCGTGCTCGAGCACCTGCCGGCCTGGGACGTGATGGTCCTCGAGTGGCTGCCCGGCCGCACCCTGAGCAACACGTCGGCCTCCGAGCCCGGCATGCCGGGCCGGCTCGCCGAGGCGCTCAGACGGCTGCACGGCGCGCCGCGCTTCCGTGACGACTTCGACATGGCTCGGTTGGCCGCGCGGTACCTGCGTGTCGTCGATGAGCGCGCCATCCCGATCCCGGCCGGCTATCGGGAGCACCTGCCGCTCCTGCCGCGGGTCGTGGCCGCGCTGGCTGCACGCCCGCTGCCGCCGGCGCCGTGTCACAACGACCTCCTGGCCGCCAACCTGCTCGACGACGACGATCGGCTCTGGATCGTCGACTATGAGTACAGCGGCAACGGCGACCCGACCTTCGAGCTCGGCAACACGTGTCAGGAGTTGGGCTGGGACGACGATCGAGTGGAGGCCCTGGCGCTCGCCTACTTCGGCGCCTATCGCGACGACCAATTGGCGCGGATGCGCCTGCAGATGATCATGTCGGACGTCGGCTGGACCCTCTGGGCAGCCATCCAGGCGGCCGTCTCGACCATCGACTACGACTTCTGGGGTTGGGCCGAGGAACGCTGGCAGCGTGCGGCGACGGCGCTCGACGGCCCCGACCTGACGACCTTGTTGCGAGCTTCCACAGGTTCGGCATGACGCCGGGTCCGAGCCGAGGCTCGGACCCGAGATCCTGAGGTCGAACGACGACCCATCATGGGGCCCGCCGGATCACTCCGGCGGGACCTCCTTGAAGGCGTATTCGACGTTGATGCCAGCATTCCGCCGGACCAGCTTGGTGATGATGTACCAGAGTGCGGCGAAGATCAGGATGGCGCTCACGACCGTGTACGCAAGCTGACTGGTCAGACCGAGCTGCGGGTTTGTCAGGAAGAGGATGAGGAAGATGGACCCGGCGATGAAGCCGAGCGCGCCGACCACCGTCACCCAAGGGATACCGGCGATCCGGTAGCTGGCACCCGGGGACGCCTCATAGACGCCCTTGGCGCGCCAGGGCAGCAGGGCGCCAGCCAGCGCCGTGGCAACGAAGACGTAGCCGCAGGCGAAGGTCACGCCAAGCGTCAGTGAGGTCCAAGTCGTCGTCGTGTCGTCCGCGCCTGTGTACGAGAACGTGTTGTACAGCCAGATGACCGGGATGCTCGCCAGGAAGTAGATGACGTGAGCATTGACCGGCGTGTGGAATCGATCACTGACGCGACTGACCAGCTCGGGCAGGACGCGGTCGAGCGACATGGCGACCATGACGCGGGTCATGCCGATGTAGCAGTTGTGGACGATCTGGTGCCCGTTCAGGATGAAGCCGACCGAGATGAGCAGGACCAGGATCGGGCTGGCCCCGATCGCGATGGCCAGGATGTTTGGCCAGAGGTAGAAGCCGTTCATCGTCGCCTCGGGGATGAGCGACCAGTAGCCGGCCCCGGCGACGTACAGGAAGGCAGTTCCCACGGCGCGCTCGAGGACCCACGCCAGCAGCGCCAGCAGCAGGCCGGTCACGATCAGGGCGCCGATGATGATCGAGGCCTGGCTCCGGAAGGATCGAGCGTCCTTGATCTCGCCGTTCTGCTGGGAGCTGTACGTCGCCCACTGGAGCGACGTCCAGGCGATAGGTGCGATGAGCAACGTGGCCAGCAAGCTGAAGGGCGGGTTCAGGTCGATGCCGCCGGCCTCCGTCGCGGCCACCGCCTCCGCGTACCAGTTCGAGCTGCCACCCATGGCCGCCGAGAAGGCGTCCAGCTTTGCAGGCACCTCCGAGGGCGTGGTCAGGAAGAGCACGACCACCATCGTCCCGAAGGCAAGCAGCGTGGCGATCCACATCACCCGCTGGAAACTGACGTAGTTGCGGAAGCCCGAAACGAGGATGAGCAGCGCCGTCAGGGCATTGAGGATGCTGACGACGATGATGCCGGTCGCCGTCGTGAACCACGTCGCGAGTTCGATCATGCCCTGGCTCTGGAGTGAGACACCGAGGCCCAGGAAGAGCGGCGCCAGGCCGAGGTAGGAGAGCAGCCAGCCCGAGAGCGCCACCCACTGAAGGATCCAGATCACGAAGCCGGAGAAGACTAGGGTGAAGGCGATGCCACCGCCCAGCACACGGCTCTGGAAGACATAATCGCCGCCAGACCGGGGCAACGCGGTCGAGAGCCAGACATAGGCCAGCGCGATAGGGATCTCGAGCACCATCGCCAGCAGGATCCCCCACACGAGCTGCCCGCCGGGCAGCGCACCTGGCGCCCAGAGGTAGGTCCAGGGGAAGATCAGCCCCATCGTCAGGATGTTGTAGACGAACGCCGACGAAGGGGACATGACGCGAACCAGGCCGGAGGACTTGCGAACGAAGACCTCCGGTGTCGCAACCGCAGTCGCCATGCGATGCACCTCCCTGCAATGCTCCGGCCGGGGCGCGATAGGCATGGGCACGTTCCCGGCCTCGATGGGTCGCTCAGGCTCTGCGCGGTCGCACCACCTCCCTCAACCTGCCGTCATCTGGTAGCCCTTGACCCGGCCATCGGCGATGGTGACCAGGCAACCGCGCAGCACACCTTCACCGTACTCGCTGCCGGGATTGATGCACAAGGTCCGGCCGATCGTCGTCGCGGCCTGCGACTCATGGATGTGACCATGCAGGCCGAGCAACGGCTGGCGTGCCTCGATGGCCGACCGCACCGCCTCGCTGCCTGCCCCGTATAGGACCGGTTGGCCAGACTGCACGATCTGCGATGGCGGCTCGGTCGTCCAGTCGAGCCTCGCGCATGTGTCGAGCGTCGAGTCCTTGGGCGGCGCGTGGAAGTTGAAGATGGCATCCCGGTAGTCGGGCAGATCAGCGGCCGCGGCCTCGATGCGATGCGCCAGCTCCGGTTCTGGCGCCTCGCGCGGCGTCTGCCACGGCGTCGGGTTGACGTAAGGCATGCTGACCATGACATGCCGCTCGTCGATCTCGACGCGCCGGTCCTCACAGGCCACGAACGAGGTCGCCTCGACCCGCGACATCGCTGCCATGACCTCGGTCAGATCGTCGTTGCCGCCCGTTGCGTAGCAGCGGATGCCGGTTCCTGAAAGGCGCGACTCGGCCATCTCGATCCAGCGCAGGAGCCGCTCTGTGGCCAGGGCAACGAAGAGCCGGTCGACCGCCTCGGGATCGTCCTTCGTGGCCAGGTACTCGTCCTCGTCCATGAGCGTGTCGTAGAAACCCAGGTCGCCGATGCGCTGGCGAACGCTGACCACGTCCGCTTCCGTCTTCATCCGCTCGACCCGACCATGGATCGTCGCCCGGCGCTCACCACCTGCGCCAAGGATGATGGGGATGGCGAGCTTGCCCATCACGTCGCCGCCCATGATCAGCACATCCGCCCCGTAGAACCTGCCGGCATTGAGGAACTTCCGCCAGGTCCGTTCTGAGCCGTGGACGTCAGTGGCGAAGAAGATCGTCGTCGCCTTGGTGCCGGGAATGCGGCGGAGAAGCGGCATGGCGGCGACCTCAGGCCCGCATCCGCGCGCCGGCAGGGTCGACGAGCACATCTGCAGCCACTTCGGCGGTCACGCGCTCGCCCAGGACATCGACCTCGAGCCCATCCCCGATCCGCATGTCCGAGGGAAGGTACACCGTGCCGACCGTCCGGGAGACCCCAAAACCGTAGGCCGCGCTCCGAAGGCGCCCCATCACCTGCCCCGCAACCCGGACGGCCTCTCCGCCGTACACGGGCTGGTATGCGATATCGCCGATGAGCACCGTCCGCAGTCGACGAGTCGGTCCCTCCGGTTCGGCACTCCGCGCTGCGAGGACCGCGTCGCGACCGATGAAGTCGCCCTTGGCGGGTCGGACGAACCGAGCCAAGCCGGCCTCGTCTGCCGTGTCCGACATCGTCAGGTCGGTACCGAAGTATCGATAGCCCTTCTCCAGCCGCATCGACTCGAGAGCCCGATACCCGAACGGTGTCAGACCGACGCCAGCGCCGGCGACGACGAGCCGATCCCAGACCTGCATCGCCCACTCCGGCGCGACGATCAGCTCCCAACCGAGCTCCCCGATGTAGCTGATCCGGCTGGCCAGGATCGGGGCGCCGCCGATGGCGATCGCAGCGACGTGTCGCAGCGGCGTGGCGCTGTCGCTGACGTCGTCGTCGGTCACCGCGGCCAGGATCGTCCTCGCCGCCGGACCCCAGAGACCAAGCACCGCCCAGGCGTCACTCACGTCGGCCAACATGACCGGCCCGTCGTCGTCTCGCAGCTGGGAGCGCAGCCAGCCGAGGTCGCCTGCCAGGGAGCCAGCGCCAGTGATGACGCGGAAGTGATCGTCGGCCAGGCGGCTGATGGTGACGTCGGCGATGAGGCGGCCATGCGGGCTGAGCAACGGCCCATAGACGATATCGCCGATCCGCCGCCCCACGTCGTTCGCGGCGACTCGCTGCAGAAAGGTCAGTGCGCCCTGGCCGCGAACGTCGATCTTGCCGAAGCTGGTCAGATCGATGATCCCAGCCCCGGCGCGAACGGCCGACACTTCGTCCCGAACCCGGCTGAACCATGGCGGCTGGGTGAAGCCATAGACACGCTGGTCGCGACCGGCCATGCGCCACGGCTGACCCGGCTCGAGCCAGTCGGCGCGCTCCCAGCCGGCCTTCGCGACGAACACGGCGCCGGCCTCCTGGAGCCTCCCGTGAAGCGGTGATCGGCGCCTGGGGCGCCCCGCCACGTCGGCGTCGTATGGGAAGCGCAGCCGGTAGTAGTCGGCGTAGGCCTCCCGGGCCAGGGCGGCCGTCCAGGTCGCATCACGGTAGACGTCGGCGAATCGCCAGGCGCGATATGGCACGATGTCGACGCCAGGGTCGCCATCGACGATCCAGGCTGCCATCGCTCGACCGATGCCGCCCGCGCCACCGAAGCCGTTGAGCGAGAGACCCGCCGCGACCCAGAAGCCCGGGACGCCTGGCAGCGGGCCGAGCAGCGGGTTCGCGTCGGGCGTCATCGCGTCCGGATGACACACGAGGCGGGCGACCTCCGCGTCGGCCAGGAAAGGGAAGCGCCGGATGGCGCCGGCCATGAGCGGCGCGAAGCGCTCGAATGCCGGCGGCAGTGACTGCGCGGCATGGTCCCAAGGCACGCCGTCGATCCAGCGCGCGGCGGGCTCAGCCTCGTAGCCGCCGAGGAGCATACCGCCATGCTCGCTCTTGCCGTAGATGAGGTTGTCGGGGTCGCGGAAGCAGGGCATCTCGGCCGGCAGCTCGTGGCCGGGCACGGCGCGAAGGGCGGCGTGCTGGTGGTCGACCGGCGTCGAGGGCAGGAAGGCGCCGACCATGGCCGCCACCTGCGGGGCCCAGATCCCGGCCGCGTCGACGACGAGCTCGGTCGCGATGGATCCCTGCTCGGTCTCGACCATCCGCACCGCTCGATGCCCATCGAGTTCGATGGCCGTGACCCGTGTCCCGGTCTGGATGCGCACGCCGAGCTCTCGCGCCGCGGCCGCCAGGGCATGCGTCGCCGTGTGCGGATCGAGGAAGCCGTCATGGTCCATCCACACGCCGCCATGGAGCGACACCTCCGAGATGGCCGGCAGGCGCTGGCGCGCCTCGGCTGCCGAGATGACGTGTGCCTCGAGCCCGATGCCCCGTGCTCGACTGGCGGAACGCTCCAGCTCGGCAAGCTGCTCCGGGCTGGATGCCAGCCGGAGGCTGCCGACCGGGGAGAAGACGCCCAGCTGCTCGTACAGATCGACGCTGTAGCGGCGAAACCCCATCATCGCGGCCGAGGGGTTGAAGACCGTGACCAGGCCTGCCGCCTGGCACGTGGAGCCGGCCGTGAGCTGCGCCTTCTCGATGAGTAACACATCGCGCTCGCCGGCCATGGCCAGGTGGTACGCCACGCTGCAGCCGGTGATACCTCCCCCGATGACGACGATGCGCGCTTGATCCACTGCCGAGCCTCCCGCGGTCTCGACACGGTAGCCGGTCGGAGCCACGTCGTGGTTCCTTGAACCGCTACCATCGCGCCGGGTCGAGACGTCGATCGGCCATCGCGAACGAACCTCGATTGCCTCGACCGCCTGCTGATGGGAGCCGCCGACCGGATCGATGCGGGACCAGACCAAGGTCGTCACCGAGCGCGCCATCCTCGAGGCTGAGGTCGGCCGCATCGAAGCGGCCGCCGCGGCGGCGGGCGCGACGGTTCGCGTGCTCGGGTCCATCGGCGTGGCGATGCATTGCCCAGATGCGGCCGTCCTCTTGCCGGCGTTCGATCGCACGTATGCCGACATCGACCTGGCCGGCTACCGCAGTCAGACCAAGGCGCTGTTTGCCGCCCTGGCCGGGCTCGGCTATCGCGAGGATCGCGACGTCTACATCACCTCGGAGGGCGCGCGCTCGATCTACGAAGACCCCGCGCGCCACCTCCATCTTGACGTCTTCTACGATCGTCTCGAGTTCTGCCACGTCATCCCGCTGGACGGGCGCCTCGAGGCGGACGCGCAGACGATCCCGCTCGCGGAACTGCTGCTCTCGAAGCTGCAGATCGTCAAGATCAACACCAAGGACCTTGTCGACGCGGTGCTCCTATTGCTCGATCATCCGCTCGGCAGCGACGATGCGGGCGTCATCGATGCCGATCGCATCGCCGCGTTGTGCGCCGACGACTGGGGCCTCTGGCGCACGACGACCATCAACCTCGACAAGGTTTCCACATCGGCTGCCGGCTATCCGCAGCTCCACGCGGACCAGCGAGTCCGGGTCCAGGTGGCTGTGGACGCGCTCAAGGCGCGCCTCGACCGTGAACCGAAGACGCTCGGTTGGCGGATGCGGGCGCGCATCGGTGAGCGTCGTCAGTGGTGGACGGACGTCGACGAGGTCGACTAGGGGCTGCGTGCGTCGTCGGCTGGGTCCAGCGTCGCCAGGGCGGCCTCGAAGCCCGGACGCGACGCCGAGTCGAGGAGCCGCTCGAAGTGCCGCTCGGCGTAGGCCTCGAAGTCCACGTCGAGCATGCTGATGGCCTGCTGGAGGACGCCCCACATCGCCTCGCGGAAGTCGGACACGACGCGCAACACTCGCAACCTGGCGAGGTGGGCGGGCCGAACCTCACCCGCGTAGGCCTCGAGCAGCGCGGCATCCTCGTCGGCATCGAGGTCATGATTGACGCTGAAGTTGCCTAGATCGAAGAAGGGGTCGCCCATGCCTGCGTACTCCCAGTCGACGATTCGGACGCGCTCACCGTCATCGATGAAGTTGGCGTTGAGCAGGTCGTTATGGCAGGGACGCATGTCGACGGGATCGACGACCAAGGCTCGCTCGATCCGGCGCACCTGCTCGCGGGCGGGCTCGTACGCCGCCGGGATGGTGACGCCCCGCTGGGCCGCAAGCGCGCGATAGGTTTCGCCGATCCGAACGGGATCGAAGGTGCCTGGGATGGCCGGTCCGCCGTGGATACGGCGGATGGAGTCGGCCACGCGTCGGATCATGTCCGGGTCATGGACCGCCGCTTCCGAGATGCCGACACCGGGGATGAAACGCGTCACGAGGAAACACTCCGGCCGGATGAACGCGATCACCTCCGGGCCGACGCCGACGGCTGCGGCGCCGAGCGTGGCTGCGTACTCCACGTCGCGGCGGATTCCTAGCAGGTGGGTGTCGGTGCCCGCCCGCCGCAGCACGTAGGTGGAGCCACCTGGCGCGCCCAGACCGCCGTCAGCATCCACTCGGAAGTTGCGGTTCGTGATACCCCCCGAGAGGATGGTCAACACGAGCGACCGACCAGCCAGCTCGGGCACGCGCTCGAGTGCGGCTGCGAGCTCGTCAGTCAGCCCGCGGTCGTTCGGCTCCTCAGCGCCCAGGTGCCGCGGGGGCTCGGCCATCAGGCCTGTCACCTTGGCCGTGGGTCGTGCAGGGCCGCCAGGATCTCTTCGTGGAGGAAGCCGTTCGTGGCCACGAACGTCTCGTTGTGGATCGACCGGACACCCCGAAAGTCGGTCACCCGCCCGCCCGCTTCCTCGATGATGAGCAGCGGCGCGGCCAGGTCCCAGGCGTTCATGCCGACCTCGATCATCGCCTCCGCCGCACCCTCCGCCACCAGGGCATAGCCCCAGAAGTCGCCGAAGCCCCGATCGCGCCAGGCGCGCGAGACGAGCGACCGGAAGCCTGGCGCGTAGGGCTCGACGTCGGTCGGCGAGCTGTAGACGAGCTGCGCGTCCTCGAGCGCCGCGATGCCCGACGTCCGGATGCGTCGCAGCTCGCCCGGTGCCAGGCCGGCCGAACCCGACGCCCAGGCGCCGCCACCGCGCCACGCGAACCAGCGCTCCCGGAGGGCCGGCGCGCTCATGACGCCGACCTGCATCTCGCCGTCGCGTTCGACGCCCAGGAGCGTGCCGAAGAGCGGCACGCCGCGCATGAAGTTGTGCGTCCCGTCGATGGGGTCGATGTACCAGCGCACGTCAGCACCGACGCCCTCGATGCCCTCTTCCTCGCCGACCAGGCCGTGGTCGGGGTGGGCCGCGGCGATGCCTTCCCGGATGCGCCGCTCGATGGCCGTGTCGGCCTGGGTCACGAAGGACCGGTCGGGCTTCGTCCTGATCTCGAGGTCGCGCCGGAAGTGGCCGAGCGCCGTCGCGTCGGCCTCGTCGCAGAGGCGCAGCGCGAGGTCGAGCCAGCCACGCAGCTCCGTGTCGCTGCCGCGCCGACGCCCGGCGCTCCAGTCGGCCCCGAAGCCCATGTCGTCAGTCACGCCCGGATGCGCTCCCCGCGTGGGTCCCAGAGCGGCTCGCGCACGACCTCGGCGCCGACCCAGTCGCCGAAGACGTCGATCTCGCCGCGCGTGCCGACGCTCGTCATGTCGGGTGGCAGGTAGGCGTAGGCGATGCTCCGCTCGACGGAGTAGCCGTAACCGCCCGACGTCACCCGGCCGACGACGTCCCCGTCCATGCGCACGGGCTCGTTGCCCAGCGTCACGGCGCGCGGATCGTCGAGCACGAGGCAGGCCAGCCGTCGCCGTGTCCCGTCCGCGCGCCGGGCGAGCAACGCGTCCCGCCCGATGAAGTCGGCCGCCTTGGCGACGCGCACGGCGAAGCCCAGGCCAGCCTCGTCGGGCGACTCCTCCGGCGTGATGTCGGCACTCCACGCGCGGTAGCCCTTCTCGAGCCGCAGCGAATCGATGGCGCGGTAGCCGCCGGCGAGCATGCCATGTGGGACGCCGGCCTCCCAGAGCGCCTGCCACAGCCCGCGGCCGTACTCGGTCGGGCCGTACAGCTCCCAGCCCAGCTCGCCGACATAGGTGACGCGCAGCGCGAGCACCGGCACGTGGCCGATGTGCAGCTCGCGCGCGGTCAGGTAGGGGAACGCGGAAGGTGACAGGTCTGTCGCCGTGAGCGGCGCCAGGATGTCGCGCGCCAGCGGACCCCAGAGCCCGAAGCAGGCCAGGCTCGAGGTCAGGTCGCGAACGCGGACCGATCCGTCGTCCGGCAGATGGCCACGGATCCAGCCCACATCGTGGTTGCCGAAGGCGGTCCCGGTGACGATCAGGAATCGGTCGTCGACCAGCCGGCTGACCGTGAAGTCGCATTC
>DATBSD010000105.1:0-17268 GCA_036559965.1 Candidatus Limnocylindrales bacterium
AAGGCACTGGCGGCCTACGCCGACGTCTACGTCAACGATGCCTTCGGGACCGCGCATCGGGCACATGCCTCGACCGTCGGCGTCGCGGAGCTCCTGCCGGCCTACGCTGGCCTGCTCATGGAGCGTGAGATCGAGGCGCTCTCGGCCCTGCTGGACGCGCCGGCCAAGCCGTTCGCGGCCGTCATCGGTGGTGCCAAGGTCTCCGACAAGCTGAAGGTCCTCGAGCACCTCATGGACCGCGTCGACACGTTCGTGGTCGGTGGCGGCATGGCTAACACGTTCCTCGTCGCCCAGGGCTGGACGGTCGGCAAGAGCCTGCTCGAGCGTGATCGGGTCGATGACGCCGCGCGCATCCTTGCCCTCGCCGAACGCAAGGGCGTGACCTTCCTGCTGCCCAGTGATGTCGTCGTGGCCAAGGAGGTCACGCGCGGCGCCGAGCACAAGATCGTGCCCGCCACGAAGATCCCCAACTCCTGGTCCACGGTCGATGCCGGGCCGGCCAGCATGGGCGCCTTCATCGAGGCCCTCGATGATGCCCAGACCGTGCTCTGGAACGGTCCGCTGGGGGTCTTCGAGGTGCCCACCTTCGGTGACGGCACACGCGCCATGGCTCGATTCCTGGCCGGCAAGGCCGACGGCGGCGCGACGGTCGTCGTCGGTGGCGGCGACTCGGTGGCCGCCGTGGCGCAGCTCGGCCTGACCGAGCGCATGAGCCACATCTCGACCGGTGGCGGCGCCTCGCTCGAGTTCCTCGAGGGGCGCGAGCTGCCCGGCATCGCCGCGCTCCAGGACCGGCCGGCGGCCGACGGCAGGGACGCCGCGTGACGACGGCCATCGAGTCCATCGACGCCCGCGAGATCCTCGACTCGCGCGGCAACCCGACCATCGAGGTCGATGTCGTGCTGACCGGCGGCGCCGGCGGCCGGGCGGCGGTGCCGTCGGGCTCCTCGACCGGCGCCCACGAGGCGGTCGAGCTGCGCGATGGCGACCCCGAGCGGTACGGCGGCAAGGGCGTCCTGCAGGCCGTGGTCAACGTCCTCGAGACCATCGCGCCGGCACTGCTCGGCGCCGACGCCGCGGACCAGGCGCTCATCGATGAGACGCTCATCGAGCTCGACGGGTCGGCCAACAAGAGCAACCTCGGGGCCAACGCGCTGCTCGGAGTGTCACTCGCCTGCGCCCATGCTGCTGCGGCGGCCTACGACCTGCCCCTCTACCGCTATCTCGGGGGCGCTCGCGCACACACGCTGCCCGTGCCCATGTTCAACATCCTCAACGGCGGCCGGCACGCCGCCGACTCGACCGACTTCCAGGAGTTCATGGTCATGCCGGTCGGGGCACCGACCTTCGCCGAGGCCCTCCGGGCAGGCGCCGAGATCTTCCACGCCCTGCGCGCCGAGCTGCAGGCCGGCGGGCATGCGACCGGCCAGGGCGACGAAGGCGGTTTCGCGCCGTCGCTGCCCTCGAACGAGGCAGCGGTCACGATCATCCTGCGGGCCATCGAGCGAGCGGGCTACAAGGCCGGCGACGACGTCGCCATCGCCCTCGATCCAGCCGTGACCGAGCTGCTCGATCCCGATGCCGGCCCGACGGCCGAGGGGGAGCTGACGTATCGGCTCGACCGGGAGGGGCGCACGCTGCGGACCGCCGAGCTGGTCGACTTCTGGGCCGACTGGGTGGCGCGCTATCCGATCGTGTCCATCGAGGACGGCTTGGCCGAGGACGACTGGCTGGGCTGGCGGCTGCTCACCGAGCGCATCGGCTCGACGTGCCAGCTCGTCGGTGACGACCTCTTCGTGACCAACCGCGAGCGGCTCGCGCGGGGTATCGAGGAGGGCGCGGCGAACGCCATCCTCATCAAGGTCAACCAGATCGGCACGCTGACCGAGACCCTGGCGGCCATCGAGCTGGCGACCGACCACGACTGGGGCGCCATCGTCAGCCACCGTTCGGGCGAGACCGAGGACACGACCATCGCCGATCTCGTGGTCGCCACGGGCAGCGGTCAGATCAAGACCGGGGCGCCGTCGCGTTCAGAGCGCGTCGCGAAGTACAACCGGTTGTTGCGCATCGAGGAAGAGTTGGGCGGGTCCGCCCGTTACCCGGGCGCGACGGCCCTGTCGCGGTCCTGAGGGTGTCGCGCGTCGTCGATCGAGGCGCCATCTTCGCCGGCTGGGTCGGCCTCGGCATGGCCGTCGTCGTGGCCATCGGCTTCGAGCTCGTCATCGCTGTCCAGTCGCTCGTCTTCCTCTTCGCACCGGTCGGCGGCTTGCTCATCGGCTTCTATGCCAACGCCCGATCGGACCGCCGCCGGCCGTGGCACCGGGTCATCGCCAACGCGCTGTACGCGGGGTTGGTGACCGCCTTCTTCATGGCGCTCTTGTACGGCGGCATCCGTCTGCTCTTCGTCTACGCGGACGCCGGCTACCGGGACGGTGGCCAGGGCGGCCCCATCGAATGTGTCACGGGACCGGCCTGCACGTACCAGCGCTACATCGAGAGCGGACGGGGTCCGGAGCTGGCCGCCGCGGGCGTCAGCGATGCCGCGACCTTCGAGCAGTTCGTCCTGCGCGAACAGGCCAACGGCGCGCTGACCATCGGGCTTCTGGTCGTCGGCGGTTCCGTCGTCGGCGGCCTGCTCTATGGAGCGGTCGCACCCCGTCGGCCGTCAGCAGGGACGGAGGGCGTCGCGACGTCCATCGCCTGAGGGCCGCCCTGGCCCTCGCGGATCAGGCCTGCTTGGCGGCCGGCTTCCTCGAGGTCGCCTTCGCGGCCGGCTTCTCGGCAGCGGTCGCGGCCGCGGCAGCCTTGCTCGTGGTCCGCGTGCTGGACGCCTTGGCGGCCGGCACCTTCTTGGCGGCAGTGGTCTTGGTGGCGGGCTTCTTCGCCGGAGCCTTTGCCGCGGCCGTCGTCGCGACCTCCGTGGTCGGCTCAGCCTTGGCAGCGGTCTCGGTGCGACTTGACTTCGTGAGCGCGGCGCGGGCCTTGCCGGCGGCGGTCTGCTCGCCCTTCGCCTTGGACGCCTTCGAGGCCGCGATGCGCGCCTTTGCCTCCTTGGCGGCGGCAGCCTTGCCGGTCGAGCGCACGACCTTGCCCGACGTCACCACCGCCTCGCCGCCGAGGGCAGCGTTGGCCTTGCGCATCAGCCGACTCTTGCGGCGATCCGCGGCGTTGGGGTGGATGGCGCCGGCCTTGGCAGCCTTGTCGAGCGCCGAGATGGCGGCCACGACGGCGGCCCGCGTCTCCTCCGCGTCTCCCCCGGCCGAGACCGTCACGGCTTTGGCGACGAGGGTCTTGGCCTTCGAGCGGTGCGGCTGGTTGTGCGAGCGCTTGCGCTCGTCCTGGCGGACGCGCTTGAGGGCTTGCGGCGTGCGGGAGCCGCGCCAGGTGCGGGATGAGTGAGCCAAGTCGGGTTGACCTCGGTCTACGGGCGATGGCGGCGCCGTGGGTGCGCCCGGCGCCGGATCGGGTGGTGCGACGCGTGATGGTAGCAGAGCGCCTCGATCCCGGCCGTCGGCCGCACCCCTTCCAAACCCGCGTTCCTCCGATGTAGATTCGCAGCCATCACCACGGCGCGTCCTGCCCCTCGCCTCGGCTCACGTCGAGGGAGGCTCGGGCAGCGCCTCGGGAGGGCAGTCAAGATGCGAGCATCGGCGATCTCGCGAGCGCCACGGGCGATCTGGCTGGGGACTTCCCTGCTGCTGGCGACGGTGGCCGCCAGCGCCTGTGCGGGCACGCCGACCGGCTCGAGCTCGCCACCGCCTGCATCGGCTGCCAGTCCCCAAGCTTCGTCGGGCAGCTCGGTGGTGTGCGACTCGTTCGGCCCGTGCTTCGGCGCCGCGGGCCACTACGACCTCGACGAATTCCAGCCGGCGATCAGCTTCGATCTCGGCGAGGGCTGGACCGTGAACGGGCCGCCCAGCAAGAGCCTGCTGGCCTGGGTGCGCGGTCCGGACGAGTTCCTCGAGATCGCCCGGAACATCAACCGGGGTCTCGACGACACCGAAGCGCTCGTCACCATCGAGCAAACGCCCGCGGCATTCGTTGACTGGCTTCGATCGCGCACCGCGCTCGACGTCGGCGCGACCAGCCCGACCACGCTCGGCGGTCTGGACGCGATCCAAGTCGATGTGTCCGTTCGCGAGCCCGTGTCGCTCTATACCTACGCGTCCGATCCCGCGACCTACAGGGCCGCCGCGGGCCAGACGATCCGCTTCATCCTCGCGGAGCGCGACGGCGAGCTCTTGTCGCTGGCAGCCGAGAGTCCGGCGGCGGCGTTCGACCAGTTCTGGACTGACAGCGTGCAGCCGGTCGTGGCCTCACTGACCTTCCCTTAGGCACCAGAACGGTCGAGCGGCTCCGCCCCGAGACCGGAGCCGCTCGCCCGTCGTCAGGGCTGGCGGCTGAGCTGACCCCTCAAGGCACCTGGCGGGAACGGCGCGTTGTGGACGTTGAAGTAGTAGCCGCTCGGGTTGCGGATGATGTCCTGGATCACCGAGCGCTCCACGTCGACGCAGCCGCTGCCGCCGGAGGTGCTGGTCGGGTCCATGCCGATGAGCGGCGGCATCGCCACGCCGGCCGTGCCGCGGTGGATATGGGCGGCGGTCAGGTCCGCGACGCCGCTCACGGAGTACTCGAAGCAGACGCGCTCCTGACCGGGGTTCATCCAGAACGTCGCCGTTCCGGCGCCATCGGGATCGCCCGGTCCGGGCACCTCGGCGGCGCCGGTCAGCTCGACGGTGAACGGGCGTCCACCGGCCAGCGAGAGGCTGCTCGCCGTGAGTGCCATGATCAGCGCCGCCGTCGCGGCGATGGCGATGGGGATCGATCGTCGGGTGCGCATCGCTGTCCTCCTTCGGCTATGGCCCCCCGAAGGGTCGCGCACGCCGCGCACGCTCGGGCGCGCAGGCGTCGTGAGGTGGATACGCCACAAGCCGGCGATCGGATCGTCGGCCGAGCGTCGTCCGGCGAGGGACGGCTCCGCGCCATGGACAGGGAGGGCACGTCCATCGCCGGGATCCCGGGTCCAAGGATCGTCACCGCCGAGACGGACGTGGTCGCAGGGCTCGCCGCCGACCACATCGTGCGCAGCCTGGCGAGGGACATCTCCGCGCGCGGCATCGCCCATCGGGCGACGATGAAGGAGGGCACGCCGATGGAGCCGATGACGAAGCCCTGGATCGAGCCGATGAGCGCCCCGAGGACGAGTCCGACGAGCACGACCACGATCCACGCAGAGGGCTGCCCGAGACCCAGGCCCAGGGTGTCGGGGATCCACCCCGTCTGCATCGTGCCCATGAACATGCCGACGAAGACGACGACCGACCCGACCGGCCCCTGATCGAACCTCGGCCGTTGGCGTGAGCCCCGGCGTTCCTGTCATGCTCATGGGTGTGAGTGTCGAACCGGGCCGACCGCGCCCCCAGGATCGCCTGCGCAACTTCTCGATCATCGCGCACATCGATCACGGCAAGTCGACGCTGGCCGACCGGCTGCTCGAGCTGACCCACACCATCGATGCGCGGCAGATGACCAGCCAGGTCCTCGATTCGATGGACCTCGAGCGCGAGAAGGGCATCACGATCAAGGCCCGCGCCGTGCGCCTCGAGTACACCGCCGCCGACGGCCTGGTTTACGGCCTGAACCTCATCGACACGCCCGGCCACGTCGACTTCACCTACGAGGTCAGCCGCAGCCTGCAGGCATGCGAGGGTGCCATCCTCGTCGTCGATGCCGCCCAGGGCATCGAAGCCCAGACGCTCGCCAATGTCCATCTTGCCCTGGGGCTCGGGCTGACCATCATCCCCGTGCTCAACAAGATCGACCTGCCCTCGGCGCAGCCCGACATGGTCATCGAGGAGCTCGAGAACGTGCTCGCCATCCCGCGCGAGGAGGTCATCCTTGCCTCGGCCAAGGAGGGCACCGGCGTGCCCGACATCCTGGAGGCCATCGTCGCCCGCATCCCGCCACCCAAGGGCGATGCCAGCGCGCCGCTGCGCGGCCTCATCTTCGATTCGCACTACGACGCCTACAAAGGCGTCGTCGCCTACGTTCGATTGGCCGAAGGCACGCTCACGAGCCGCGATCGCATCCGACTCATGGCGTCTGGGGCGACGGCCGACATGCTCGAGCTGGGCGTCTTCCGGCCGCAGCTGGTGCCGGTGGAACGCCTGGCCGCCGGTGAGGTGGGCTATGTCGCGACGGGCCTCAAGAGCGTGCGCGACTGCCAGGTCGGCGACACGCTCACGACCGCCGATCGCCCGGCGTCGGCGCCGCTGCCGGGCTACAAGGCGGCCAAGCCGCTCGTCTTCGCGGGCATCTATCCGCTCGAAGGCCCCGACTATCCGCTGCTCCGCGATGCGCTCGAGAAGCTCCACCTCAACGACGCCTCGATCACGTTCCAGCCCGAGAGCTCGGTCGCTCTGGGCTTCGGCTTCCGCTGCGGCTTCCTGGGCCTGCTGCACATGGAGATCATCCAGGAGCGCCTCGAGCGCGAGTTCGATCTCGACCTCATCGCCTCGGCGCCGTCGGTCGAGTACCGGGTCCGGCTCATCCACGCCGCCGACGAGCTGGTCATCGACAACCCGTCCGAGCTGCCCGATGCGGGCACCATCGAGGCCATCAGCGAGCCATGGGTGCAGGTCAAGGTCGTGAGCCCGAGCACGTACATCGGCTCGCTCATCGAGCTGGCCACCAACCGCCGGGGCGCGTTCGAGACGATGGAATACCTCGATCCGCAGCGGGTCGTGCTCAGCTTCGAGATGCCCCTGGCCGAGGTCATCGTCGACTTCTTCGACCAGATGAAGAGCCGTTCGCAGGGCTATGCGAGCATGGACTACGAGGAGATCGGCTACCGCGAGGCCCGCCTGGTCAAGCTCGACGTGCTCGTCGCAGGCGACCCGGTCGACGCGCTCTCGCTCATCGTCCACCGCGATCGAGCGGAGGCGGCCGGGCGTGCGCTGGTCGAGAAGCTCAAGGAGCTCATCCCGCGCCAGATGTTCGAGGTGCCCATCCAGGCGGCCGTCGGCTCCAACGTCATCGCCCGCGAGACGGTCCGCGCCCTGCGCAAGAACGTGCTTGCGAAGTGCTATGGCGGTGACATCACCCGAAAGCGCAAACTGCTCGAGAAGCAGAAGGAGGGCAAGGCCCGCATGAAGCGCATCGGCAGCGTCGAGATCCCGCAGGAGGCGTTCCTCGCCGTCCTGCGCACCGGTGAGGCCTGACGCCGCGTGGAAGAGACGCTTCGCGTCCTGGTCGCCGTCGGCCTGACCGGTCTGCTCGTCCTGCTTCGTCTCGATGCCTATCGCTTCGGCGCCGCCGAGTACGACGACGAGACCAGCTCCGGGGGCTGGCGTGGTGCCAGCCGTCGGCTGGCCTGGTACGGCACGGGGATCGCGCTCGCGGTGGCCATCTGGTTCGTCTTCCCGACGCCCGTCACGACACTCAACCTGGGCATCGGCACGGACCGCCAGGAGACGCTCCTCCTTGGGCTCCTGTTCGGGGGCCTGGGCACGCTGGTCGCCGTGGCCTATGCGTGGCTGCGCTATCGACGCCTGCGCTGGCCCGAGTACCGCCACTACCCCGGCGCGGCGGCCAATGCCCTGGGCACGGCATTCATCGACGAGGTCGCCTTCCGTGGCGCGATCCTGGGCATCACGCTCGCGCTCGGGTGGCCGACCGATGTCGCTATCGCCTTCCAGGCGGTCCTCTACGGCATCGCTACGCGGCTCGGCGCGCCAGGACGCAGCCGCGGCATGCTCCTCATCGCCCTCGGCACCGGCGTCGTGGCGGGCTTCCTGACCGTCTGGACCGGCGGCATCGGAGCGTCGTTCGTGGCTCATTCGATCACGCGCTTCGCGACCTTCGTGACGACGGGTCACGCGGGCCTCGTCAAGCCGCCCGGCCAGGAGCCCGAGGAGGCCTACGCTGCGAGTCTCCCGCCGGAGGGCTGGGAGGTGGTCTCGGAGGGCGACGGCTGAGCCTGCCGCCGGTCGGGCTCTACCTCCACGTCCCGTTCTGCGTCTCGCTCTGCCCGTACTGCGACTTCGTCGTCAACACCGGCTCGGCGACGCGTGGACCGGGAGCCCGGGTGGCCGGCTTCCTGGAGGCCGTAGGGGCTGAGGTCGAGCTCCGCGCTGACGAGCAGGACGCGACGTTCGGGCCGCCCGGCGGCGACCGTCCGTCGCTGGCGACGGTCTACCTCGGTGGCGGCACGCCGTCACTGGTGCCCGCTCGGGATGTGGCGGCACTCCTGTCGCGCATCGAGGCACGCTTCGGCCTGGCAGCCGATGCCGAGGTGACCATCGAGGCCAACCCGGGTCCCGACGAGCGGGGTGACCTGGCCGGCCTGCGTTCGGCCGGCGTGACTCGCATCTCGTTCGGTGCCCAGAGCTTCGACGCCGCCGAGCTGCGCCGACTGGGCCGCCGCCATCGGCCAGGGGACGTCGTGACCGCGCTCGAGGCCGCCCAGCGGGCGGGCATCCCCCATCGCTCGCTTGACCTCTTGTACGACACACCAGGACAGGCGCAGGCGACGTGGCAGGGGAGCGTGGAGGCCGCGCTCCAGACGCCCATCGACCATCTCTCCGCGTACGCCCTGACGCTCGAGGATCCGGATGCCGCCAACCTGACCGGCCCGACCGGCGACCACCTGCCGGTCCGCCGCGGTGCTCGGCGCTGGCGTCGCCTGGCAGCCGCCGAGCAGGACGACGATCGTGCGGCCGATGCCTACCTCTGGCTGGACGAGCGGCTCGTCGCCGCTGGATTCGGATGGTACGAGGTCTCGAACTGGGCCCGACCGGGGGGCGCCAGCCGGCACAACCAGGCCTACTGGCGACGGGCACCGATGCTTGGCCTGGGACCAGGCGCTCATGCGTTCGACGGCGCGCGACGCCGATCGTGGAACGCGGCGCGCCTCGACGGCTACCTGGCCGCCCTGGCGCCCGCCGACGGTTCGCCGCCACACCTGGCACCCGGCGGCGAGGACGACCTCGACGACGATGCGGTGCGGCTGGAGCGGCTCTCGCTGGACCTGCGGACGCGCGCGGGCATCGCCCGTCGAGATGTGCCGCAGACCGCGCTGGCGGAGCTGGACGTCGCGCTCCAGGCCGGCCTGCTCGACGAGGTTGACGACGAGCGGCTCATGGTCACCGCCCGCGGCCGGCTGATGGCGGGCGAGCTGGCGGCCCGGCTGGTGGCCTGACGCCTCAGGCGTCGAGGGCCGCTCGGACCTCGGGCAGTCGCTCGATGGTCTCCACGTCGAAGGGGTCGCGAAAGATCCACATGACCTCGGCCACACCGACCGCGGCGTAGTCGCGCAGGCCCGCTGCCACGCTCGCCGGCGAGCCCCAGAGCGACAGATCGCGCGGGCTGCCGTCGCTGCCGACCTTGCCTACGATGTCGTGGCGTTGGGCGATGCTCTGGTAGGCAGCCAGTGCGGCCTGCGGGTCGTCGCGGATGACGACATCCATGGTCACGGTCCGCGCGATCTCGCGCTCGTCGCGCCCGATGGCGGCGCAGTGAGACGCCAGGATGGCGCTCCGCTCGGCGATCCGCGCCGGGTCGCCATAGGCGTTCCAGAGGTCGGCGTAGCGTGCCGTCGTGAGCAAGGTCTTCCTCGGCCCCGAGCCGCCGATGAGGATGGGCAGCCGGGGCTGGACGGGTGCCGGCGCCAGGACCGCGTCCCGGAAGTGGTAGGTCGGGCCGTCGTGCGTCACCCGCTCGCCGTCGAGCAGCCCGCGGATGAGCCCGACCGCCTCGTCGAGGCGGTCGAGCCGCTCGCCGAAGCCGGATCCGAAGTCGAGCCCGAAGGCGTCGTGCTCGCGCTCGAACCAGCCGCCGCCGAGGCCCAGGACGGCGCGCCCGCCGCTCAGCTGATCGAGGGTCGTCGCGAGCTTCGCGGTGAGGCCCGGATTGCGGAACGTGTTGGCGCCCACGAGCAGGCCGAGGCGCAGGCGCGTGGTCAGCTGCGACCAGGCAGCCAGGGTCAGCCAGCCCTCGAGCTTGGCGTCGGTCCAGTCGCCTTCGTCGGCCAGCAGGTGGTCGTCGGCCCAAAGCGAATCGAAGCCGGCCGCCTCGATCCGCTGGGCGGCCGCCCGCAGGCCCGGCCACGTCGTGCGGTTGATCCAGAAGGCCGCCCCGAAGCGCATCGTCGGAGGATAGCCTCGCGCGTTGACACTCGGCATCGGCGACTGCTACCATGCGCCCATCGAGTTAGCACTCTGGCACTGAGAGTGCTAACCACACACGAACCGAGAACGAGGCACGCGTGGCGAGACGCAAGGACCGCCCCGGCCCGCTCGATCCGCGATCCGCGGCCATCCTGCGGGCCATCATCGAGGAATACGTGGCCACCGCCCAGCCGGTGGCCAGCCAGGCGCTCGTCGTCAAGTACCACCTTGACGTCAGTTCCGCGACGGTCCGCAACGTGATGGCCGAGCTCGAGCGCGCCGGGTACCTGCGCAGCCCCCACACCTCCGCCGGGCGGGTGCCGACCGACGCCGGCTATCGGCTCTACGTGGAGTCCATCTCGACGGCCGTCGTCCTGGCGCCGGTCGAGCAGCTCATGATTCGCCACCAGTTCGGCCAGGTGGAGTTCGCCAGCGAGCAGTGGTTCCGGCTGGCCGCGTCGACCCTCGCCGGTGCGACCCATTCCGCGGGCCTGGCCACGCCCGCAAAGCCCGACGCCACGCGTCTGCGTCGTCTCGACCTCGTCGAGGCCGGAGAGCGGCTGGCGAGCCTCATCCTCGTCCTCGCCGAGGGCTCGGTGCGCCAGCTGCTCGTGCCGCTCGACGAGGGCACGGACCAGGCCGGCCTCGACAGCATCGCCGGCCGCCTCAATGAACGGCTGTCCGGCCTCGCTGCCGGCGATATGACGCCGGTCATCCGAGCCCTGCCGCTCGATGACGACCTCGATCGCCTGGCCGCCCGCATCGCGGAGCGAGTCGAGCGCGCGATGCGCGAGTTCGACGCCATGGCCGTCGACGACCTCTTCAGCGAGGGCCTGCTCAACGTCCTGGCCGAGCCCGAGTTCGCCCAGACCGAGAAGGTCCGGCGCGTCTTCGCCCTGCTCGAGGATCGTGTCTATTTCGGCGACCTCGTCCACGAGGTCACCGAGTCGGGCGACGTGCGCATCTACATCGGGGCCGAGAATCGGCCCATCGAGCTGCACGACGTGGCTCTCGTCCTGGCGCCCTACGGCCGTCCTGGCCGGGCGTCTGGCGTCGTCGGCGTCCTCGGCCCGACCCGCATGGCCTATCCGCACGCCATCTCGACCGTCCGCTACGTGAGCGCGTTGATGAACGAGCTCGTCGACCATCTCTACGCCTGAGGCTGCGATGCCGACCCACAAGACCCGAGCCCAGGAGCGCATCGATGCGCTCGAGACACCGAGCGTGACCGTGCTGCTCGAGCAGGTCGCCGATCTCGAACAGCAGCGCGATGCTGCCATCGAGGAGGCCGCCGCCAACCTGCTGGTCGCCCAGCGCGCGGCAGCCGACTTCCAGAACTTCCGACGGCGCACCGATCAGGAGCGCGAGGCGAGCTTCGGCCTCGCCAACGAGTCGTTGCTGCGCAAGGTGCTCGCCATCGCCGATGACTTCGACCGGGCCATCGAGGCGATGCCCGAGCCGCTCGCCGGCGACGGCTGGGTGCAGGGCATCGCGGCCATCGACCGCAAGCTGCGCACGCTCCTCGAGTCGGAGGGCGTGACGCCCATCGAGGCGCTCGGCCAGCCGTTCGACCCGCGCCTGCACGAGGCGCTCTCCCACATCGAGACGACCGAGGCGCCCGACGAGACCATCGTCGCCGAGATCCAGCGCGGCTACCGCGTTCGTGACCGGATCCTGCGTCCCTCGCTCGTCGCCGTCGCAAAGAATCCCACGGGATCTTCCGGATCACCCGGCACTCCCGAACAGCCCGGCGACGACGCCGGATCCGGAGGCATGGACTAGACATGGGCAAGATCATCGGCATCGACCTCGGCACGACGAACTCGGTCGTGGCGGTCATGGAGGGCGGCGAGCCGACCGTCATCCCGAGCGCGGAAGGCGGTCGCACGGTGCCGTCCGTCGTCGCCTTCTCGAAGACCGGCGAGCGGCTCGTGGGCCAGGTCGCAAAGCGCCAGGCCATCACCAACCCGGCCAATACGGTCTACTCCATCAAGCGCTTCATGGGCCGTCGCTGGGACGATCCCGAGGTCCAGCGCTCGAAGACCTTCGTGCCCTACGTCGTCGAGCGCGACGGCAAGAGCGACGGCATCAAGGTCAAGCTCGTCGACGGCACGGCGTACACGCCGCCCGAGATCAGCGCCATGATCCTCCAGAAGCTCAAGACCGACGCCGAGGCCTACCTGGGCGAGAAGGTCACCGAGGCGGTCATCACCGTGCCCGCCTACTTCGACGACACCCAGCGCCAGGCCACGAAGGACGCCGGCCGCATCGCCGGTCTCGACGTCAAACGCATCATCAACGAGCCGACCGCGTCGGCCCTGGCGTATGGCCTGGACAAGAAGAAGGACGAGAAGATCGCCGTCTACGACCTCGGCGGCGGCACCTTCGACATCTCCATCCTCGAGCTCGGCGACGGCGTCTTCGAGGTCAAGGCCACGAACGGCGACACGCACCTCGGCGGCGACGACTTCGATCAGCGCGTCATCGACTGGCTGGTGGCCGAGTTCAAGAAGGACCAGGGCGTCGACCTGACGTCCGACCAGCAGGCCATGCAGCGCCTCAAGGAGGCGGCTGAGCGGGCCAAGATCGAGCTCAGCTCGGCGACTCAGACGGAGATCAACCTGCCCTACATCACGGCCGATGCCGGCGGGCCGAAGATGCTCCTGATGACGCTCTCCCGGGCCAAGCTCGAGGACCTCGTCGCCGATCTCATCGACAAGACCAAGAAGCCGGTCCTCTCGGCGCTCAAGGACGCCGGCCTCAAGCCGACCGACATCGACGAGGTCATCCTCGTCGGCGGCATGACTCGCATGCCCGCGGTCGTCGACGCCGTCAAGGCGCTCTTCGGCGGCAAGGAGCCCAACAAGGGCGTCAACCCCGACGAGGTCGTCGCCGTCGGCGCGGCCATCCAGGCGGGCGTCCTGGCGGGTGACGTCAAGGACGTCCTGCTTCTGGACGTGACCCCGCTGTCGCTCGGCATCGAGACCCTCGGCGGCGTCATGACCCGGCTCATCGACCGCAACACGACCATCCCGACGTCGAAGAGTCAAACGTTCTCGACGGCCTCGGACTCGCAGCCGCAGGTCGAGATCCACGTCCTCCAGGGCGAGCGGGAGATGGCCGGCGACAACAAGACGCTGGGCAAGTTCATCCTCGACGGCATCCCGCCGGCGCCTCGGGGCGTGCCCCAGATCGAGGTCACGTTCGACATCGACGCCAACGGCATCCTCGATGTCAAGGCCAAGGACCGTGCCACCGGCCGCGAGCAGCAGGTCCGCATCACGGCTTCGTCGATGCTCTCGAAGGACGACGTCGACAAGATGGTCCGCGAAGCGCAGGACCATGCCGAGGAGGACAAGGCGCGGCGCGACGAGGTCGAGACCCGCAACCAGGCCGACTCGCTGGCCTTCCAGGCCGAGCGGACGCTGCGCGACCTGGGCGACAAGGTCGATGCCGCCGATCGTGCCGAGGCCGAGCGGCGCATCGAAGCCGTGCGCGAGGCGCTCAAGGGCAGCGACGTCGAGGCCGTCAAGCGGACCGCGGCCGAGCTCTCCGAGCAGCTCCAGAAGGTGGCCACCGCCGCCTATGCGCAGACCGGGCCGATCGACTACGACACGCCCGCCGACGCCGGCTCGAACGGCGCCGACGACGGGACGTCAGCCGAGGGTGCCAGCGCCGACGACGCCGACACCGACGCCGGCGCCGATGAGGCGACCGGTTCGGCGGACGAGGCCGAAGAGGCCGTCGAGGGCGAGTTCAAGGAGGTCTGACCGCCGATCGGCGCGGGCGGACCGGGAGCGACTCGCCGCGAACGGATACCATCCGGGTCCGTGACTTCCTCGTTCCCGGGCGCCGCGCCCGAAACCGTCGATCCAGCCGCCACCGAGAACGGCAGCAGCGCCGCTGACCCCGCCGCCAGCGCCGCCGACCCTGCCTCGCAAGGCCCCGGCACCGCTTCGACGGACCGAGCGCCGGGCCATGCCGCAGCGCCGTCGGCGGCTCGCGGTCCCGCCCCGCCGAGCGACGACGACGCGCTCATCCGTGCGCGCGGCCTGACGAAACGCTTCGGCGACTTCACGGCCGTCGACGGCGTCGACTTCGACGTCGCGACGGGCGAGGCCTTCGGCTTCCTGGGGCCGAATGGCGCCGGCAAGACGTCGACGATGCGCATGATCGGCTGCGTCTCGCCGGTGACCGAGGGATCGCTGCGCGTGCTCGGCCTCGATCCGGCGACCGATGGCGCCCGCATCAGGGCACAGCTCGGCGTGGTGCCGCAGCAGGACAACCTCGACACCGAGCTGACCGTGCTCGAGAACCTGCTCATCTACGCCCGCTACTTCGAGGTCCCGCGGGCCGAGGCCAATCGACGGGCGAAGGAGCTGCTTGAGTTCGTGCAGCTGGCCGACCGCTCGGATAGCCAGGTCGAGCCGCTCTCGGGCGGCATGAAGCGCCGGCTGACCATCGCGCGCGCACTCATCGCTGACCCGACGCTCGTCCTGCTCGACGAGCCGACGACGGGCCTCGACCCGCAGGCCCGGCACCTGCTCTGGGAGCGTCTCTACCAGCTCAAGCGGCAGGGCTCGACGCTCGTCCTGACGACCCATTACATGGACGAGGCGGAGCAGCTATGCGACCGACTCGTGGTCATGGACAACGCCAAGATCGTGGCCGAGGGCTCGCCCCGGCAGCTCATCGACGAGCATGTCTCCAAGGAAGTCCTGGAGCTGCGCTTCGACGACGGCGTGGACGTCGATGCCGTCATCGGCGGCGTCGACTTCGGGCAGCTCGTCGAGCGGACCGAGCAGCGGCCGGATCGGATCCTGCTCTACACGGCCGATGGCGAAGCGGCGGTCGAACGCCTGCACGCCGCGGGCGTGCATCCGGAGAGCAGCCTCATCCGGCGTGCCACGCTCGAGGATGTCTTCCTCCGCCTGACCGGACGCACCCTGGTCGACTGATGGCCGTCGCGACCGGGCCCATCGACCAGCGCGGCATCCCGACCCCGGGCGGCGGCGCCTCGGCCGGCGCCGGCGGGCTCATCGGGCCCGGGTTGCGGATCCTCCAGCGGCACCTGTGGGTCTATCGGCGCACGTGGCGGGGCTCGATCTTCACCTCGTTCCTCAACCCTGTGCTGTTCATGATCGCGATGGGTTTCGGGGTCGGGTCGCTCATCGGGCCGGGCGGCGGCGCCGGGGTCGTGATCCCGGCCGGCCTGACCTACCTCGCCTTCATCGCGCCAGGCCTCATGGCCGGCGGCGCGATGCAGACGGCGACCTTCGAGTCGAGCTTCCCGATCTCGGCCCGCATCATGTGGTGGCGCAACTACGAGGCCATGCTGGCCACGCCCCTGCGGACGTGGGACCTGCTCGTCGGTGAGTTCGGGTGGATCGGCTTCCGGCTGCTGACGACGGCGACCGCGTTCCTCATCGTGATGTTCATCTTCGGCATCCCCAGCGGCCCCCTGGCCATCCTGGCGATCCCGGCCGCGATGCTCACCGGCTTCGCGTTCAGCCCCATCATGATCTCGATCGCGGCGCGCATCACCGGCGACCCGGCGGCCACGTACAGCATGATCTTCCGCTTCGTGATCATGCCGCTCTTCCTCTTCAGCGGCACCTTCTTCCCCATCGAGCGCCTGCCCGAGGTGCTCCAGGTCGTGGCCTGGGTCACGCCGCTCTACAACGGCGTGGCGCTCACGCGCGACCTCGTGCTCGGCCTGGCCGATCCGCTCATCTCCCTCGCCCACCTGGCCATCCTGCTCGTCTACGCGAGCATCGGCTTGTATCTCGCGCGCCGCAATCTCTACCGCCGGATGGTCGTATGAGCACGCCGGCACCGGCTCGCGACTTCCTCGTCCTGCCGCTGCCGGGCATGGGCGCGCGGCACCTCATCGAGCGCAACATCCTGGTCTACCGGCGCATCTGGCTGGTCATCGTCTCGGGCGCCTTCGAGCCGCTCTTCTACCTGCTCAGCCTGGGCTTCGGCTTGGGCGCCATCGTGGGTGACGTGACCCTCGCCAATGGTCAGACGGTCTCGTATGCCGCCTTCGTGGCCCCGGCGATGATGGCCACCGCGGCGATGAACGGCGCCATCTACGAGAGCACCTTCAACATCTTCTTCAAGCTCCACTTCGAGCGGACGTACGACGGCATCCTCGCCACACCGCTGGGGGTCACCGACGTGGCCATCGGCGAGATCGGCTGGGCGCTCATGCGTGGCACGGCCTACGCCATCGGCTTCTACGTCGTGATGGTCCTGCTCGGCCTCGTCGAGTCGGCCTGGTCGATCCTCTCCATCCCGGCCTCGGTGCTCATCGGCTTCGCCTTCTCGGCGGTGGGCATGGCGGCGACGACGTTCATGCGCAAGATCCAGGACTTCGACCTCATCGCGCTCGTACAGGTCCCGCTCTTCCTGTTCTCGGCCACGTTCTTCCCCATCACGGTCTACCCACCCGTGCTGCAGTTCATCGTGGCCATCAGCCCGCTCTACCAGGGCATCTTCCTCATCCGCTCGCTGACCCTCGGCGACATCGGGCCGCAGCTGCTCATCCCGGTCGCCTACATGTGCGCCATGGGCGCCATCGGCCTCGCCATCTGCTCGCGCCGCCTCGACGGGCTGCTGCGCAAGTAGCGCTGGTTCAGCGTCCCTCGAGCCACCTCGTTACGACCTGGTCGAGCCGGTCGAACGTGACGCCCTGGAGCGAGCGTGCCTCCGCGATGAAGCGCTCGAGCTGCGCATCCGCGCCCCTCGCCCGATGGCTTCCGGGTGCATCGTGATCGTCAGCACGCCGCCGTCGATCGCGCCCCACGCGTAGCGCAGCTCCTCGAGCCAGATCTCGAGCACCTTGGACGGCGGCGACATCGGCCCTACGGCCGCGGTGGAGGGCTCGAAATGCGGCCAGTCGTCGAGGGCCCAGCTGATCGGGACCTCCACCAACCGGCCATCCTGCCCGAGACGGCTGACGCCCGCCGACGCGTCGTGGACGTCGCCCAACCGGACGCGATGGAGGTGAGTGTCGTCATCCATGAGCGACGAGTCGTAGCTGAAGCCGAGCGACTCGACGATGCCCAGGGTCTCCGCGCCGAGTGACCAGTACGGC
>DATBSD010000106.1:0-11969 GCA_036559965.1 Candidatus Limnocylindrales bacterium
GGGCGTCCGGGCGGCGCGTACACTGGCCGCGAGGGCATGGGTCGGGCGCCCACGCGAGCATCAGGGAGCGGCGAACCGATGAGCGTGACGGCGGAAGCCAGGGTCGGCTGGGCGCCGATCGCCGAGGTCGATCCGGAGCTCTGGCAGGCGATGGTCGGCGAGCGCCGCCGACAGCACCGCAAGATCGAGCTCATCGCCAGCGAGAACTACGTCTTCGGCGCGGTCATGGAAGCGCAGGGCTCGTGGCTCACGAACAAGTATGCCGAGGGCCTGCCCGGCAAGCGCTACTACGGCGGCTGCGAGTTCGTCGACGTCGCCGAGCGTCTCGCTCAGGCGCGCGCCCTGGAGCTCTTCCCGGGCGCCGAGCATGTCAATGTCCAGCCGCACAGCGGCGCCCAGGCGAACATGGCCGCCTACTTCGCCGTCCTCCAGCCGGGCGACCGGATGATGGGCATGAACCTCGCCCATGGCGGCCATCTGTCGCACGGCATGGCGCTCAACTTCTCGGGCCGCTTCTTCGAGGTCCATCCCTACGGGGTGCGTGGATCGGACTCGCGCATCGACCTCGACGCGCTCGACGCGTTGGCACGCGAGGTGCGGCCGAAGCTCATCGTGGCCGGCGCATCGGCCTATCCGCGGATCATCGACTTCGAGCGCATCGCCGCCATCGCGCACGGCGTCGGGGCGCTGCTGATGGTCGACATGGCCCACATCGCCGGCCTCGTGGCGGCAGGTCTCCACCCCAGCCCTTTCCCGCACGCGGACATCGTCACGACCACCACGCACAAGACCCTCCGTGGCGCGCGAGGCGGGATGATCTTCAGCCGTCTCGAGCTGCCCGAGGCAGTCGATCCGGCCGACTTCCCCGCCGTCAAGGGCTCGCTCGCCCGGTCGATCGACCGGACCGTCTTCCCGGGCGTCCAGGGCGGGCCGCTGATGCACGTCGTAGCCGGCAAGGCGGTGGGCCTCAAGCTGGCGCTGACCGAGGCGTTCCGCGACGACATGCGCCGGACCGTCGCCAATGCCGCGCTGCTCGCCGAGACGCTCGCCGGCGCCGGCGCTCGCGTCGTCTCCGGGGGCACCGACAACCACCTCATGCTCGTCGATGTCACGCCGCTGGGCGTCACCGGCAAAGAGGCCGAGCATCTCCTCGACGAGGTCGGCGTGACGGTCAACAAGAACGCCATCCCGTTCGACCCGCTGCCGCCCGACACGGCGTCGGGCATCCGCGTCGGCACCCCAGCCGTGACGACGCGCGGCTTCGGGCCCGACGAGATGCGCGATGTCGGGGCGCTCATCGTGCGGACCATCACCGGACGCGACGATCCGGCCGTGCTGGCGAGCGTGGCGGCCGAGGTCGATGCCATGTGCGCCCGCTTCCCGGTGCCCGGCCTGGCCGATGGCGACTGACCGGGGATCGTGAGCCAGGCCGCGGCCGGGGCCCTGCCCTTCATCGTCATCGCCCTCGTCCTCGCGGCCATCATCGCCTTCGTCCTGACGCCCGTCGCCGGCCGCATCGCCACGCGGCTGGGCGCCGTCGATCGACCGGGCTCCGCCCGGCGCGTCCACGCACGGCCGATCCCCCGCGCCGGTGGCCTGGCCGTCGGCATCGCGTTCCTGCTCGTCGGCCTCGTCGGCACCGGCCTTGTGGCATCGGGTGTCGTGGCCATCGACGTCGGCTCGATCACGCCGACAGAGCTGGCCGTGCTCTTCGGTGGTGTCGCCCTGGCCATGGCCTTCGGCTTCATCGAGGACGTGGTCCAGCTGCGCGCGCGCTGGCAGCTCGTCTTCCAGCTCGTCCTGGCAGGCGTGGCGGTCGTCGGCGGCGTGACCATCAACGCCATCAACAACCCCTTCGGCGGCGGTCTCATCGTGTTCGCCGCCCCGTTCGGGATCGCCTTCACGGTGCTCTGGATCGTGGGCATGATCAACAGCATCAACTTCATCGACGGCCTCGACGGCCTGTCGTCGGGCGTGGCCATCATCGCCGCCCTGACGCTGGGTGTGATCTCCATGTCGGTCGCCTTCGACCAGCCCGAGATCACCGTCCTGTGCGCCATCCTGGCCGGGGCGCTGCTGGGCTTCCTGCCGCGCAACTTCCACCCGGCACACATCTTCATCGGCACGACCGGCGTCTACCTCGTCGGCTTCGCGCTGGCCGTGCTCTCCATCCTGGGCACGGCCAAGGTCGCCGTGGCGTTGCTCGTCCTGGGCGTGCCCATCATCGACACGTTCTGGATCATCGTCCGCCGCATCGCCGCCGGCCAATCGCCCTTCACGGCCGACCGCGGCCACCTCCACCACCGGCTGCTCGACCTGGGCCTCGACCACCGCGCGGCCGTGCTCGTCATCTATGCCATCTGCAGCGTGCTGGCCGTCCTCAGCCTGGTCCTCTCGGGCACCGGCCAGCTGACCGCCTTCGTCGGGGTCGTCGTGCTGCTGGGTGCCTTCCTCTACGTCGTCACCCGCCGGACCACCGATGCCCTGGAGGCCTCGAGCTACGAGGACGAGGAGGCCGACGCCGTCGCCGACCAAACCTGACGGTGCAGGCTGGCACCACCAGTGGTGTGGTTGGCCACCTTGCAAGGCGGTTTGAGAGGGTCACGGTGCTAGCATCCTCGTCCGGCCTGATCGGCCGACCTCGACCTGTGCCCGGTCGAGACACCGAGGGAGGCCATGGAGGCGATCCAGCCGTTCCTGCTCGCCCTGCTCGCCCTCAACGTCGTGATCTTCGCGCCGTTGCTCCTTCGGACGATCCGGCGGCGAGTCGGCCGCCAGCGGGACCAGGACGCGATCGACGCCGCGACGCCGCGCATGCTCGCCCGCCTGGCGGCCATCGCGAGTGGTGCGGCTGCGGCCGATGCTGCGGGCGTGCCTGCCACGGACCTCCCGCCGGCGGTCGCGGCGGCGAGGCTCGCTGACTCCAGCGACGCGGCCTACGATCCGGGTCTCGCCGTCGCCCGGCCGGCGTCACCGACACCTCGGCCGGCGCCCGACCTGCCGCCGCCGAGCGGCTCGCGCCGCCGGGTCTGGCGTGACGCGTCGGCCGCGCTCATCGCCTTCGCCGCCATGGGCCTCGTCGTCCTCATCGCGTTGCCCGACCAGGGCCCACCGCCACCGGCCGCGACCGACGTCGCCGTCGTCGTCACGCCCGACGCGACCGGCACGCCGGCTGCGACCGAGCCGGCCGTCGCCCTCGCGGCCAGCCCACTGCCGACGCGGATGGCGGTCGCCTTGCCGACCGAGCTGCCGACCCCGACCTTGCCCGTGACCGTCACCCCGCGACCAGTGCAGCGGGTCGCCGCGCCGAGGGCGACTTCGCGTCCGACACCGAAGCCGACACCGAGGCCGACCCCCAAGCCGCCCAAGGCGACGCCGAAGCCGACGCCACGACCGACGCCGGTGCCGCCGCCCATCGCGCGCTTCACCTGGACCATCCCCGGTGGTGCAGGCAGCACGACCGTCGCCTTCGACAACAACTCGAAGACGTACGGCGTGGCTGCCGATTGGCTCTGGGAGTTCGGCGACGGCGATACGTCGGGCGCCAAGAACCCGGCCGCGCACGCGTTCCCCGGCAGCGGCTGTTACGTCGTCAGCCTGACGGTCTCGACCAGCGGCGGCAGCGACACGTTGTCCAAGCCGATCGGCGTGGACGCACCATGCTCGTGATGCGTGGCCGCGCGTCCGCGTCGGCGCTCGTGGTCGCGCTGCTCGCCTCGCTCGCCGCGCCAGCGCTGGTGATCGCGGCAGCCCCTGTCGCGGTCGATGATGCGTACCAGGTCGCGCAAGACGGCTCCCTGTCGCCGAACGCGGCATCCGGGGTGCTCGACAACGACTCCGACCCTGATCTCGATGTTCTGACGGCGGTCAAGGACAGCGATCCGGCGCACGGGACCCTGACCCTCGATGCCGACGGCGGCTTCGACTACGACCCGGACGCGGGCTACTTCGGACCGGACTCGTTCACGTACCACGCCTCGGACGGCGCCGATCCGTCGAACACGGCGACGGTGTCGATCACCGTGATATCCGCCAACGGCTCGCCGGATGCGAACAACGACGCGTATTCCACGCCGGAGGATCAGCAGCTCAGCCGAGGGGTCGGCAACGGCGTGCTCTCGAACGACAGCGACCCCGAGGACGACGCGCTCAGCGCACAGCTGGTCAGCGGCCCGACGCACGGGACGCTCAACCTCAACGCGAATGGCTCCTTCATGTACACGCCCGCCGCGAACTTCAATGGGTCGGACACGTTCACGTACGAGGCCGATGACGGCACCACGAGCTCGCCTCCGGCGACCGTCACGATCACGGTCTCGGCGGTCAACGACCCGCCGAGCGGGACACTCGACACGGCGACCCTGTCCGTGGCCGAGGACTCGGGGCCGGCATCCGATCCGGACCGTGTGACGAACATCAGCCCCGGTCCTGGGGAGAGCCAGCCAGTCACGTTCACGGCGACCCCGGCGAACGGCGCGATGTTCGCGAGCGCTCCGGCCATCAGCCCGACCGGCACCCTGACGTTCACGCCGGCCGCCAACACGAGCGGCTCGACTTCGGTCGCCGTGTCCATCAGCGACGGGACCACGTCCGTCAGCCTGGGCTCGTTCACGATCACCATCTCGGGTGATGACGACCCACCGAGCGGCGTGCTCGACCTCGCGACCATGACCGTGGGCGAGGACAGCGGTGCCGCCTCCGATGCCGGCCGTGTGACGGCCATCAGCCCCGGGCTCGGGGAGAGCCAGCCCATCACGTTCACGGTGACCCCGTCGAACGGCAGCCTGTTCTCGAGCGGGCCGGCCATCAGTGCCACCGGCACGTTGACCTTCACGCCGGCTGCCAACGCGAGCGGCTCGACATCGGTCGCCGTGTCCATCAGCGACGGTGTCACGACCGTCGCCCTGGGCTCGTTCACGATCACCATCACGCCCGTCAACGACCCGCCGACGGCGCTGCCCGACAGCTACGGCGCGGCCGAGGAGACGACGCTCGTGGTTGCGGCACCAGGCGTGCTCGGCAACGACAGCGACATCGACTCCGGGGCGCTGACGGCGATCCTCAACGTCGGACCGAGCGACGGCTCACTGTCGCTCAGCGCGAACGGTGGCTTCAGCTACACGCCCGATGCGGATTTCACGGGCCAGGACAGCTTCACCTATCACGCCCGAGATGGCTCGGCCAACAGCACCGTCGTCACGGTCACCATCTCGGTCACCAACGACAACGATGCACCCGTCGCCGTCAACGACAGCGCCAGCACAGCCGAGGACGTGCAACTCGTGCGGTCCGCGGCGACCGGCGTGCTCGTCAACGATGACGACATCGATGGCGATGGCCTGACTGCGCAGCTCGTCGCGCCGCCGGCGACCGGCAGCCTTGCGCTCCAGCCGGATGGCTCGTACACGTTCACGCCGCCGGCCAACGGCACCGGGCCCTTCACGTTCACCTACCGCGCGTCCGACGGCCAGGCCCTCTCGAACGTGGCCTCCGTGACGATGACCGTCACGCCCGTCAACGACCCACCGGTCGGCAACAGCGACGCCTATGCGCCGAGCGAGGACGTCGCGCTCGTCGTGCCCGCGGCCACCGGCGTGCTGGCCGACGACACGGACGTCGACTCGGCGACGCTCACGGCCGTGCTCGTCAGCCTGCCGACGCACGGCACCCTGACGCTCCAGGCGTCCGGCGCCTTCACCTACACGCCGGCGACGAACTACAACGGGCCGGACAGCTTCACGTATCGCGCCGATGACGGACCGCTCCAGTCGGCCAACACGCAGGTCACCCTCACGGTCGCCGCGGTCAACGATCCGCCCACGTTCACGCTCGGCAGCGCCCCCACGGTCGCCGAAGACTCTGGCGCGGCGACCGTTGCGAGCTTCCTGACCGCCGTCAGCCCTGGCCCGGCGGACGAGGCCGGTCAGGACACGAGCTGGACGGTGGTGGCGTCCAGCCCCGTGCTCTTCGCCACGCAGCCGGCCATCAACGCGTCCGGCACGCTGACCTTCCGACCGGCCACCAACCTGAGCGGCAGCTCCATCGTCACGGTCACGGTGACCGACGACGCCGGCGTGGCCGGGGGCGGCGACGATGCCACAGCCAAGACCTTCGTCATCACGGTCGCGGGCACCAACGACCCGATCTTCGCCAACACCGACACCTGGATGCTCGACGACGATCCGCCGGCCTGGATCGAAGCCGGCGTGACCACGGTGCTCGATGTGCGCGCCAACGACTTCTCGCCCGACATCGGCGAGGTGCTCTCGATCGTCTCGGCGACCAAGCCACTGCACGGCACGGTGACCATCGCGCCGGGAGGCCAGGGGCTGTCGTACCGATCGACGGTCGGCTACGCCGGTAACGACAGCTTCGTGTACACCTTGAGCGACGGCGTGTTCAGCGACACGGCCAGCGTCCTCGTCTCCGTCGCCGACACGCTCGCGCCGGCGCTCAGCGGCCCGACGCTGCGCTTCGACACCGGCGCCCGCCTTGGTGGCTCGACCGTCGCGGTCGTCCTCGGCTGGTCGGCCGCCGACCCAGGCAGCGGCGTCAAGTCGTACGACGTCCAGCAGACCATCGACGGCGGCGCAAACTGGACGCCGCTCTTCAACGCCGCCACGGTCACCAGCAGCCCACGGACGCTGGCCATCGATGCCAGCCGGCAGTTCCGCTTCCGGGCGCGCGACAAGGGCAACCGCCTGAGCGGCTGGTCGGCGCCGGTGACGGCACTGCCATCGCGCTACCAGGAGACGACCTCGCTCGCCTCGTACGGCGGCGGCACGTGGAAGCGCCCGACGATCGCCAGCGCCTCGGGCGACCACACGCGCTACGCCAAGGTCAAGGGAGCGACATCGACGTTCACGTTCACCGGCCGGGCCGTGAGCCTCGTCTCACCGCGTGGCTCCTCGCGCGGCAAGGCCCAGATCCGGGTCGACGGCACGCTCGTGGCGACGGTCAACCTCTACCGCTCGTCGCTCGACGCCAGGCGTCACGTCTGGTCGCGCTCCTGGACGTCGGTCGGCACCCACGTGGTCAGTGTGCGGGTGCTCGGCACGAGCGGCCACCCGCGCTTCGACATCGACGCCTGGACGGTCCTCAAGTGAGCGCCATGAGCGTGGTCGACTGCCGTCCGACCGAAGCCTCCTGACCGAAGGAGACGTTCCACACCACCTGCGCGGTCGAGCCGATCGAGGGAAGTCATGGAGCCATTCCAGCCGATCCTCATCGCCCTGCTCGCCCTGAACCTGGCGGCCCTCGTGGCGCTCCTGGTTCGAATGGCGCGCGAGCGACGCGAACGCAAGCGCGAGCAAGCGATCGTCGACGCCGCAACCCCGCGCATGCGGCTGCGACTGGCTGCCATCGCCGATGCCTCGATCGTCCTCGAGGAGCCGGTCCCGCCAGCGTCGACACGAACGGAAGGAACGACAGCCGACGCGGAGCCCGTCGCCGTCGCGGCGGCGGACGCGGCAGCCGGGCCGATGGCAGGCAGACCGCCGGACCGGGACGGAGCGCCTGTCGGGGGGCGGCGCCTCGTCTGGCACGACGCCTGGGTCGGCCTGCTCGCCGTCGCGTGTCTCGGCCTGGTGCTGGCGATCGTGGCACCCAGCCTTGGCGGGGTCACCCCAGTCGCCCCTGTCGCCGGAGGCACCCCGGCGCCAACGCCCCTGTCGACGCGGCTCGCCGTCGTGCTGCCGACCGACTCGCCGAGCCCGTCGCCTTCGCTGCCGCTGACGGTCATCGAACGCCCCATCGCCAGCTTCACTTGCTCGCACCGAGCCGGCCTGAGGGTCGCGTTCCATGACACGTCCGAGACATGGGGCCAACCAGCGACATACCACTGGGACTTCGGCGGAGACGGCTCGTCGTCAGTCGCCGATCCGAAGCACCGGTTCTCGGGACGTCGTGGCTACGACGTCTCGCTTGTCGTGTCCAACAGTGCCGGTCGAAGTGATGCCTTCACGCTCCACGTCCACCCGTCCCACGGTGAAGGATCCAACGACCATGGACGCTGCCGAAGCGAGCGGTGAGGGACGGCCCGTCTGTCCGGCGATCGGTGAATGCTATACTTCGCCGGCCTTGACGGGCTGCCCATGAACGGTCTGGGTCGAGCGTTCAGCTACTTCGCGCTCTTCACCGAGATCGGCCTCGTGTTCCTCGTGACCACGCTCGCCGGGGCTCTCGCTGGGCACTGGTTGGACGAGCGACTGGGGACGAACCCGGTCTTCGCCCTGGTGGGTCTGCTCGGCGGCTTCGCCATCGGGGCCATCGGGGTCAGCCGCCTCATCACCAGGTTCCTGGCGAGGTTCGAGGACTGAGGCAGGGTGGCCGGACGACCGATCACCCCGTGGGAGAGAGCGTGTCGAGCGACGAACAGGCGACGGCAGCGATGGCCGGCGATCAGCCCGGGGGCGAGACGCCCAGGCGGTCGACCACGAAGCGCAACCTCATCGTGCTCATCGTCGCCATCGTCGTGCTCAACGTCGTGGCCATCATCGTCGCCCCGCCATTCCCGCGCGACGGGCATCCTGGGGACGCCTGCGCGTACCCCGTCTGCTACATCAACGGCACGCTCGAGCTGCCGGCGCCCCACACCGTCTGGGCGCCCGAAGGCGCCGAGCCTGCTGGCAGCGGCCTCATCGTCTTCGCGCCGAGCCTCTCGTCGACGCTCGTGACGCTGTTCATCGTGTCCGTCGGCATCCTCATCGTCGGCGGCCTGGCAGCGCGCCTCAAGGCGCCGGTGCCAGGCTTCATCCAGAACTTCACCGAGTGGAGCTACGAGTCGCTGGCCAACTTCGGGACGGGGCTGGCGGGCGCGGCTGCCAAGCCGTACCTGCCCATCTTCATCGGCGCCTTCGTGCTCATCCTCATCAGCAACTGGTCGGGTCTGTTGCCGATCGTCGGGCGGGTCGAGTTCCTGCGGGCGCCCACGAGCGACGTCAACGTGACGCTCGGCTTCGCGCTCGTTGCCTGGCTGTTCTTCGAGGCCGAGGGCTTCCGCAAGCTCGGCATCGGCGGCTACCTCTCGAAGTTCCTGCCCCTCTACGAGTTCAAGAAGGGCATCAGCGCTGGCGCCATCGCGCTGTTCGTCGGCCTGACCGAGCTGCTGCTCGAGTTCGTCAAGCCGTTGACGCTCTCGATGCGACTCTTCGGCAACATCTTCGGTGGCGAGGTCGCACTGGGCGTCTTCTCGGCCCTCTTCCTGGCCTTCATCTTCCCCGTCGCGCTCTACAGCCTGGAGGTCGTCCTGAACCTCGTCCAGGCGCTCATCTTCAGCGTCCTCACGCTCATCTTCACGGTCCTGGCCATCGAGTCCCACCATCACGAGGAGGGCGAGATCGGGGAGGAGACCGTGGAGGCCATCCACGAGGGCATGCACGGCGAGCCGCAGCCAGCGGCCGCCCACTGATCGTCGGTCCCACAGCAGCCGGGCGAAGGCCCGGACGAGGAGGAACCCCGGACATGGAGTACATCGGCGCCGGCCTTGCGGCCATGGGAGTCGTCGGACCCGGCATCGGCATCGGCATCCTGGCCGGCCTGGCCACGTCGGCCATCGGTCGCAACCCTGACGCGGCGGGTCAGATCCGCGGCCTGGCCATCATCCTGGCCGCCTTCGCCGAAGGCCTCGGCGTGCTGGCCATCGTGGTCGGCTTCCTGGCCATCTTCATCCAGCCGGCCTGACCGCCGGTCACGGAGGTCCCGTCGTGGAGTTCCTTGCCGCCGCTACCGGCCTGACCGGTCAGGTCGGTCGCATCCTCGCCGCCGAGGGTGAGGCGGCCCAGTTCCAGATCAACCTCTTCTGGGTCATCATCGCCGCGCTCAACTTCGCGCTCTTCCTGGCCATCATGTGGGTCATCATCCTGCGCCCGGTCGGACGAACGCTGGCTGAGCGACAGGCGCGCATCGACCAGGGGCTCAAGGACGCCGACGCGGCTCGTCTGGAGCGCGAGTCGGCGGCCGACGAGCGCCTGGCGACGCTCAACGAGGCCCGCCGCGAGGCCAAGGACATCCTCGACCGCGCGCAGCGCGTGGCCGATGAGACCCGCGAGCGCGAGACGGAGGCCACGACGGCCGAGATCGAGCGCCTGCGCAACCAGGCCACGTCGGACATCACGGCCGAGCGCGATCGTGCGCTGGCCGACGTGCGGGCCGAGGTCGCCGACCTTGCCCTGCTCGCGGCCGGCAAGGTCGTCGGCGAGACGCTCACCGCACAACGCGAGCGACGACTCGTCGAAGAGTTCCTGGCCGACGTCGGCAGCGGAGCGAAGGGCTGACCGGATGGCCCGCATGACGAGCTCGGCCCGACGCTACGCGGACGCCGCCTTCGAGGTCGCCAGCCGCGACGGCACCGTCGACGCCTGGCGCCGTGACCTCGAGCTGGCTGCGTCGACGCTCGGTGAGCCGCGCATCGCGCGCGCGCTGGCCGACCCGGCCGTGCCGCTCGAGCTGCGCGTGGAGATGGCCGACGACGCAGTCGGACCCCGGTCCGGTGGCGGCATGCTGGACGAGATCGGTCAGCTGCTGCAGCGGGTCAGCCGCAGCCTCGGCCGCGAAGATGCGCCGCTGAGCTCCCGGCTCGATCTGGCCGTGGCGGCCGTCGGGCCGAGCGTCAGCCGGCCGGTGCTCAACCTCATCGTGCTCCTCCTGCGTCGCGGCCGGATCGAGCTGCTGCCGCGCGTGGCGGCCGAGTTCGCCCGCCTCGACGACCTGCACAACGACGTCATCCACGCCAACGCCACGAGCGCAGCGCCGCTCGGCTCGGACGAGGTCCGAGCGCTCACGGCACGCCTCGAACAGCTGACCGGCGGCCGCGTCGTGCTGACCACCGAGACCGACCCCGACATCCTGGGCGGCATCGTGGTCCGGCTCGGCGACCGTCTCATCGATGGGAGCGTCCGGGGCCGCCTCGAGCGGCTGCGGAGCAAGCTCGCCTCGGGCGCCCTCTAGGAGATCCCACCATGGCCCTTCGCTCGGACGACATCACCAGCATCATCAGGTCCGCCATCGACGGCTTCGACGCGGGCGTCGAGACCCGCTCCGTGGGCACGGTCGTCGAGGTCGGTGACGGCATCGCCCAGATCTACGGCCTCGGCGACGCCCTCGCGTCCGAGCTGCTCGAGTTCCCGGGCGATGTCTTCGGCATGGCCCTCAACCTCGAGGAGGAGACCGTCGGTGCGGTCATCCTGGGCGATGCGAAGGGCATCAAGGAAGGCGACACGGTCAAGACGACCGGCCGCGTCGTCGAGGTGCCGGTCGGCCAGGCGCTGCTCGGCCGCGTCGTCGATCCGCTCGGGCGGCCGCTCGACGACAAGGGCCCCATCGCCGCCACCGCGACGCGTCCGGTCGAGCGCATCGCACCGGGTGTCATCGTGCGCCAGGGCGTGGACACCCCGGTCCAGACGGGCATCAAGGCCATCGACGCGCTCATCCCCATCGGCCGCGGCCAGCGCGAGCTCATCATCGGTGACCGCCAGACGGGCAAGACCGCCATCGCCATCGACGCCATCATCAATCAGAAGGGCGAAGGGCTGGTCTGCATCTACGTGGCCATCGGCCAGAAGCTCTCGACCGTCGCCAAGACGGTCGCCATCCTCGAGGCCCACGGCGCCATGGCCCACACCATCGTCGTCGTCGCCGGCGCCGAGGAGCCCGCCCCGCTCCAGTACCTCGCCCCCTACGCCGGCGTGGCCATGGGCGAGGAGATCATGGAGAACGGCGTCCAGGTCGACGGCCAGCCGGTCAAGGACGCGCTGTGCGTCTACGACGACCTCAGCAAGCACGCCTGGGCGTACCGCGAGATGGCCCTCCTGCTTCGCCGGCCGCCCGGTCGCGAGGCCTACCCGGGCGACGTCTTCTACCTTCACAGTCGCCTGCTCGAGCGGGCGGCGCGCATGAGCGACGAGAACGGCGGCGGTTCCTTGACGGCGTTGCCGATCATCGAGACGCAGGCCGGCGACGTGTCGGCCTAC
>DATBSD010000107.1:0-2506 GCA_036559965.1 Candidatus Limnocylindrales bacterium
TGAGCGGATGGCCGCTTCGGCCGCCCCGAAGCGCTCCAGTTGGCGGACGGACGCGTCGGCATCATGGGAGCTCGCGAGGTGGCTCCAGATGCCGGCCAGCTCGACGCCGGGCGTTTCGGCGATGGCTCGGGCGGCGGCCGCGGCGGCGGTCGGACGGAAGCCGGCCCGCGCCAGGCCGGTCTCGATCTCCAGGTGCAGTCGCAGCGTGGCCGGGCCCATGGCGGCGCCCGGCCGAGCTCGCCAGGCGACGAGCGTGGCTGCCAATGAGTCCGCCTCGGCCGCCACCAGCTCGACCTGCGCGCCGGCCGCAGCAGCGGCGGCTTCGGGCGGGATGGGATACAGGATGAGGATCGGCGCCCCGATGTCCGCCGCGCGGAGAGCGATGGCCTCGTCCAGCGTGGCCACGCAGAGCAGCGTCGCGCCGCCGGCCAGGAAGGCTCGGGCGGCGACCTCCAGGCCATGCCCGTAGCCGTCGGCCTTGACGACGGCCGCGATGCGGACCTGAGGGCCGGCCAGCCGCCGGACGACCGAGACGTTGCCGGCCAGCGCATCCTGGTCGATCTCGAGCCAGGCCAGGCGTGGCAGGGGTGGCAGGCGGGCGGCGGCCAGGCCAGCCTCGATGCCGCTCAGGAGGCTCCGCCCCGTTGACTCGTATCGGCCGCTCCGTCGTCACCCGGCGGCCTCGCCCCGACCTCGAAGCCGAGCCGATGACCGCTTCTCGCACGTTCGGCGGCCAGCTCCAGCCGGCGGCGGACGCGAGCGATCTCGTCGGGCAGATCGGAGGCTACGACACCAGCCGCCCCATACCGCTCGCGGGCGACCTCGCCCGCAGCGCCATGCAGATAGACGCCCGCTCGCGCCGCGGCGACAGGTGAGCAGCCCTGGGCGAGCAGGGCCCCGATGGTGCCGGCCAGCACGTCGCCGGTGCCGGCCGTCGCGAGGGCGGGGTTCTCGAACGGCGCCACCGCACTCGCGCTGGGATCGGGCTCGCCACCGGCGATGACGGTCCGGGCGCCCTTGAGCACGACGACCTGTCCCCAGGTGACCGCGGCGCTCGAGGCCGTGGCGACCCGCACCTGGTCGTCCAAGACCAGATCGTCGGGGATCGACTCGAAGCGGTCGCCGGCAGCCGCCATCAGGCGGGTCAGCTCGCCGACATGCGGCGTCAGGACGCACGGCCGACCGACGCGCTCCCACCAGGTTTCGACGGTCGAGAGCGAGTTGAGCCCCTCGGCATCGACAACGGCCGGCGTGCGCTCGCCGACGGCCGACAGGTAGTCGAGCACGAGGTCGACGGTCGACAGACCGGGTCGCAGTCCTGGGCCGATGAGCGCAGCGTCGTGATCGAGGTCGAGCAGCTGGTCGAGGGCCGCCGACGCGTCCACCTCGCCCACGATGTCCGTCTCCGGCAGGCCGATGGTGACCGCCTCGACGACCCGACCGGCGACCATCGGTTGGAGGCTGATGGGCACGGCCAGGCGAACGAGACCCGCGCCGGCTCGACCCGCGGCTCGCACGGCCAGCAGCGCGGCGCCGAGGTAGTCGATGGAGCCGGCCACGATCAGCAGCTTGCCGCTGGTCCCCTTGTGGCCGCGCGGCTCGCGCGTCGGCAGCAGCGCACGGACGATGGCATCGTCGAGGACCATGGGCTCGCCGACCGCGGCCATCATCCGGACACCGACCCCTCCGGCTCGGCGCCACGGCCGGAGGCGGGTCCGTCGTCGAGCGTGGGCTCCGGTGCAGCGTCGGACATGCCGTTCACCTCGCGATCGAGGCCCCGGAGTCGCTCGATGCGGGCCAGTACCTGCCGCTCGCGGTCGTCCAGGCGATCCTCGATGTCGATCGGGAAGACGTAGGCGCCACCCGCCGTGCGCACGCCGAAGGCGATGGCCACGGCGTATGCGCGCTCGTGGCTGATGGAGACCGCGATGCGGCTCATGCCGAGCTGCTCGGCGCGACGCTTGGCGCGGTCGTGGAGTCGCACGCTGGGCTGGCCGGTGGGCAGGCGCACGATCTCGATCTCCCGCCAGCCGACGCCGCGGACGCCGAGCCCGAGGACCTTGCTGACGGCCTCCTTGGCCGCCCAGCGGCCGGCCATGGTCTCGGGTCGGCCGCGCACGTAGGCAGCCTCAGCATCGGTCAGCACGCGTCGCGCGAAGCGGGCGCCGAAGCGCTCCAGCGTGGTCCGGATGCGCTCGACGTCGATGATGTCGATGCCCAGCTCGGTCGTCCCGGCGGGCACCGGGGGGAGCGCGGCCATGGCGCTACTCGACGGTGACCGACTTGGCCAGGTTGCGCGGCTGGTCGACATCGGTACCGCGCGCGACGGCCGTCTGGTAGGCGAATAGTTGAAGGGGGACGATGGCCAGCACAGGGCTCAGCGCATCGATCGTCGCGGGCACCCAGAAGACCTCGTCGGCGATCGAGGCGATGGTCTGGTCGCCCTCGGTGGCGACCGCGATGATGCGCGCGTCGCGGGCGCGGCCCTCCATGACGTTGCTGATCA
>DATBSD010000108.1:0-3898 GCA_036559965.1 Candidatus Limnocylindrales bacterium
CTGAGCTATGTCGCCCAACACATCGCCCTCGTCGTCGCGCGCGACCGAGCCTCGGCCGAGTCGCAACGACTGCTGGCGGAGACGAACCAGCGGGCGGCTGAGCTGGAGATCGTCAATGAGGTCGGCCGGGCACTCGCCAGCCAGCTCGACTTCGGGGCCATCGTCGAGGCGGTCGGCGACCGGGCGACCTCGGCCCTCGGCGTGCTCGGTTCATCGATCTCGATCGTCGATCCCGCGACCGACGAGCTGACCTTCTACTACTGGATCGACGATGGCGTGCGGAGGCACACGATGGAGGGCATCGTGCTCGGCGATCCGCTCTCGGCGGAGATCCTGCGCACGAACCGGGTCGTCCGCATCGGCTCCGCCGCCGAAGCTGCCGCCCGCGGGACCCCGTTCAAGATCGGCGGCACGGAGTCGTACCTCGGCGTCCCGATCCCCGCCGGCGACAAGGCGATCGGCGTCTTCGCCTTGGGCAGCCACGAGCAGCATGCCTACACCGAGTCCGAAGAGCGCCTCCTGACGACGCTTGCCTCGACGATGGGCGTCGCGCTCGAGAATGCCCGCCTCGTCCAGGAGACACGCCGGCGTGCGGCCGAGCTGGCGACGGTCAACGAGGTCGGCCAGGCTGTCGCCGCCCAGCTCGATCTCGATCCGCTCATCGAGCTCGTCGGCGGACTGATCGGCACGACCTTTGCCGCAGCCGACGTCGTCTACGTCGCCCTCCACGATGCCCCGGCCGGCAGCATCGCGTTCCCGTTCTTCGCGGAGGACGGCGAGCGTCGACCGCAGCCCGACCTGCCTATGGGTGAGGGCCTGGCCAGCCGCATCCTCGTCTCGCATGAAGCACTGCTGCTCAACCGCGCCGCCCAGTTCGAGCAGATCGGCACGCGCGGTCATGGCCGCGAGGCGCAGTCGTACCTCGGTGTCCCGATCGTCGTCGGCGAGCAGGCGATCGGCGTCATCGGCATCCAGAGCAGCACCGATGAAGGCAGGTTCGACGAGGCCGACAGACGGCTGCTCTCGACGCTCGCCGCCAACGTCGGTACGGCCATCCACAACGCTCGACTGTTCACGGCGATGGAGCAGGCGAAGGAGGCCGCCGAGGCCGCCAACGAGGCCAAGGGCACGTTCCTCGCGAGCGTCAGTCACGAGCTGCGAACCCCGCTCACGTCGGTGCTCGGCTTCGCCAAGGTCATCCGGCGTCAGCTCGACGAGCGGATCATCCCGCACGTCGATGCGACCGATCCCAAGACCCAACGGGCGATCAGCCAGGTGCGGGAGAACGTGTCGGTCATCGTGACCGAGGGCGAGCGCCTGACGACGCTCGTCAACAACGTCCTCGACCTCGCCAAGATCGAGTCCGGCCGGATGGAGTGGAAGAAGGAGCCGACCTCGATCGCCCAGGTCATCGACCAAGCCGCTGCGACGACGTCTGGCCTGTTCGACAACAAGGGCCTCAGCTTGGTGCGCGAGGTCCCGGCCGACCTGCCCGAGATCGTGGCCGACCGCGACGGCCTGGTCCAGGTCGTCATCAACCTCTTCTCGAACGCGGTCAAGTTCACGGAGCGCGGTGGCGTCACGTGTCGGGCGGCGCTGACCGATGAAGGCATGCTCGTCAGCGTCACCGACACCGGCATCGGGATCGCGACGGCGGATCAGGCAGCCGTCTTCGAGAAGTTCACCCAGGTCGGCGACATGTCGACGGACAAGCCGCACGGCACGGGTCTCGGCCTGCCGATCTGTCGCGAGATCGTCGAGGATCACGGCGGTCGGATCTGGGTCGAGAGCGCGCCCGGACAGGGGAGCACCTTCGCGTTCGTCGTGCCCCTCACGCCACCCGAGCCCGTCCCGACCCCAGCCGCTTCACCCGCATCCGTGACCTAGGGCCCGGGCTCGATCGTGGACCGGCTCGATGACGCGCCGACGGCTCCTGCTCGGGCGCGGTCGAGCTCGGGCCGGCCGCCCCTTCGCCGTCTCGTCGGCCGGAACGTCCAGGGACTCCTGGATGCGGTGACCGCCGAGATCCCCGGGCTGGCGCTCGCCCTCGTGGCCACGGACGGCTCCGTCGTCAGCGCCAGCGGCGACTGGCCAGGCGGGTCCCTCGACGGGTCCGGCCGCATGGGAACGCGGACCATCGAGCTGGCCGTCGACGACGAGCCAGTCGGCACGCTCATCGTGCTGGGCGAGGCGCCACCTGGGCTGCTCGTCGGCATCGAGCGCAGCGTGGCGTTGCTGATCCGCGAGGCGCTCGAAAAGCACCACCTCGCGCGCGAGACGCTCGATCGATACCGCGAGCTCAACCTGCTCTACCGGGCCTCGGCGACCATCGGTGCCTGCCTCGACGCGGCCGACCTGCCACGGCTCGTGCTCAGCGAGGCGCAACACGCGATCCCATTCGATGCGGGCGCAGTGCTTCTCCCGGTGTCACCTGGTGTTGCCGACTGGCAGCCGGCCGGCACGACCGGGCGCGAGGACACCATCGCGAACCTCCTCGCTGCCGCAGCCGACCTGGTCGACGTGGCCCGGACCACGGGTCGTCCCGACATCGCCGTCTGGCCGGACGCCCCGGCAGGTCGGCCGGCGACCGCGATCGGCGTGCCCATCCGCGTCGGCGACGACGTCCTGGGCGTGGTCGTCCTCGGCCGGCTGGCCGGTGCACGAGCCTTCACCGCCGGCGACGAGAAGCTGATGCTCGGACTGGCCGGCGAGGCCGGCATCGCGCTCGAGCGCGCATCGATGCAAGAGCGGGAGACGCGGCGCCTCCAGCTCGAAGAGGAGCTCGCGGTCGCGCGCAGGATCCAGCTCACCCTGCTGCCGTCAGCGCCGCCGGTCATCCCCGGCTGGCGCTTCGCCGCCAGCTATGTCGCCGCGCGTCAGGTCGGAGGCGACTTCTACGACTTCATCGTCCAGGCGGTCCCGCGGCAGCGGCTTGGCCTGGTCATCGGCGACGTGACCGGCAAGGGCGTGCCGGCGGCGCTCATGATGGCCTACACCCGTGCCGTCCTGCGCGCGGAGTCGATGGCCGACCGCGCCCCCCTCGAGGTCCTCGCCAACACGAATCGGTCGATGATGGAGGAGCGGCGGTCCCGGCTGTTCGTGAGCGCGTTCTATGCCGAGATCGAGCTCGACAGCGGTCGCCTTTCCTATTGCAACGCCGGCCACGACCCGCCCCTCTGGATCGCGGCCGGCGGGAGGGTCCGTGAGCTGGAGAACTCGGGCGCCATCCTCGGCGCGTTCCGCGATGCCGGGCTCGAGTCGCGCTCGGTCGTGCTCGAACCAGGGGAGTCGGTCGTGCTCTACACCGATGGCCTGACGGAGGCTCGCAACCACCAACGCGAGCTGTTCGGCGAGGAGCGGCTGCGAAGCGCCGCTGGAGCGTCCGTCGCTGCCGGTGGCGATGCCGCATCGACGCTCGAGGCCCTGGAGATGGCGGTCGCCGCGTTCACCGCAGGTGCCGAGCAGGCCGACGACCTGACGATCGTCGTCATCCAACGCGAAGGGAGCGAACCGTGGAACGCGTGATCCTGGTCGCCGACGACGAGCCTCACATCCGGCTGCTCATCGAGCAGTCACTCGAGGACCTCGTCGACGAAGGCGTCACGCTACTGACCGTCGGTGACGGCCAGGCGGCGCTGGACACGATCAGGGACCGGCGGCCGAGCCTGGTCGTGCTGGACGCGATGATGCCCAAGGTCAACGGCTTCGACGTCTGCCACGCAGTGCGGGGCGAGCTCGCGCTGTCCGACGTGTTCGTGATCATCCTCACGGCCAAGGGTCAGGAAGCCGACCGTCAGCGTGGCGCCGAGGTCGGCGCGAACCTGTACATGACCAAGCCGTTCGATCCCGACGAGCTCCTCCGGATCGCCCGCGACGCTCTCGAGGCCGACGGCGAGCG
>DATBSD010000109.1:0-53230 GCA_036559965.1 Candidatus Limnocylindrales bacterium
GGCCCGCGACGGCTTCTACGACGGGGTGATCTTCCATCGCGTCATCCGCGGTTTCATGATCCAGGGCGGCGACCCGACCGGCACGGGGACCGGCGGACCTGGCTACCGCTTCCGTGACGAGCCCGTTCGGTTGCAGTACACGCGCGGCACGCTGGCCATGGCCAACGCCGGTCCGAACACGAACGGCAGCCAGTTCTTCGTCATGCATGCCGACTACGGCCTGCCGCCGAACTACACCATCTTCGGCCAGCTGACCTCGGGTTCCGACGTCCTGGATGCCATCGCGACCGCACCGACCGGCTCGCAGGACCGACCCAAGGAGCCGGTGACCATCCAGACCATCACCATCGCCGAGGCCTGAACCGACGGCCGAGGCTCGGGAACCCGGCCCTGGTGGACGTCGTCTGGCGGCCCATGACGACGAACCGACGCCTTCGCCTCGGTGGCCTGGTGCTCCTGGCCGCCACCACCCTCGCCGGGTGCTCCGGCGCCGGCGCTTCACTCGACCCGTCCGCCCCGGTGACTCCGCCACCCGACGCACCGGTCAGTGCGCCGCCCGGTGGCGGATCCGTCGACCCGGGACCGGCGCAGCCCACGTTCATCGTTCCGGTCCCCGGCCAGGCGGATGTCCGGCCGGTCGTCATCACGACGATCACGCCCGCGGTCGACGGCCGTCATGCCAGTGCCCAAGTCGACTGGACGAGCGGCATCGAGCCGTGCAACGTGCTGGACCATGTCGACGTCCAGCGCGACGGCGACGACTTCACCGTCGCCCTCTTCGAGGGCACCGGTGATCCGAATGCCATCTGCATCGAGATCGCCGTCACCAAGTCGACGCTCGTCGACCTCGGCGACCTCGAGCCGGGGACCTACACCATCCGATCGGCCGACGGCTCGGCGGCACCGGCCTCGTTCACGGTCGAGCCCTGACCTCGCGCTGACGCTGCATCAGCACGCCGCGACGTCGCGTCAGCTGGCCACGGCGACGCGCGCCAGGATGCGCTGCGCCAGCAGCGCGACGACGAGGCGCTCCGTGCGCGCGCCGTCGAGCGGGCCACCGAGCAGGCGCTTGATGCGCTCCAACCGGTAGGCGACCGTCCGGTTCGCAAGGCCCAGGCGCCGAGCGGTCTCGCGCATGTTCTCGCCGGCCCCGAAATACGCACGCAGCGTCTCGACCAGCTCATCCCCCATCCGCGCGTCCGCCAAGATCGGCCCGAGCTCTCGCTCGACGACGACCTCGAGCTGCCGATCGTCGATGAGCAGGAGGCGCTCGACGGCCAGCTCGTCGGGGTGGTCGAGCCAGCCGCGATGGCCGAGCCGCTCAGCGGCTCGCAGGGTCTCGACCAACGCCGCGAGGGCCGGCGCGAGACCGGACACGCCGTCGACATCGGAGCCGACGACCGCCGTCCAGTCGTGGACGTGGATCGCCGACGACCCGCCGAGGACCGTGTCCAATGCAGCACGGAGGCGCACGAGGCCGGGCCACTCGCCCCGGACAAGGACGACGATGCGGCCGCGCCAACCGACGACCTGTGGCAATCGCAATCCGGGCCGGTGGCGCTCGCCGGTCGACGGTGCCCCGATGGCGAGCGCCAGTCGCCCGACCGCCGCCTCGGCGTCGGCGTCGGAGCGATCGGCGGAGATGGCGATGAGCCGATAGGTGGCGTCGGGGTCGACGCCCCTCCGGAGCGCGTGGCGTCGGAGCCGCGCGGCGGCGGCCGAGTCGACGGCGATCGACCCGAGCAATTCCTCGAGGAAGGCTCGACGCGCCTCAGCGTCGCGCGCCACGAGGTCCTGGTCGACCGTCCGATAGCCCGACGCGACGGCGGCGACCATGAGGTCGGCACCGTGGAGCAGGCGCCGGCCGAGGAGCTCCAGCGTCGAGCGGTCCCACGCCTCGGGTGTCCGGGCTTCCCAGACCGCCCAGAGCGTCGTCAGGTAGCGGTCGAGCAGGTCCTCCGCGAGCATGCCCGCCCTGGCGCCCGCTTCACCATCGAGGCGCAGGCGGTCGATCGTGGCCGTGACATCTTCGGTCTCGACCAGCAGGTGCGCGATCAGCTCGACCGTCGAGCGGATGGTGCCGGGCGGCTCGCCGACGTCCGCGGCAACCGTCGCCACGAGGCCATCGAGGTCGCCCAGGATGGCTGCGCCGAGCGCCGGATCGAGTGGCCGGACACGCCACGTCATTGCCGCAGCATAGCAACTCCGCGGAACGTGGGATGTGCAAGGTGCAACCCGCGACTTGCCTGTTTGCATCCTTCGTGCATCGACTTGGACGGAGGCGGCGGGCACCATGAGGGTCGTCCGCAGCGACACCGTGGTGGAACCCCGAGCCACCGCACGCGGGGGGAGTCGCTGCGGGCGTTTCGCATCGGGGCGCGGGTGCCGGGCCGGGGGGCCCGGGGCCTGCGGCGCGTTCCGTGGCCTCGCCGGCCGTCCCTGCGGCCGGCTCGATGGCCGACCGATATCCTGCCCTCCATGGACATCCGACCCGAGACGCCCGCCGACGCGAGTGCCGTCCGAGCCGTCAACGAGGCGGCGTTCCCGACGGGGGTCGAAGCGGACCTCGTGGAGCGCATCCGCGCCTCGCCCGGCTACGTCGCGGACCTGACCCTCGTGGCCGTGGTCCAGCCGGCCGATCCGTCGTCTGCGGGCATGGCCCCGGCGACCGACGCACCGCACATCGTCGGCCACCTCATGCTCAGCCGGATCACCATCGGTGGTTCGGACGAACCGGTCCTGGCCTTGGCGCCCATGGCCGTCCGGCCGGACTGGCAACGTCGGGGTGTCGGCTCGGCGCTCGTCCGGGCTGCCCTCGACGCGGCCGAGGCACGCGAGGAGCTGCTCGTGGTCGTGCTCGGCCATCCCTGGTTCTATCCGCGCTTCGGGTTCAAGCCGGCGTCACGCTACGGCATCTTCCCGAGCGAGCCCTGGCCGGACGCCGCCTTCATGGCCAAGCCGCTCGCTCGGTGGGGTCGCGACGTCCGCGGTCGCGTGCACTACCCATCGACCTTCGACGGCGTCTGAGCCACCCGGTCGGGACCGACCCACGTACACTCCGGCCATGTCCGAGACGAGCTCCCCGGCGGACGGCCGACATCCGTACGACCGAGCGACCGACCCCGCCAAGCGTCACTCGGCGATGCTCACCGATGGGCCCGATCGGGCGCCGGCGCGCGCGATGCTCAAGGCTATCGGCTTCACCGACGAGGACCTCGCCAAGCCCATCGTCGGCGTCGCCACGACATGGATCGAGACGATGCCCTGCAACTACAACCAGCGCCGGCTGGCGGAGTCGGTCAAGGCGGGCATCCGGCGAGCCGGCGGTACGCCCATGGAGTTCAACACCATCTCGGTCAGCGACGGCGTGACGATGGGCACGCAGGGCATGAAGGCCTCGCTCGTCAGCCGTGAGGTCATCGCGGACAGCATCGAGCTCGTCGCGCGGGGCCACCTGTTCGATGGCCTCGTCTGTCTCGTCGGTTGCGACAAGACGCTGCCCGGCGCTGCCATGGCCGTCGGTCGTCTCGATCTGCCGGCCGCCATCCTCTACAACGGCACGATCTACCCGGGCATGCTCAACGGCCGCCGAGACGCGACGGTGGTCACCGTCTTCGAGGCCGTCGGAGCCTACCGGGCAGGCAAGATCAGCCTCGATGAGCTGTACGCCGTCGAGAACGCATCGTGCCCCGGACCGGGTGCCTGCGGCGGGCAGTTCACGGCCAACACGATGAGCACCGTGCTCGAGTTCATGGGCCTCTCACCCGCCGGCCTGAACGGCATCCCGGCCGAGGATCCGCTCAAAGACGACGCGGCAGAGCGGACCGGCGAGATCGTCATGGACCTCGTGCGGCACGATCGGCGGCCGAGCCAGATCGTCGATCGGCGGTCGATCGAGAACGGCATCGCCTCGATCTCGGCGACGGGCGGCTCGACCAACGGCGTCCTGCACGTGCTCGCCATCGCCCGCGAGTTCGGCATCCCGCTCACGATCGACGAGTTCGGCAGCATCGCCGACCGGACGCCCATCGTGGCCGACATGATGCCCGGCGGTCGCTACGCCGCCTCGGACCTCTACGACGCCGGGGGTGTCGGGCTGGTCATGCGCGAGCTGCTCAAACGGCCAGGCCTGCTCCACGGTGACGCGGCCACGGTCGACGGTCGAACGCTGGCCGAGGTCGCGGCCGCGGTCCAGGAGACCGATGGCCAGCGGGTCGTCCGACCGCTCGAGACGCCCGTCAAGTCGACCGGCGGTCTGACCATCCTGCGCGGCTCGCTTGCCCCGGATGGCTGTGTCGTCAAGCTGGCCGGCCACGAGCGAACGTTCCACCGCGGTCCGGCCCGCGTGTTCGAGTCGGAGGAGACCTGCTTCGAGGCCGTCAAGGCGCAACGCATCGCGGCCGGGGACGTGGTCGTCATCCGCTACGAGGGCCCGGCCGGTGGCCCGGGCATGCGCGAGATGCTGGGCGTCACCGCGGCGCTGGTCGGTGAAGGGCTGGGCGAGTCGGTGGCCTTGCTGACCGACGGCCGATTCAGCGGCGGCACACACGGCCTGATGATCGGCCACGTCGCACCGGAGGCCGCCCTCGGCGGACCCATCGCGGCCGTCGAGGAAGGTGACATCATCACCATCGACGTCGGCCGAAAGGCGCTCGACCTGGACGTGCCCGCCGACGAGGTCGCCCGACGACTGGCCGCCTGGCAACCGCCGGCGCCGCGATTCACATGGGGCGTCTTCGCCAAGTACGCCGCCCTTGTGAGCTCGGCCAGCGAAGGTGCCGTGACGGCGCCGCGCCGCGAGCCCTCGGCGTCGGCATGATGCTTGGGGCATCATGGGCGGGTGGGCCGGCCGGAGATCCTGAGCGAACCTGAACGCCGTTTCCTGGAGGAGGCGCGGCACGCGGTGCTGGCGACGACGGCACCCGATGGCCGCGCGCGGCTGGTGCCGGTCTGCTACGCGTTGACCGACGCCTTCGACCGCATCGGCAGGCCGATCCTCTACACGCCTATCGACGAGAAACACAAGCGCACCGACAACCCGCATGACGTCGCGCGCGTGCGCGACCTGCTCGTGTTGCCCGAGCTGACGCTCATCGTCGACCGCTGGGACGAGGATTGGTCGCGGCTCGCCTGGTTGCGCGTCTACGGCTACGGTGAGCTCCTCGAGCCCCAACCGTCAGAACGCTCCGAGCACGGCGCTGCCGTCGTCGGCCTGCGTGAGCGCTACCCCCAGTACGCGACCCACGATCTCGAGCATCGACCGATCATCCGCGTCGCCGTCGAGCGCGTGGTGAGCTGGGGCGACGTGGTCTAGGCGTCCTCAGGGCGCCTTGATCAGTCGGCCACGCCGGGTCACCGCGTGGCTGGCCAGGGCGGCCACGCCCATGGCCACGAGCGCGCGCTCCTGCGCTGGCAGTGGCCGCACGACGGCCAGGAACTGCTCCGCCCGAGCGCCATCGATGACGCCGATGAGCGCACGCCCGTCGGGCGTCACCTCGACCAGGCGCTGGCGGCGATCGGCGACCTCTTCGATGCGTTCGACGAGCCCGCGTGCCTCGAGCGCCGAGACGATGCGGGAGGTGGCGGAGGTCGAGCGCCCGATGATGTCGGCCAGGTCGGCGATGGTCAGGCTGGCCGTCCCGGCTGCCGCATAGAGGGCCGCCAGTTGGGTGAAGCCGAGGCGCAGCTCACCGAGCTGGGCGGCGAAGCCGATGACGAGGTCGCGCCATAGGGCCTTGCCCATCGCGATGCGATCGGAGAGCTGGAGGGGGTTCTGGAGCGTCGTGCCGGCCGCCTCGACGACCGGTGACAGTCCGCTGACGCGAGGGCGCGCGTCGCCGCGCACCGATCCATCCGTCGTCGCCGGCACCTTGTGCCGCGCGTCTCCATCCACACCGCCAAGGGTAGCGGCTCGGACGTGGATGCGTGCACGCCTGCACGCGTTCTCCGGAGGTCGGACCGTCACGGAGGTATCGTGCCGGCGTTCGGCCCAGCGCGGCGCTATCCAGCGCGGGCGTCGAGGCCGCACACGAGGAGTGCATGGGCAGCGTCGCGTTCGTCTTCCCCGGTCAGGGGTCGCAGTCGGTCGGCATGGGTGAGTCCCTCGTCACCGCCTACCCGTCGGCCGCGGCCACGTTCGCCGCCGCCGACGCGGCACTCAGCGAGCCCATCGCCCGCCTCGCGTTCGCAGGACCGGCAGACGAGCTCGACCGGACCGAGAACGCCCAACCGGCGCTCCTGGCGACATCGATCGCCTACCTCCGGTCGCTCGAGGATGCGCTCGCGTCGATCGGTCGGCCACCGCTCGAGCCGGCCTTCATCGCCGGCCATTCGATGGGCCAGTACTCGGCCATGGTCGCGGCCGGCGTCGTCGCCTTCGACGACGGCATCCGACTGGTGCGTGAGCGCGGTCGCTTGATGCAGGCATCCGGGCGCGACGGCGCCATGGCGGCCATCATCGGGCTGGACGATGCACGGCTGCCCGAGCTGGTGGCCGTCGGCCAGGCTCAGGGCGTGTTCGGCGTCGCCAATCGCAACTCGCCTGGCCAGGTCGTCGTGAGCGGGGAGCGAGCGGCGGTCGAAGCCGCCGCCGAGGCCGCCAAGGGCATGGGCGCGAAGCGGGCCATCGTGCTGCCCGTCAGCGTGGCCGCTCACTCACCGCTCATGGCCGAGGCCGCCGACGGCATGCGCCGGGTCCTCGCGACGGTCGCGTTCTCGGACCCTGCCATCCCGCTGCTCGCCAACGCCGACGCCCACCGGCTGACCACAGGCGACGCCTGCCGAGCAGAGCTCGTCGAGCACTTGACGACGGGCGTCGATTGGATCGCCGCCGTCCAGGCCATGGCGGCGGCCGGCGTGACCGCCTTCATCGAGGTCGGACCCGGTCGGGTCCTGACCGGCCTCATCAAGCGCATCGTCCCGGAGCTCGATGCCATCGCCCTCGACGACCCCACTGCCCCCGGACGGCTGGCCATCCCCGACCTCGACGCCGTGGCGGCGTCGGCCTGACCTGAGGAGGCCCGACACCAGCATGCGCCGTCCCGACTACACCCGCCGCGTCGCCGTCACCGGCCTGGGCATCATCAGCCCCGTCGGGCAGGATGTGACCACGGCCTGGGAAAACCTCGTGGAGGGCCGCTCGGGGCTCAAGCGGATCACCCGCTTCGACCCGTCCCCGTATGAGGCCCAGGCAGCCGGCGAGGTCAACGACTTCGACCCCAGCGCGTGGATGAACTTCAAGGAGGTCCGCCGGACCGACCGCAACGTCGTCCTCGGCGTGGCTGCCGCGAGGCAGGCGCTGGCCGACTCCGGGCTCGAGATCACTGACGAGAACCGCGACGACATCGGCGTCATCTTCGGTTCCGGTGGTGGCGGACCACAGCTCATCATGGACAACAAGGACACCTGGGAGACGCGCGGTGCGCGAGCCGTGAGCCCCTTCTTCATCGCCAACATGCTGCCCGACACGGCGTCCGGCCAGATCGCCATCGAGACCGGCATCCGGGGACCCAACATGTGCATCGTGACGGCCTGCTCGACGGGCACGCACAACATCGGCGAAGCGGCCGAGGGCATCCGGCGGGGGGACTTCATCGCCGCCATCACCGGCTCGACCGAGTCACCGCTCCACGAGATCGTCCACGTCGGGTTCTCGAACATGCGAGGCATGGGCCTGCCGCGCGAAGGCGAGGGCATCGAGACCGTCTCGCGGCCGTTCGACCTGACGCGCAACGGCTTCGTCCTTGGCGAGGGCTCGGGCGGGCTGATGGTCGAGGACCTCGAGCTGGCCAAGGCGCGCGGCGCGCGCATCTACTGCGAGGTCGTGGGCTACGGCTCGGCGGCCGATGCCTGGGACCTCATCCAGCCCGTCGAGAAGGGCGACGGCGTCCGGCGGGCCATCGAGATGTCGCTCGAGCGCCACGGCGTACCGGCCGACGAGGTCGACCTCGTCAACCCGCACGGCACCTCGACACCGCTCGGCGACCTGCGCGAGGCGCAGGCGCTCTGGTCGGTCTTCGGTGACCACACACCGAAGGTCGCCATCAGCGCCACGAAGTCGATGACCGGTCATCTCATGGGCGCGGCCGGCGCCATCGAGGGCGTCTTCACAGCCCTCTCGGTCCACCACCAGGTCGCCCCCGCGACGCTCAACTATCGCGATCCTGATCCCGAGATCGAGCTCGACGTGGTCCACGGATCGTCGCGCGAGATGGAGATCCGTTACGCCATCTCCGACAACATCGGCCTCGGCGGCCACAACGGGGCGGTCGTCTTCAAGCGCTACGACGGCGACTGATCGGCCCACTCGGCGCCGGGGCGGCATGATGGCTGTCGTGACGGAGCCCGACGAGCGCACGACCGGATCCGGCGAGGGCCCTCCGCGGCCGCATCCGCTGCTCGGCTTCCACGGGCCTGGCTCGCCGCTCTGGAAGGTCAACCGCGAGGCCGTCCTGCTGGGTGCCGGACCGGCCGCGCTGCTGCTCCAGATCGCCCACCCGCACGTCGCCGAGGGGGTCGCCCAGCACAGCGCGTTCGAGGCGGATCCGTGGTCGCGGCTGCGAAGGACGCTACGCACGACGCTGGCCATCGTCTTCGGCGACGGACCGACGGCCGAGGCGGCGATCAGACGCTTGAACGGGGTCCACGCCACCGTCCGCGGCGACGCGGCCGACCCACTCGCGCGGACGCTCGCCGGCGAGACCTACCGAGCGCTCGACCCGGAGCTGCTGCTGTGGGTCCAGGTCACGCTCGTCTGGTCGAGCGTGCGTGCGTACGAGACGTGGGTCGGCCCGCTGACCGGCGGTGAGCGCGAGACGCTCTGGTCGGAGGCACGGGAGGTCGGTCGGCGGCTGGGCATCCCGCTGACCGTGAGTCCGCCCGACTGGCCGGCGGTCGAGGCCTACTGGGCGAGGATGCTTGCGCCCGACGGCCCCATCGTCGTCACGCCGACCGCCCAGCGCCTGGCGGCGACCATCATCCGGCCGCCGATCCTCGGCCTGCCACCGGTGATCATCGACATCCTTGCCACGCCCGGCCTGGCGCTCCTGCCGCCGCGACTGCGCTCGGACTACGGCATCGCCTGGAGCCGACCGCGGTCGCTGCTCGCACGTCTCGGCGCCGTCGGCCTCCGGGCGTGGGTTCGACTCATGCCCAGAGCATGGCGCGCCTTACCCCAAGCGCGGGCCGCCGAGACACGGGTCGGGCGGGCCGGCGTTGCGTCGGTACAATCCCAGCCATCCCCGCCATCGCCCGATCAGGAGCCGACCGCCCGTGCCTAGCCCGGACCTCGCTCGACGTGCCGTCGTCACCGGCCTCGGTGCGGTGACGCCCATCGGCAACGACCATCCCACGTTCTGGCGCAACCTGGTGGCCGGGGTCAGCGGTGGCGGCCCGATCACGTCCTTCGATGCCACGGCCTACGACGTGCGCATCGCGGCCGAGGTCAAGGACTTCGATCCGACGATCGCCATGGATCGCAAGATGGCGCGCCGGATGAGCCGCTTCATCCACTTCGCGATGGCCGCCGGCAGGGAGGCGGTCGCCGACGCGGGCCTCGACTTCAGCGACTGGAGCCCCGAGCGTCGCGACCGCGTGGCCGTGTGCGTCAACACCGGCGGCGGTGGCCTCGACCAGGTCATCATCGGCGCCGACACCGCGCGCGAGAAGGGACCGGGCTCGGTCAGCCCGTTCGCCATCCCTGCCCTGTCGGGCTCCATGGCGGCCTGCCAGCTGTCGATGGCCTACGGCCTCACGGGTCCCGTCATCACCCAGGTCGCCGCGTGTGCCAGCTCGGTCATCGCCTTCCTCGATGCGCTGCGCATGATCCAGCGTGGCGAGGTGGACGTCGTGCTGGCGGGTGGATCGGAGGCGCCGCTCGAGCCGATGGCCTTCGCGGCGCTCGGCAACATGGGCGCGCTCTCGAAGCGCAACGACGACCCGACGCATGCGTCGCGGCCGTTCGATCGGGACCGCGACGGGTTCCTCTTCGGGGAGGGCGCCGGGGTCGTGGTCGTCGAATCGGCCGAGCACGCGCTGGCCCGTGGCGCGACCATCCAGGCCGAGCTCGTGGGCGCAGCGTTGACGGCCGATGCATTCCACATCTCCGCCCCAGAGCCGACGGGCCGTGGCGCGACGATGGCCATGACCAAGGCCATCGCCGACGCCGAGCTGGCACCCGACGAGATCGACTACATCGTCGCCCATGGCACGTCCACGCCGCTCAACGACGTGACCGAGACGCGAGCCATCAAGGCGGCCTTCGGGCGCCACGCTCACCGGGTCCCGGTGAGCTCGCCGAAGTCGATGATCGGCCACCTTCTCGGGGCGGCCGGCGTGGCGTCGGCGATGACCGCGATCGGCGCCATCCGCGAGGGCATCATCCCGCCGACCGCGAACCTCGAGCATCCCGACCTGCCCGAGTGCGACCTTGACTACGTGCCGCTCGTGGCTCGCAACGCGACCATCGACACGGCCATCATCAACGGCTTCGGCTTCGGCGGCCAGAACGCGGTCGCGGTCTTCAAGCGCTTCGCGGCCTGAGCTCCGTCGGTCGCGGCGGGATCGGCCGGCCCTCGAAATCGGCCATCTGCGCGCGCAGCTCGGCCGGGATACGCACCGGACTGCCGCGCCGGTAGTCGTACATGACCTGGATCGTCCGGCCATCGGCTACGAGCCGATGCGGCCCGCGCGACGAGCCGGCGTCGACGTTGATGCGATAGGCCAGCTCGAACGACGAGCGACCGGCCCACGTCACCCGGCAGGCGACGAGCAGCTGCTCGCCGAAGAACGCCGGCGATCGGAAGTCGAGCGTCGCGCTGGCCAGGATGATGCTCACGGGTTGCTCCGTGATGCCCTCGAACGCGTGACCCGATAGCGCACGGTAGTAGCCAGCCCTGGCGGCCTCGAAGTAGGTCAGGTAGACCGCGTTGTTGACGTGGCCCATCGCGTCGGTGTCACGGAAACGCACGTCCACGGGCAGGACGAACCGGAAGTCGCCGGCCGATCCGCTGTCCGCGATGGCCCGCGAGGTCATCAGAAGGGCTTGGTGACCATGATGACGATGAGCACGATGATGGCGATGGCCTCGCTCGTCCGGGCAAAGGCGACCTGACGATCGGCGAAGGCCGCCCGGAGCTCGGGCGTCACCTGACCGCGCGCGTCGGCCGCCGCCAGGGCGGCCTCGAAGATCCGGCCGCGCGGCAGGAAGATCGTCGGCACGAGGACGACGATGAAGGCCACGATGAGCAGCGAGACGAGGACCCAGTTCGTCGTCCCGCCGACAAGGAAGCCGAGGATGGGATAGCCCTGGAACCAGGCCGTCGTGAGGCCGAAGAGCGTCACAAGCATCGAGCCTGGGATGACGAGCAGGCGCTCGAACCGACCGCCCAGCGTCATCAGCGTGTGGACCTGCGCAAGATCGTCGCTCCGCGCGGCGTGCCGGATGGCCAGCGTGCGACCGACGATGCCGGCCACGAAGGCGAAGCCGACGAGCACATGGACGAGCTTGTTCAGAAGGGCGAGGTCCACCGACGCATCGTACGCGCGTCGCCGGCATCGACGTCGGACCGTCGCGAGGCCGCGGCGAGGGAATCGTGCCAGCATGGCCCGACGGCCTCGACGCACGATGGGCTGCCGGGGCACACGGAGGGAGGGCGAGATCATGGACGAGGGACTGTCGCCGCGGCCGGAACCGCCAAGGCGCCCCATCGACAGTGCCGGAGAGCGGTTCACGCCGCTGGAGCACCCCGGCCTCGACAGCGGCACGTCGCGCGAGGGCCTCGTCATGCAGGTCCTGGCGACCGAGCACTTCAGCCTGCTGACCCACCGGAGCCTGGCCTACAACGAGGCGTTCACGCGCGTCGGCATGTTCCTGACATTCGTCTCGATGTCCTTCGTCGCCCTCGCGCTGCTCTCGACGGCCATGGACATCGAACGCTCCTTCCTGGTCATCGCGGCGATCGTCCTCGGCTTCGACGTGGTCATCGGGGCGACGACGGCGATCCGCATCGGCAATGCCAACACGGAAGACCTCCACGCGGTCCAGGCCATGGCCAGGATCCGCCACGGCTATCTCGAGCTGGCACCGGAGGCCCAGCCGTACTTCACCGCGCCCGTGTACGACGATGTCACGAGCGTGCTGAAGGCGTACACCTCCGCGGACCCCTCTTCGATGCGCAGCAACCTGATCTACGGCCTCTCGACATCGGGAGGCATGCTCGGTTTCGTCCTGGCCCTCGTGTCGGGCGCCTTCGGGGCGGTCGCCATGCTCGCCGTCGGCGCCCCCGGCGACGTCGCGTTCCTGGTCGGCGTGATCGTCGCGATCGGGACCTTCGTCGCGTCGTACCGCGCGGGCTACCAGCGGGCCCGGCGCAACCAGGCCAGCATGGTCGCCCACTTTCCGAGACCGACCGGCCGAGTCGACGACTGACCGGTCGCCGACCGAACGACTGACTGTCGCCCTCGATCGGCTTCGGAGCGGCCAGGTCCTCGCCTGCCTCCGCGCGTCCCCTGTGCCACGATGTCCCAAGGCCGACAGGGCCTGGCGGTGACGCCGAACTCGTTCGCCGCCGACCCTCGAGCGATGTCGCGCCACTCGCAGGAGGGACGATGATGGACGAAGGTCTTTCACCACGAGCGCCGGAGCCGCGGCGGCCGAACGAGTCGGCGAGGGCGCCCGTCACGGATGGAGCGCTTCAGACGGTCAGCGATCGGGACGCACTGATGCTGCAGGTCCTGTCGACCGAGCACTTCAGTCTGCTCTCACAGCGAGGGCTCGTGTACAACGAGGCATTCACGCGGGTCGGCATGTTCCTGACGTTCGTCTCGATGTCGTTCGTCGCCCTCGCCCTGCTCTCCAATGCGCTGCCATCGGCCAACGACCTGGTGATCATCGCGGCCATCGTGCTCGGCATCGACCTGATCGTCGCGCTGGCGACGGTGATCCGCGTCGCGAACGCCTACGGGGAGGATTTCGTGGCCGTCCAGGCGATGAACCGGGTTCGCCGTGGCTACGCCGAGCTCGCTCCTGAGGCGATGCCGTACATCTCGACGGGCACCTATGACGACGTGGCCGGTGTCGTGACGAGCTATGGGACGCCGGTCGCGCCGTCATCGACGCTATCCGGACTGTTGTACGGGTTTTCGACATCGATCGGCCTGCTCGTGATCGTGGCCGCCATCCTGGCCGGGGCACTCGTGTCGGTCCTGGCGCTGGCGGCCGGGGCCGGCGGCGTCTTCTCGCTCTTGCTCGGTGCCCTCGCCGTGCTCCTCTTCATGGTCGGCCTAGCCGGCATCGGCATTCGGGGGCAGGTCCGCAGTCAGGCGAGCATCGTCATCCGTTTTCCGCCGCCGCCTGAGGGATCGGGATCCGTCCAGGGATGACCCTGCGACTGCGCAACACGCTCACGCGGACGGTCGACGCCGTCGAACCCCTCGAGCTACCGCCGTCGGGTGCCGCGGCACGCATCCGCCTCTACTCCTGCGGGCCGACCGTCTATCGCTGGGCGCACGTCGGCAACCTCCGGACGTTCCTGCTTGCCGACCTCATCCGCCGGGCGCTCCTCTACCACGGACTCGAGGTCGTCCATGTCCAGAACATCACCGACGTCGGACACCTGCGTGACGAGCGCTTTGATCGCGGTCAGGACCGCATGCTCGTGGCCGCCCAGCTCGAGGACAAGTCGACGGCCGAGATCGCCGACGCATACGAGGCCGGCTTCCACGCCGACGCCGCACTCATCAACCTCCTCCCCGCGCACGTCTTCCCCCGTGCCACGGAGCACATCCCGGAGATGCTCGCGATGGCCGAGGCGCTCGAGGACGACGGCCACGCCTACCTGGCGCCGGACGGGACGCTCTACTACGAGGTCGCCGGCTTCCCCGATTACGGCCGCCTTTCAGGCAACACGATCGACGACCTTCGCGCGGGACACCGGGTCGAGGTCGAGGCTGGCAAGCGCGACCCGGCCGACTTCGCCCTCTGGAAAGCGGCCGGCGAAGGTCGGGCGCTGAAGTGGCCGTCGCGATGGGGCGACGGGTTCCCGGGCTGGCACCTCGAGTGCTCTGCGATGGCGCGCCGCTATCTCGGCGACGCGTTCGAGATCCACACCGGCGGCGTCGATAACATCTTCCCGCACCACGAAGACGAGATCGCGCAGTCCGTGCCGGTCACCGGTCGCGTGCCCGCGCGTCACTGGGTGCACGGTGAGCACCTGCTCATGTCGGGCCGCAAGATGGCCAAGTCGGCGGGCAACTTCCAGCGCATCACCGAGCTCGCCGACGAGGGCATCGATCCGCTCGCGTTCCGCTACCTCTGCCTGACCTCCCACTACCGGCGCAAGCTCAACTACTCGGATACCTCGATCACCGCGGCCGCGCGGGCGCTCGACTCGCTGCGGGCCCGACTGCGGACGCTTGGACCGGCTCCGGCCTCGGGGCCATGGTCGGCGCCCGACGTCCTTCGGGCTCGTCCGTCGGGCGACCGACCTGCGGGCCTCGCGACGGCGGTCGAGGGCCACGGCGGCAGCGACGGCTACGACGTCCACGATCGCGCGCACACGCCCTCGGCGCCACTGTCGAGGGACGGCCGCGCGCTGCACGACCGGTTCGTGGCCGCCGTCGACGACGACCTCGACATGCCGGTCGCCCTGGCCGTCGTCCGCGAGGCGCTGCGCGCCAAGCTGCCGGCCGACGAGCGGCGTTGGCTGGCCCTCGATGCCGACGCGATCCTTGGCCTCGACCTCGATCGCGTCTGGCCGCCGCCGGACGGTCGACCGGCCGATCAGACGGACGCTGACGGGCTTCCCGACGGCGCAGCGGAACTCGTCGTCGAGCGGTCGGCAGCGAGGGCTGCGCGCGACTTCCCGCGCGCCGACGCGCTGCGGGACGAGCTGGCCGCCATGGGCATCGAGCTCATCGATCGGCCCGACGGCACGACGGAGGCGCGACGCAACTGACGAGTCAGGCGATCGGTCGCTCGGCGCCCGATGACACGCGGGTGTGGGCGACGATCTCGCGGGCGCGAGCCTGGAGGTCCAAGGCCGCCTGGTCGCCGCCGGCGAGGGCGGATTCGAGCGCCCCCAGGACGTCGTAGTAGTGATCCCAGGCGGCTCGCTCGTAGGCGACCGCCGCGCGCAAGCCATCGCCGCCCGTGAATGTCAGCGCCGCGTCCAGGCGCGGCGCGCCGACCTGCGCCAGCTCGACGGCCAGCCCGGCGCGACCGTCGTCGAAGGCACGCACGATGCGGAACGCGAATCGCAGCAGCGCGACCGTGACCGGGAGGCGCGAGATGAACGCGCCCGTGAACGGGTCCAGGATGTCCTTGAGCGCGGCGACATCGGTCAGCGGCGTCCCGATGGCCTGCGCATAGGCCGAGAACTGCAGGACGCGCACGTCGTCGCCGATGAGCTTGCCGGCCTCGGCGGCCGCGATGGCCTCGCCCGCGAAGGCCTCCTTATCGTGGCGCATGATGAGGCCCGCGGCATGAAGGTAGGCGAGGCTGGCCGCAGAGCCCCTGCCGGGATCTTCGGCGCGTGACCCGAGGACCGACAGCAGATATGCCTGGTCCTCGGCACGTCCGACGAACGACGGGGTGAACGGCCGATGCCGACGCAGCGCGTCGACGAGGATGCCGTTCGTGCCGCCCGTCACGTGGACCCGCTGCAGGCAGACGGTCGTCCCATCTTGCTCGGCGCCGTCGTAGCGCTCCATCATCTCGGCCCGCGTCGACAGCGCCTGGGGCAGCGCACTGAGGAAGATGACCTGGTCGGGCGCCAGCGGCGCCCGCGGATAGGCGACGTCCGGCGTGAACAGGCCCCGACCGATATCGCGCTCGTTGACCAGCGCGCCGGCGATCATGCCCAGCTCCACCGCGCGGCCGCCGGCGTCGACACCAAGGGCGCCCCAGAGCGGCGTCTCGAGGTGCTCGAAGGCCGAATGGCCGGTCTCCGCCACCAGCACGTCCTGGGGAAAGACCTGATCGAGATCGATCTTGAAGGTGCCCCGGACGCCCGGGTCGATGAGCACCTGCCAGAAGGCCGTGATGGCCTTCAGGAAGCTGTAATGCCGGCCGTAGGCGCCGTCGACCCCGAACACATCGCGCAGGCGGACATCCTCATCCGCCAGGTCCGGCCCGAGCCCACGTGCGAGGAACGCGCGCGCGGCTGGAGCCAGGACCTCTTCGACGAGGCGTTCGGTGTCGCCCTCCGTGAACACGAACAGGTCGACGTCGTTGAGCGGCCCGGACGCCCGCAGCTCCGTCTCGACGTACCGGCCGGCGACACCGTGGAGACTCGGGTGGGTGACCGAGACCGACAGCAGACACGTCGCGCGGCCGGTCGATGGCCGGCGGCGGCGCTCGAAGGCGACCGCCTGGTCGAGCTGGTGCAGGCCGTAGAGGAGCTCGTTGCCGGCCGGCTCGACGCCGATCTGGATGGGGTGGTCGTACCAGTGCTCCTGGGCCGTCGCGCTGGCCAGCGCCAGGTCGCGGCGAAGGTCCGCCGGGTAGGGCAGCGCATCGATCGACGTCGATGACGCCGGCACCGTCAGCAGCACATTCGACGTGAACAGGATCTGGCTGGCGGGGTCGTCGATCGGTCGCGGGTTGGGGGTCGCGATCGTCACGCTGCGCCTCGAGCGCAACGCCGACTCGCGTTCCGTTTCGTGGCCGCGGATGCCGACGGCCTCGGGGCAGAAGACCGACCAGACGAGCTCGGCGACATCGCCGGCATCCGTCTCGTCGCTGACGGCCAGGCCCTCAGCGGCCGCGGCTAGTCGGGTCGCCAGGGCGGCATCCGCGCCGGCCGCCTGCTCGATCTCGGCACGGATGAGCTCGAGACACCGACGGTAGAGCGCTGCCAGGCCGGACGGAGCCGCGGCCGGTGGATGCTCGAGCAGGGCGATCGCTGGCGCATGCGACCGTTGGGTGGGACCGCCGAGCGCGACCAGGAAGGCCGCGGTCAGCGCGATCGTCGAACCTTCGGCGCCATCAGGCGCCCCGTCGATCAGCCACGGCTGGGGATCGAAGGTCGGCAGCAGGACGCCCTCGACCACCGGCCCCAGGATCCGGTCCAGGATCGCCTCGAACGCTGCGACGGTCACGATCGCCGACAGGGTACCGGACGGCCGCTCAGGCCCAGTGCCCGAGTGCCCCCTCGACTTCGTCGCTCGCGTGCATCGCCTTCAGGGCGCCACGCACGGCCTCGCGCTGGCCATCGTCGAGCAGCACGAACTTCGAGCGCCCGAAGGACCGCAGCGGCTCGTCGAGCGGCGGCGTCAACGCCATGAGCGTCGCGCCTTCCACCGCAGCGCCACTGTCGGGATGTCGCAGCACCCATGAGAGGCATGCCGGCAGGTACCAGCGAAAGCCGCCGGCGCTGAGGAAGAAGAGCGCCGCATATTCGCCCTCGATCGTCGCATCGGGCACGTCCTGCCAGCGGTCACGGGTATAGAGCGCGACGATGTCGCCGTCATCACCGGCGTCGGGATGGAGCAGCTCCGGGTCGGTCGGCCGCGGCGCATCGGCAAACGCAATATGGACCGCTTCGAGTGCCGCTTGTGCTGCGCTCGAGAGCGGCCCGCTTGGCCGGTCGTCAGCCGACGCGGACATCGACTCGCCGCAGACGCAGGGAGTTGAGCACCACGCTGACCGAGGAGAAGGCCATCGCTGCGGCGGCCAGGACCGGGTTGAGCGTCAGGCCGATGAACGGGTAGAGGACGCCCATCGCGACCGGGATGAGCACGAGGTTGTAGCCGAACGCCCAGGCGAGGTTCTCGCGGATGACGCGCATCGTGCGACCCGAGAGCGCGATGGCCGAGGCGACCAGCCTCGGGTCGCCGCCGACGAGCGTCACGTCGGACGCCTCGATGGCCACGTCGGCGCCGGTGCCGATGGCGATGCCGAGATCGGCCTGGGCGAGCGCCGGCGCGTCGTTGATGCCATCGCCGACCATGGCCACGACCCGGCCGCTCGCCTGGAGCGCTCGGACACGGTCGGCCTTCTCGCCGGGCAGGACCTCCGCCAGGACGCGGTCCGGCGGGATGCCCAGCGCACGCGCGACGCCCGCCGCGGTGCCGCTGCTGTCGCCGGTGATCAGCCACACCTCGGTCCCACCTGCGGCCAGATCGCGAACGGCCGGGGCCGCCTCGGGCTTGACGGGGTCGGCGATGAGGAGCAGGCCGAGCAGCCGGCCGTCGGCGGCCACGAAGACCGCCGTCTGCCCCGCTGCCGCCGCGTCCGTCGCGACGACCTCGAGGTCGCCCGCGGCGACGGTCGCCCCGATGAGGCCGCGATTGCCGACGGTCACGGCATGCGCCCCGACGACCGCGCGGATCCCCTGGCCGGGCAGGGCCTCGAAGTCCGTCGCCACCGAGAACCCAAGCTCGTCCTCGCGCGCCCTGGCGATGATGGCTCCGGCGAGCGGATGCTCGGAGCCGCGCTCGGCGGCGGCGGCCAACTCGAGCAGCGTCGCTTCGTCGACCCCCTCGGCGGGCGCGACGCGGGTGACCGCCGGTCGGCCGGCGGTCAGGGTGCCGGTCTTGTCGAAGGCGACCACGTCCACCTGCCCGGCACGCTCGAGCACGTCGCCGCCGCGGATGAGGATGCCTGCCTGGGCAGCGCGGCCGGTGCCGACCATGACGGCCGTCGGCGTTGCCAGGCCCATGGCGCACGGACAGGCGATGATGAGCACCGTGATGGCGGCCACCAGCCCGAGCGTGAAGCTGGGCGCGGGGCCGATCACGAGCCAGACACCGAACGTGACGGCCGCCAGGACGAGCACGACGGGCACGAACACGGCGCTGATGCGGTCGGCCAGCGCCTCGATGGGCGCCTTCGATCCCTGGGCGTCCTCGACCATGCGCACGATGCTCGCGAGCACGGTCTCCGACCCGATGCGGGTCGCACGCACGACGACCGTGCCGCGTCCGTTGCGGGTGCCGCCGATGACCTCGTCGCCGACAGTCCGCTCGACGGGCATCGCCTCGCCCGTGAGCATCGACTGATCGACGCCCGATGTGCCCTCGGTCACGATGCCGTCGACCGGCATCGGCTCACCAGGACGCACGCGCACGAGATCGCCGACCTCGACCTGTTCGACGGGCACATCCACCTCATCTCGGCCCCTCACGACCCTTGCTGTGCGTGGCTGGAGGCGGATGAGTGCCCGGATGGCGCCCGCCGTCTGGCGCTTGGCGCGGGCCTCCAGCCAGCGCCCGAGGAGCACGAGGCCGACGATGAGCGTGCTCGAGTCGAAGTAGGTCTCGGGTTCCAGCCCGGCGGCCATGACGATGGACGGCCAGATCGTGATCACGGTCGAGTAGGCCCAGGCGGCGAGCGTCCCGATGGTGACCAGGGTATCCATCGTCGCATCGCCATGACGGGCGGCCTTCCAGGCCGCCCGAAGGATGCGCCCACCAGCCCAGAACTGGACGAATGTCGCCGGCACGAGCACCAGCAGGTTCGTGGCCTCCATGCCCATCGGTCGGGCGGGCCAGAACATGAGGGCCATGATGCCCGCCGCGATGACCAGGCTGACGATGGCCCGCCGCCGCAGGTCGGCCAGCTCGGCATCCTTCGCCACGGCATCCGCATCGAGCTCCGCGGCCAGACCCGTCGCGACCCAGTCGGTCGCGGGCGCCGGCGGTTGCCGGACCTCGTAGCCGGCTGCCTGGACCGCGGCCGTCAGCTCAGCACGCCCCGCGACGTTCGGATCCACCCGGACCGTGGCGCGCTCCGTCGCGAGATTGACGCTCGCGCTGACGACGCCGTCCGCCCGTGTCAGGAAGCGCTCGATGCGATTGACGCACGAGGCGCAGGTCATGCCCTCGATGGGCAGGACCATCTCGATGGTCGTGGCCGGATGGCCGGCTGCTGTGGCGTCGCTTGACATACTCCCCGGGAGTATACCAAGGGCGATACTCCCGACCATGCATGGGCCCATCGACCGACCCGCGGCCGTGCTGGCCACTGCGGCCAGCCCGTGGGGACCGGTCCACGTCGTCGTCAGCTCGCGGGGCGTCGTGGCCATCGAGCGTGACTGGTCAGCGGTCGCCGTCGCGCGCCGGGTCGCCGAGCGCCTCCGGGTGCGCACCTCGGCCATCGCGGTCGACGAGCCGGCGCACGCCCACGATGCCCTGCTGCAGGCGGCCCTGGCTGCGGTCGCGGTCATCGACGATGGCGGTGAGCCAGCCGAGCTGGCGCTCGATTGGCGAGGCGTCTCGGCCTGGGACCGGCGCGTGCTCGAAGGCGCGCGGACGCTCGCCCGAGGCGAGGTCACGTCATACGGCCGACTCGCCCGGCGCATCGGCGCGCCAGGCGCCGCCAGGGCGGTCGGCGCGGCGCTCGGGCGAAACCCGTTCTGGCTGCTCGTGCCCTGCCACCGGGTCGTCGCGGGGGACGGCTCGATCGGTGGCTACGGGGGCGGCCCGGACGCGCTCGACGTCAAGCGGGACCTGCTCGCCCGGGAGGGCATCGCGCTGCCGGTCACACGCCTGACGGACTGACTGGGCGAACCGGCGGATCGGTTGGTCGAGTCCGGCATCGCTGGTTCGTCGGCATCATGGGCGCAGACGCGGGCATCGATCGCCGCCCGACGCCCGACACGGAGGACACAGCGATGTCGACGCCAGAGGAGCAGACCGCCGCCATGATCGCGAACCTGCCGACGACGACGGGTCGGAGCCTGGCCGGGTGGGCGGAGGTCATCGGCGCATCGGGGCTGACGCGCCACAGCGAGATCGTGAGCATGCTCAAGCAGGACCACGGCATCACCCACGGCTACGCCAACCTCATCGCGCAGACCTATGCGACAGCGGGCGCGGCGCCGGATGGCGACGCGCTGATCGAAGCCCAGTACGCGGGCCCGAAGGCGCCGCTGCGACCGATCCTCGAGCGCATCCTGGCCGAGGTGGCGACCTTCGGCAGCGATGTCGACGTGGCGCCCAAGAAGGCGAGCGTCAGCCTTCGTCGTTCGCGCCAGTTCGCGCTCGTCGAGCCCACGACCGCGACGCGCATCGACCTGGGCATCAACCTCAAGGGTGAGCCGGCGAGCGGCCGACTGGAGGTGGCAGGCGGCATGTGCACCCATCGCATCCGCCTGACAGGGGTCGACGAGGTCGACGGCGAGGTCGTCGGCTGGTTGCGCCAGGCCTATGAGCGAGCCTGAACGACCTGCCGGTCAGGGCTCGGTCAGCGGCCCACCGGTCGCATGGGGAAGACGCCCACGACGATGGGCGTCTCGGGGTCATGGCCGAGCTCCAGCCCGACCTCACCCTGGCGGACGAGGTCGGCCATGAAGCGGCCCTCGCGCTCGGGCAGGCCGATGTACGCCCGACCGTCGGACGTCGCGATGGCGACCACGTCGTCGCACTCGCCGTTGAGCTCGAAGCGCCGGCGCAGCTCGTGCATCGGCACGTAGGGGCGCGACTTGATGAAGCGGCGCAGCTGGGCGGCGGTCGTGCCGCGCTCCTGGTCGCCGGCGTGTCCGTTGCCGTTCGGCGGCTGGACGCCGGCCGTCGCCGGCCGGGCTGCGGCATCGGCGATGGTCACGATGTGGTCGTTGGGCTCGCTCATCGGTGGTCGCGATGATACGCCCGGCTCCGAGCCTGCGCTGATGACCGGTTAGCCGCGCACCACGAAGAGCTCCCGGCTGGTGTCGTTCATCGGTCGCGCACCGTCCCGACCACAGACCACGATGTCCTCGATGCGGGCGCCATCGCGCCCCTCGACGTAGATGCCTGGCTCGATGCTGAAGGCGTGGCCGACCTCGAGTGGCGTGGCGTTGCCGGCCACGAGGTAGGGCTCTTCGTGGACCTCGAGGCCGATGCCATGGCCGGTCCGATGGATGAAGCGATCGCCGTAGCCCGCGTTCGCGATGACTGCCCGCGCGGCCGCATCGATGCCTTCGCATGGGACGCCCGGCCGGACGGCCGCCGTCGCTGCCGCCTGCGCCTCGCGCAGGACGTCATACCGGGCGCGGAAGTCGGGGTCGGGCGGCTCGCCATCGCCCGTCACCCAGAGCGTCCGCGTCGTGTCCGAACAGTAGCCGCCGCGCACCCCGCCGATGTCGAGCACGATCGCGTCACCAGGCGCGATGCGTCGGTCGCCGGGATGGTGATGGGGCGAGGCGGAGTCCGGACCGGCGGCGACGATGGCGAAGGTCTCCTCGTCGTGGCCCTCGTCCTCGAGACGGCGCCGCACCTCCCGCGCCACATCGGCCTCGCTCCGCTCGAGCAGCCGGCCGGCGGCGGTGGCTTCGACCACGCGGTCGGCGGCCGCGCCGGCGGCCTGCAGCGCGGCGATCTCGTCGGCGTCCTTGACGGCACGCAGCACCGCGATGACCTCGGTCGCGAGGCCCAGGTCGACGCCGGCGAAACGGCGCTGGATGCGCAGGACGTGGAGGGCCCAGAGATGTGTCGAGAGGAGCAGGCGACCGGGCACGTGCCGCGGCATCGACTCGGCCACGCGCTCGATCGGATCGTCCGTCTCCTGCCATGCCGAGACGGCGAGGGCCCCCGCCGCTGCGGCCGGCGAGGCCAGCGCCGGCGCCTGCTCCAGTCGGGGCACGACGAGCGTCGCCGGGCCGTCGACCGGCAGGACGAGCATCGTCAGGCGCTCGAGCGGCAACGCGGCGTAGCCCGTCAGCCAACGGAGCTCCGGTCCGACACCGATGAGCAGCGCCGACACGCCCCCGTCCGCCATCGCCTCCTGGGCGGCAGCCATTCGCTGGGTGAAGCGCGCCGCGGGGACGCCGCCGTCGATCGTCGTCACGTGGCGCCGGCCGTGCGGGCCAGCCAGCTCGAGATGACCCCGGGGCCATCTTCGTAGAGCTTGCGGTAGGCGAGCACGCGATCGGCACCAGCGGCCAGGGCGCGTTTGCGGAGCTCGACGTCGTCGTGGTCGGCAACAGCCAAGATGGGCACGCCACCGGCGTGCACGGCGGCGATGACCGTCATCGGATCGGCGGTCACCAGCGCGACGTCGACGAGAGCTCCGACGCAGCCGGCCACGGATGCGGCGTCGGCCGCGGCGCCGGCGAGGGCGACGGGCTGACCGCCGGTCCGCCGTACGGCGTCGGTCAGCCGGCTGGCCCAGATGAGGTCATCGGCGACGACCGCGATGCGTGCCACGCGATCGATGATAGCCGCGCCGCCTCGTCGGCCGAGCGCGCTAGACTCTGCCCGTGAGCACGACCACCGGCCCCAGTCCGGACGTCGCCTCGGACACCGACGCCCGGCCGATGCCAGGCGATCACGCAGCGCGAGATCTGCGCAGCGAACGCGTCCGAGTCGTCATGCGTCGCGACCCCATCGTCGTCCAGCGCGGCACCACCATCGCCGAGGGTATCGCCGCCATCCAGGAGGTTCGAGCCGACTGCCTGCTCGTCGCCGGCGACGGAGCCCTGGCCGGCATCCTGACCGAACGCGACGTGCTGCTCAAGGTCCTCGGGCGGGACGTCGACCTGACGGCCGCCGTTGACGACTTCATGACCGCGGGACCGGACGCGCTGACGCCGGACGCGACGATGGGCGAGGCGCTCGCGCTCATGGACCGCGGCGGTTATCGGCATGTGCCGCTGGTCGACGAGGAGGGGCGCATCGCCGGCCTGCTCCGACAGCAGGACATCCTGGCCTACGTAGCCGAGGCGTTCCCCGAAGCCATCCTCAACCTGCCGCCGCGACCCCACCAGCGGCTCGATGCGCAGGACGGGGCGTGACGACCCGCGTCGCCACTCCCGCTCAGCCCGCGGTCCAGGAGCTCGACCGCGTCACGATCCGCTTTGCCGGCGACTCCGGCGATGGCATGCAGCTGACCGGCACGCAGTTCACGCGCACGGCGGCCGTCTTCGGCAACGACATCAGCACGCTGCCCGACTTCCCGGCCGAGATCCGCGCTCCGGCCGGATCGCTGCCGGGCGTGAGCGGCTTCCAGCTGAGCTTCTCGAGCAACGAGATCCACACGCCCGGCGATCAGCCCGACGTGCTCGTGGCCATGAACCCGGCGGCGCTCAAGACGAACGTCATGGATCTGCCTGCGGGCGGCGCCCTGATCGTCAACAGCGACGCGTTCACGACCGCCAACCTGACCAAGGCCGGCTACGCGAGCGATCCGCTGACCGACGGCTCACTCAAGGACTACACGCTCTTCGAGATCCCCATCTCGACCCTCAACGCCCGCGCGCTCGAGGGACTGGACATGACTTCGAAGCAGGTCGACCTGACGAAGAACTTCTTCGCCCTGGGCGTCATGTTCTGGCTCTACGAGCGCTCCATGGACCCGACGTTGCGCTGGATCGAGGACAAGTTCTCGAAGCGCCCGATCGTCGTCGAGGCCAATCAACGAGCGCTCAAGGCCGGCTACGCCTTCGGCGAGACGACCGAGATCTTCCACACGCACTACCGCGTGGCCCCTGCCCACCTGAAGCCCGGTCGCTATCGCAACATCACGGGCAACGAGGCGACGGCGCTCGGCTTCGTGGCCGCCTCGCGCCTCGCCGGCCGGCCGCTCTTCTACGGCTCGTATCCCATCACCCCGGCGAGCGACATCCTCCACCAGCTCTCGGGTTACAAGCACTTCGGGGTCAAGACCTTCCAGGCCGAAGACGAGATCGCCGCCATCGGCGCGGCCATCGGCGCCAGCTACGGCGGGGCGATGGGCATGACCGCGACGTCAGGCCCCGGTGTGGCGCTCAAGTCGGAGGCCATGGGGCTGGCCGTGATGGTCGAGCTGCCGCTCGTGGTGGCCGACATCCAGCGCGCCGGACCAAGCACGGGCATGCCCACCAAGACCGAGCAGGCCGACCTGTTGCAGGTCCTCTTCGGGCGCAACAGCGACTCGCCGATGCCGGTCGTGGCGCCAGCCACGCCGGCCGACTGCTTCGACGTGGCCATCGAGGCATGGCGCATCGCGCTGACCTACATGACGCCGGTCGTCTACCTCTCCGACGCCTTCCTGGCCACAGGCTCCGAGCCCTGGCGGCTGCCCGACGTCGACGACCTGGCGCCGATCGAGGTCGCCAACGCCACCGACCGCGCGACCTTCCATCCCTACGATCGGGATCCGGTCACGCTGGCGCGACCATGGGCGATCCCGGGCACGCCCGGCCTCGAGCACCGCATCGGAGGCCTGGAGAAAGCCGACATCACTGGCAACGTCAGCTACGACCCGGACAACCATCACCGGATGCAGCTGCTGCGGGCCGAAAAGGTGGCCCGCATCGCAGACTCCATCCCCGACCTGGTGCCCTTCGGCGCCGACCAGGGTGAGTTGCTCATCATCGGCTGGGGCTCGACCTACGGCGCCATCCGAAGCGCCACCGAACGCCTCCTTGCCGAGGGCCAGAGCGTGGCCCACGTCCACATCCGTCACCTCAACCCGTTCCCGTCCAACCTGGGTGACGTGCTCACGCGGTACGACAAGGTGCTCGTGCCGGAGATCAACCTCGGCCAGCTGCTGATGCTCCTGCGGGCGCGATACCTCGTCGACGCGGTGGGATACGACCGCGTGCGTGGCAAGCCCTTCCGCATCGCCGAGATCCACGAGCGCGCCGAGCAGCTGCTGGCCGGCCGATGACCATCCAGCTGACACGCAAGGACTTCGTCTCGGACCAGGAGGTCCGCTGGTGCCCGGGCTGCGGCGACTACTCGATCCTCGCCCAGACCCAGAAGGTCATGCCCGACTTCGGCTATCCCAAGGAGAACATCGTCTTCATCAGCGGCATCGGCTGCTCCGGCCGCCTGCCGTATTACATGAACACGTACGGCTTCCACACCATCCACGGCCGAGCACCGACACTGGCCACGGGCCTCAAGGCCGCCCGGCCGGACCTCATGGTCTGGGTCATCACCGGTGACGGCGACGCCCTCTCGATCGGCGGCAACCACGTGATCCATGCCATGCGGCGCAACGTGGACGTCAAGCTGGTCATGTTCAACAACCGGATCTACGGGCTGACCAAAGGGCAGGCGTCCCCGACGTCCGAGCTCGGCAAACGCACGAAGTCCACGCCCGACGGGACCATCGACCGGCCGGTCATGCCGCTCTCGCTGGCGCTGGCGGCCGAGGCGACGTTCGTCGCCCGGTCCGTGGATACGCACACCGAGCATCTCCAGGCCACGCTCGCGCGAGCGGGCTTCCACCGAGGCTCGGCGTTCACGGAAGTGCTCCAGAACTGCAACATCTTCAACGACGGTGCGTTCCGTGACTTCACCGACCGAGAGGTGCGCGAGGACCGGATGCTCATCCTGGAGCACGGCCAGCCGATGATCTTCGGCAAGGATCGTGACCGGGGCATCCGTCTGAACGGCCTCCACCCCGAGGTCGTCCAACTGGGTGGCGGCGTGACCGAGCAGGACCTCCTCGTCCACGACGAGCAGGCCGAGGACCCGCATCTCGCGTTCATGCTCTCGCGCATGTGGTGGCCCGAGTACCCGGTCCCCGTGGGCGTCCTGCGAGACGTCACGCGGCCGACACATGATGAGTTGATGACCGGCCAGATCGAGGCGGTCGTGGCCCAGCGCGGCGACGGCGACCTCCGGCAGCTGCTCGACAGCGGCGAGACATGGACGGTCTCCTGAGCGCGGCGGACGACGCGTGATCTGCCCCGTCTGCCAGACCGACAACATCGCCGGCTCGGACGAGTGCGAGAACTGCGGCGCCGACCTGCGCGCCACCGGCCTCCCGGCCGGCGCCGGCGGCGACGTCGGCGCCGTGCTGCTGAGCGAACATCTCGCCGACCTCCAGCCGCGTCGGCCGGTCTCGGTCGGGCCTGATGATGAGGTGGCGGCCGCGGTCGCACTCATGCAGCAGCATCGCATCGGCTGCGTGACCGTCGAGGCCGACCGGCTGGTCGGCATCCTCACCGAGCGCGACCTCGTGCACAAGCTCGGTGGCCGAACCCTTGCCGGTGTGCGGGTGAGCGAGGTCATGACACCCGACCCCGTCGTGCTGCGCGGCGACGACACCATCGCGGTCGCCATCCACAAGATGGCCCTCGGTGGCTTCCGGCACATCCCGCTGGTGAGCGGCGGCCGCGCGACCGGAATCATCTCGGCGCGCGACCTGTCGCACCACCTCGTCACGCTCATCGGCTAGGTGGCCGCCGCCGCGGCCGGCCGCGGTCACGCGCTGGGCATCACCCTCGTCATCGTCAGCGCGTGCGCCTTCGGGTCGGGCGCCCTGTTCGCGAAGCCCGTCTACGCCGCAGGCATGGACTGGCTCGGCCTGCTGGCCTGGCGCTTCCTGTTCGGCGCCGCCGTCGGCTGGGCGTGGCTGCTGGCTCGACGCGCCGATCGGGCGGCCCTACGCCGCATCTCGCGACGGCGACTGCTCGTGCTGCTCGCCCTGGGCATCCTCTATGTGACCAACTCGGGCACGTACTACGCGGCGCTCGAGACCGTGCCGGCGTCGCTGGCCGCGGTCATCGTCTACCTCTACCCGGCCATCGTTGCCGTGCTGGCCCTCCGCTGGGGACGGCGCCTGCCAGGCCGGCGTCCGTGGCTGGCGCTGGGCATCGCGACCTTCGGCGTCGTGCTCGCAGTCGGCGGAGTCTCGCCCGACGCCATGCCGCCCATCTCGGGCATCGCGCTGGCCCTCGCCTCGCCCATCATCTACGCGGGCTGGATCATCCTCTCGGCCAGGCTCGCGGGTGAGCGGCCGCAGGTCGAGGACGCGCTGCCGCCCGAGGCGATGGAGGCGGCCGAGGAGACCGAGCCGGCGCCCGCATCGGCGCTCATGATGACGGCGACATGGGCCGTCTTCTTCGTGCTCGCCACGGCCACCGGCCGGCCGACCGTGCCGTGGGCGGTGCCGGAGGCGGCCTGGTTCGGGCTCATCGGCATCGGCGTGATCTCGACGGCCATCGCCATCCAGACGTTCTATGCGGGCACGCGTCGGGTCGGGGCGGCCCAGGCGGCGCTCATCAGCACGGTCGAACCGATCTACACGATCACGCTCGCGGTGCTGCTCTTCGGGGAGACGTTGACCGCCGTGCAGCTGCTCGGCGGGGCGCTCGTCATCGTCGGGGTCATCATCGCGCAGACCGCTCCCCGACCGGTCCCTCTGACGGCCGCGACGGCGAGCTAGGGCGGAGGGCGAGTCGATGCGCCTGATCTCGTTCCGTCGCCCGTCCGGCGAAGCGACGCTCGGCATCGTGGAGGGCGACCGGGCGATGCCCGCCCGGGACCTCGTCGCCGGAGGCCCGGCGACCATGGCCGAGCTGCTCGCGGCGGGCGACGAGGCTGTCGCCGCCCTGTCGGTCGCTGCCGCGCGTGCGGCGCCCGACATCGCGGCCGCCGGCACGCCGCTCGACGAGCTGGAGCTGCTGGCGCCCGTGCCGCGACCGGGCAAGATCGTGGCCATCGGTCTCAACTACCACGCGCACGCCCGCGAGCAGGGCGTCGAGCCGCCGACGGCGCCGCTCATCTTCGCCAAGTTTCCGACCAGCGTGGTCGCGCCGGGCGCGGCCATCTCGTGGGATCCCGCCATCACGTCGCAGGTCGACTACGAAGGGGAGCTGGCGGTCGTCATCGGGCGCCGCGCCCGAAGCGTGCCCGCGGCGACCGCGCTCGACCATGTGCTCGGCTACACCTGTGCCAACGACGTCTCGGCGCGCGACCTCCAGTTCGGTGACCGTCAGTGGGTCCGCGGCAAGAGCCTCGACACGTTCTGTCCCCTGGGACCATGGATCGTGACGCGCGACGAGCTGCCCGATCCACAGGCGCTGGCCGTCCGCACGACCGTCAGCGGCGTGACCCTCCAGGACGGCCACACGCGCGACATGATCTTCAGCGTCGCCGAGATCGTCGCGCACGTCTCGCGCACCTCGACCCTCGAGCCGGGCGACGCGATCCTGACTGGTACGCCATCGGGCGTCGGCGTCTGGCGCGAGCCGCGTCGCTTCCTGCGTGATGGCGACATCGTGGAGGTCGAGATCGCGGGCATCGGCGTGCTCGCGAATCCCTGCCGTGAGGTGGCATCGCCGGCCGGTTGACACCCCGCACCATGGACCTCCGGTGCCATCCTTCCGGTACGTTCGGTGGACGGCGCCGGACGGCTGCAGGACGGATGGTGCGCGGGATGCGCACGCCTCGGCCGATCGTCGACCCCAGGTTCCTGCTCGACCCCGCCCGTCAGGGCCGCGAGCTGGCCGTCTTCCTACGTTGGCTGACGCCGGTCGTGCTCGGATTCGCGATCTTCGAGCTCGTCGCCGCCGTCGCGCTCAGCGCATGGGGCCCGGCCGTCGCAGGTGTCGCCCTGGCGGCGTTCGCGATCTGGTCGCGTTTCGTCGTCCGACCATCGCTCGATCGGGGGTCGGTCGGCGACCTCGCCTACCAGGTCGCGATGGGCATGCTCGGCATCCACATCATCGCGGTGGCCAGCCAACCGGCCGAGTTCGGTGTGCTGGCAGCGGCGACATCGTTGGCGGTCCTCTTCGGGCTCGCCTACGTCGACCGCCGGCGCCTGCTCTCGTTGATGATCATCGCCGCCACGTCGAGCGTCCTGTGTGTCGTCGTGGTCGTCGTCAATGACGGCAGGAGCCCGTATCCGGCCGCGATCAGCGATGCCCTGGCGATCGCCGCCATGATCGCCGCGGCCGGCATCGCGATGGTCCTCCTGTACCAGGTCGCCGCCCGCTTCCGCGATGCCGTCGGCGAGCTGGCCGGCCTTGCCTCGATGTCGCGCGACCTGGCCCAGACGCTCGACCCGGCCGAGGTCGGCCAGCGCATGGCGCGCCACCTGGCCGAGGCGATGGGCGCCGACGAGTGCGGCATCTGCATCTGGGACGAGCCCAGCGACCGACTCCTGACAGCCGGCTACCACCCGCCCGCCCGCGCCGCGGAGATCGAGCCAAGCTACCCCCTCTCCGACTTCCCGGCCACGCGGCGGCTGCTCGAGACGGGTGAGCTGATGGTCGTGGCTGTCGACGATCCAAGCGCGGATCCATCCGAGGTCGCCTACCTGACCTCGATCGGCCAGCGCTCGATGGTCATGATCCCGCTCGTCGTCCGCGGGCGCGCCATCGGGTCGGTCGAGCTCACGAGCGTCGTCAGCGAGCGCTTCGACGAGCGTCGGCTGGAGCTGGCACAGACGTTGGCGGCCGAGGCCGCCATCCTGCTCGACAACGCACGGTTGTACGAAGAGACGCGAGTGCGCGCCTTCCACGACCCGCTCACCGGCCTGCCCAACGGTCGCCTGCTGGAGGACCGCATCGAGCACGCCATCGTGCGTCTGGGTCGACGGAGCGACGAGCTGCTGGCCATCCTGTACGTCGACATCGACGACTTCAAGCAGGTCAACGATCGGTTCGGACACGCCGGTGGCGACGAGCTCCTGGTCCAGGTCGCCGATCGGCTGCGCTACTCGACGCGACCCGGCGACACCGCCGCTCGGCTGCACGGCGACGAGTTCGCCATCCTGCTCGAGGATCTGTCCACGCGACAGGAGGCGACGCTCGTGGCCGAGCGCATCCTGGCCGCGCTCGAGGTCCCGTTCCGCGTGCGCAGCGAGAGCCTGGACATGACGGTGTCGATCGGCGTCGCCATCGCCGGCGGTCCCGGCGAGGCGCTCACGGGCACGACGGCCGACCTCGTGCTCCAGTCAGCCGACGCCGCCATGTACGCGGTCAAGCACCGCGGCAAAGCGGGCCTGGCGGTCGCGCCGCCCAACCTGTCGACCTCCGAGATCCACGCCCAGAGCGCCTGACGCCCCGGTCCGGCGAGGCGAGACCCCGACGGCGCTACCAGTCGATCAGCACGCAGGTCTCGTCGCCGACGACCCAGGCTCGATGACCGGGCTGGATGTCGAGGGCGTCGTCGGGCCCCGCGATGACCTCATCGCCGTCGTCGGTCAGGTAGCGGATGCGACCTGCCACGACGTATTCGTGGTGGACCATCGGACAGCTCGTTGCCCCTTCAGCGTAGGGCTTGAGGTCTTCGTCCCAGTTCCAGCCGGGCGCCAGCTCCGACCGCCAGACCTCAGCCTCTCCGAGCCGAAGGACGAGCATGCGGCCGTGGACGAACGGCAGCTCGTCGTCGGGCTCGCCGAAGCCCTTGCGCGTGATGCCAGCCATCGTCGTACCCTCCTGCACCGCCCGCGGCGCGACGGCTCGCCGATGCGGGCCGCGTCGCGGAGCGTGCGGCACAGGCTACAGCGCTCGTTCCCGTCCGACGCGAACACCGCCCCGGCGACTCAGGGGTCGGCGGCCGTGGCATCCCGCGGCGGCGACGCCGGCCGGCATCGAGCTAGGCTTGCGTGATGCGTCGCATCGTCAACCTGGGCCTCTTCGCGCTGCTCGCGGTCATCGTCGTGGGTGGCCTGCTGTGGCTCTTCCGTGGCCAAGTCCTCCGCCTCGCGGGCGCCAACTTCGACACGGGGACGAGCAGGGTCGGCGGACTCTCGGTGCCCGACGGCTATGAGGTCACGGCGTTCGCGTCCGGTCTGGCCGGGCCGCGCTTCATGGCGGTGGGACCGGACGGCACGCTGTTCGTGGCGACCCGGGCCGCGGACAACGTCATGGCGCTGCCCGACCGTGACCGCGACGGGCGCTCGGACGGCGCCTTCGAGGTCGGTCGCGGCTATGACGGCGCCCACTCGCTCGCGTTCACTCCGGACGGCACCCTGCTCGTCGCCGGCAACAGCACCCTGTTCGCGGTCGAGCTGGGGCCCGATCTGGTCGAGCGTGGCCGACGGACGATCCTCGACCTGCCACCCGATGGTGGACACGACACACGGACGGTCGCCGTGCTGCCTGACGGTCGGCTGCTGGTGAGCGTCGGGTCGACCTGCAACGTGTGCCTGGAGGATGATCCTCGGCGCGCGGCCATCCTCCTCACCGACGCGGACGGCGCCAACGACCGCGTCCTCATGCGCGGGCTGCGCAACGCCGTCGGTGTCGCCGTCGACCCGGCGACCGGCATCGCCTGGGCCACGAACAACGGTCGGGACCTGATGGGCGACGATGTGCCGCCCGAGACGCTCTATCGCGTCGAGGATGGAGCCGATGCCGGCTGGCCACGCTGCCACGCCGGCACGATCGTCGACCCGGAGTTCGGGACGTCACCCGATCCGGCGACCGGCGCCGTCGGCTGTGACGACGTCGTCGAGCCAGCAGCCACCTTCCAGGCCCATATGGCGCCGCTCGGGCTGGCGTTCTGGGATGGCCACGTCTACGTCGCCTTCCACGGCTCGTGGAACCGCTCGACGAAAGTCGGCTACGCCGTCGGTCGCCTGCCCTGGTCGGCCGACGGGCCAGTCGGCGACCTGGAGCCCTTCCTGACCGGCTTCCTCGACGAGACGAGCGGCGACTCGAGCGGCCGCCCGGCCGGCGTCATCGTCGGCAGCGACGGCGCGCTCTACGTCTCCGACGACAAGGCCGGTGCGATCTATCGCGTGGCCCGGACGCCCTGAGCGAATGAGGAGGCCCGCCGGCATCGCCAGCGGGCCTCCACTTCTGGGTTACGCCTTCGGTTTGGAGTGGGTCGGTCGAGCTACGGGGCGGCGGCGTCGAACTCCATGCTCTCGACGATCGAGATGGCCTCGACGAGGAACGGCTCGAAGTCGGTCGAGTAGACCGAACGGACATCGAAGATCAGGTTCCCCCCGTCCGGGAGATCGAGGACGATGTATCGGGCCCGAACGTCCTTGTAGTCCCTCGTCGGTGGATCCTGCGGGTCAGCCGTGCAGGTGCCCGTCCAATCGGGATCGATCCGGATGTCCACCTGGAGGCCGCTCAAGCCACCGATGGTGACCGGGACCGGCGCCGTCACCGACAGGGCCTCGGTGGCCACGAGGACCTCCGCGATCTGGGCAGCACGTGGCCCGCTCGGTTCTGCTGCCGCCGCCTCGGGACAGATGCCCAGACCCGCTGGCGTGTCCGTGGGCGCGATGAAGATGTCCTGCGCCAGATCACCGGAGCGTGCGAACTCCTGCGCGTTCGCAGGTGTGTCCGGGAAGAGGGTGTAGATGTCGTCGGGGCTGTCCTCGCCATTGACCCAGCCGGCCGGGACGGTGAAGGCGAAGGACGGAGTCCGGACGTGGCGCGGGCTGTAGCGGCCCGCCGGCAGGATCCCGGCCGCCCAGGGACTATGTTCCCCGGTGAACCAGGCTGGGAACTCGGCCGCTGGGGACGCCGCCGAAGAAGGCGTCGGCGAGATCGAAGGCGGCGGCGAAGCGGTCGGCGGCGATCCGCCGACGCCGGCATCGGATGGACGGCCGAGGACGGCGAAGCCGACCACGGCGATGAGGATCACCGCGGCGGCGGCCGCGATCCAACGTGCGGAGCTGTTCATGAGCGTAGGCCTCCCCAGGAAACGCCACGCGGGCCGCTGGGGCTGACGGTCGATGCGCGCGGCCGCGTCGAGAACGACGCGGTCGGCCACCTCGGTCGGGCCGTCGAGCATCCAAAGGTCGAGCAGACGATCGATGTCGCGTTCGTGCGTCATGCCGAGCGACCTCCGATGGCGATGGTCCGCGCGTCAGCCTCGAGGGCGGCCCGCATGGCGCGGTGTGCGTGATGGAGTCGGGATCGGGCAGTGCCCGGCGGGATGCCGAGCGCTTCTGCGATCTCGGCCGGGCTGTAGCCCAGGTAGTGGTTGAGCACGAGGATGGCCCGCTGATCGGGCGGCAGCCGCCGGAAGCCACGCATGATCTGGTCCCGGTCGGCCACGGAGAGCGTCGAGTCGGGAGCCGCCGGACCGTCGACCGGCAGCACCTGGAGGTTGACGATGCGCCGACGCTCGCGCGTCGCCTGAGCGATGCAGGTGTTGATGAGCACCTTGTGCAACCAGGCGTCGAAGCGGTCCGCATCGCGGAGACCCCGCAGGTCGCGCCAGGCGATGACCAGCGCATCCTGGAGGGCGTCCTCGGCCCGATCGACGTCACGGAGCACGCGGTAGGCGATGGCGAAGAGTCGGTCGCTCCGGCCGCGGATCAGGTCGACATACGCCTCCCGATCCCCGGCCCGGGCCTGCTCCACGAGATCGCGATCCACCCGTCTCGCTCCTCGAGTGGCGCCCATCGGGGACGCCGTCCACTCCTATCGGTCGCCCGGAGTGGCGCCTCGTTCAATCTTGGCGTTTCGACAGCTGCATGAAGAGGCCCGTCGGTCGCGTCGCCCGGCGCTCCGTTCGATCTTTCGCCCGCGGCGTACGATGACGGCCACGCTCGCGCACGACGCGCATGATCGGAGACGAGGAGTCGACCGATGACCGAGACCATCGCCCGCGGCGCCGCCAACCAGGCCGGCGCCCACATCGATGCCGACGCCTACGCCAAGGCGCAGGACTTCCTGCCGCTCGACGGCATCGACCATGTCGAGTTCTGGGTCGGCAACGCCCGCCAGGCGTCGAACTACTACCGCGCCCTGTGGGGCTTCACACCGGTCGCCTTCGCCGGGCTCGAGACCGGCGTTCGCGACCGCGCGTCCTACGTCATGGTCCAGCACGACATCCGCTTCGTGTTCACTGCGCCGCTCGGCCCGGACTCGGAGATCGCCGAGCACGTGCACACGCACGGCGATGGCGTCCACGACATCGCCTTCCGAGTCCCCGACGCAACGAGCGCCTGGCGTGAGACGACCAGCCGAGGCGCCCGAGGCGCCCAGGAGCCGATCGAGCTCGACGGCGGCGAGGACGGGACCCTCCGGCGGAGCGCCGTCCACACCTACGGCGAGGTCATCCACTCCTTCGTCGACCGGACCGACTATCACGGCGCCTTCGCGCCGGGGTATCGACCCATCAAGCAGCCGGCCGCAGCCGCCGGGGGCCTGAGCCTGCTGGAGGTCGACCACTGCGTCGGCAACGTCGCGCTCGGCGACATGGACCGCTTCGTCGCCTTCTACCGCGACACGTTCGGCTTCAGCCAGCTCATCCACTACGACGACAAGGTCATCCACACCGACTACAGCGCGCTCATGTCGAAGGTCATGACCAACGGCAACGGGCGCATCAAGTTCCCCATCAACGAGCCGGCCACGGGCAAGAAGAAGAGCCAGATCCAGGAGTTCATCGACTACTACCTCGACGCCGGCACGCAGCACATCGCCCTGCGCACCGATGACATCGTGGGCACGGTCCGCCAGCTGCGCGAGAACGGGGTCCAGTTCCTTGGTCTGCCGCACGAGTACTACGCGTCCCTGGCCGACCGCGTCGGCGACGTCGGTGTGCCGATCGACACGCTCGAGGAGCTCGGTATCGAGGCGGACCGCGACGAGGAGGGCTACCTCCTCCAGATCTTCACGCGACCGGTCCAGGATCGACCGACGTTCTTCTTCGAGATCATCGAGCGCCATGGCTCGCGCGGCTTCGGGGTCGGCAACTTCAAAGCGCTCTTCGAGGCCATCGAACGCGAGCAGGCCAAGCGCGGGAACCTGTAGCGCTCGGGCGGGCGGACGAGCCGACCGAGGGGCTCGACGCGTGGCCGACGTCGCCATGCGCTCCATGGCCCCCTCCGACGGACCGGCCATCGACGCGCTGATGCGGAGCGAGGCGCAGACGACGCGCGTGAGCCTGTCGACGCACTACCTGCATGACGTCTACGAGGCCCTGCTCGCGCAGCACCCGACACTCTTTGGCGTCGTCGTCGAGAAAGCCGGCGGCGATGGCCTGGTCGGCATGGCGACCGCGTTCACCGATGAGGTCGGCGTCGGTGGCGCCACGCTGCCGTCCGCCCAGCTCGAGAACCTCAAGGTCCGCCACGACGTTCGGCGCCAGGGCCTCGGCAGCCGCCTGGCATCGTGGCGCATCGACGAGGCGCGCCGTCGCTTCGGCCGTGACGGTGTGATCGTCGCCGGCGTCGAGGCCAGCAACGCGGCCTCGCTGGCAACGGCAGCCCGATGGGCCAGCCAGGTGCTCGGGCCACTCCGGATCGTCATCGGGCAGACGACGCCGAAGCGACCGACGCAGAGCGACCTCGAAGTCCGCCCGGCGACCGATCGAGACATCGAGGCGATCGTCGAGAGCACGAACAGGTACTACGCCGAGCACCTGCTCTTCCCCGTCTTCACGGCGTCGAGGCTCGAGGCGTCGCTCGGTCCGACGGCCCTCGGCGAGCCGATCCGGCAATACCGAGTCGCCGTGGCACGCGACGGGACGATCGTCGCCGGCGCCGAGTTGGTCGAGCGCTTCAAGATCATGGTCGACCACATCGAGCAGATGCCCTGGCCGATCGCGATGCTCGGGCGGCTGTCGGGACAGCTGCCCGCCGACCGGATCATCCGCTCGGTCGAGCTCGGCGGTGTGTGGCATGCCGACGGTCAGAGCGCCGCTGTCGGTCACCTCTGGGACGCCATCCGTCACGAGTGGCGCGAGCGCGCCACGAACGTCGTTGCCGTGAACGACCCGCGTGGCTCGCTCATCGACCAGTTCAGGATCGGGCGTTCGTTCGCGCCGCGCATCGAGCTGATGGTCCCGGTGTCGAGCCCCGTCCGGCTCGACGAGCGTCGCCTCGTCTACATCGGGCGCTGAGCGCGAAACCGGGGCTTCCGAGGGTTCCCCGAGGCCCTACCATGCGCCGCATCGGGGGAGGAGGAGGGATGTGATGGCGCGAGTCTGGGGACGGCGCGGCTTCCTGGTCGTGGCCTGGATCTTCATCATCGGCCTCATCGCCCAGGTCTACCTCGCCGGCGTCGGTGTGTTCGCAGGCAGCTTCACGACGCACCGGGACATGGGCTACATCGTGAGCCTGCTGCCCGTGCTGCTGCTCCTGTTCGGCGCCATCGGGCGGGTCGGCCGGCGCGACCTCGTGCTGAGCCTGGTCCTGTTGCTTCAAGGCATCCTGCAGTCGATCCTCGTCTTCCAGCGCGTCAGCGCGCCGAACGTGGCCGCCCTGCACCCTGTCAACGGGGTGGTGATGCTGATCATCGGTCTCGTCCTCGGCGTCGATGCCTGGCGGCTGCTACGCGAGGATCGACCGGCGGCCGCCGAAGCCTGAGAGGAGCACGTCCGTGGACCTGGCGCCCTACTACGGCTGGTTCGTCCTCATCCACGTCCTGGCCGCGTTCGCCTTCATCGCCGCCCACGGCATCTCGATGGGCGTCTTCTTCGCGCTCCGCCGTGAGACCGACCGCGCCAAGCTGGCCGTCCTCGTGGAGCACTCCGGCCGCTCCATCGGCGCGCTCTACATCACGTTCCTGATCCTGCTCGCGGCCGGCATCCTGGCCGGCATCGTGGGCGGCTGGTTCACGAACGGGCAGCTCTGGCTGTGGGCCGCGATCGTCGTCCTCGTCGTCATCGTCGGCGCGATGTACGGCTTCATGACCACGAGCTACGTCACGCTCCGGCGGGCGCTCGGCGTCCAGTCGCCGCAAGACATCAAGAAGGGCCTCGTCGCGGAGCCGGCGTCCGACGAGGAGCTGGCCATCCTGCTCGCGTCGCCCCGCCCGACATGGGGCGCCATCATCGGCATCGCCGGCCTCGCGGTCGTCATCTGGCTGATGGAGATGAAGCCCTTCTAGGAATTGCCGTCAGACGCTTTCGAGGTCGAGCAGCGCGTAGACCTGGCGTTGCCCGGTGATGCCCTTCAGCTCGTGCAGCCCTCGGTCCTCGAACGTCAAGCCTGAGCCGGCCAGCAGGTCGTGGGTCGTGCCCGAGACGAGGACCTCGCCAGGACCGGCCAGCGCCATGATCCGAGATGTCATGTGGACGGCCACGCCACGAACATTGCCCGGCACGAGCTCGACCTCCCCGGTGTGGACGCCGGAGCGCGTCTCGATGCCGATCGTCCTCGCCGCAAGACCGATGCCGACCGCCGCGCGGACTGCGCGCTCCGAACTGTCGAAGAGGGCCAGAAAGCCGTCCCCCGTCGTGTCGATCTCCCGACCGCGAAAGCGATCGAGCTCGTACCGACCACGCTCGTAGTACTGCCCCAGCAGGTCACGCCAGGTGGCATCCCCGAGGCGCTCGGCGGTCGCGGTCGAATCGACGATATCGGTGAACAGGATGGTCGAGAGGACACGCTCGCCGCTGCCGACCATCGGCCGCGCGAACGAACGCATGCCGGCCCAGTCGATGGCGATCCACGGCTCCTCTCCGATGACCACGGCGTCGTGGCCGGGCGGGATCTCATACGCCTCGCCGGCTTTGATCTCGTAGGTCGACCCGTCGTCGAGCTCGATGCGCACGGTGCCCTGGAACGAGAAGCCCATGTGGTGGTACTCGCACGACCGCGTGCCGGCGATCGGTCCGACCGATTCAGACCAGCGCCAACCTGCCTGGAAGGTCTGCCGACCGACCACGGCGTCGCCGATCTCGTAGATCTCCACACGACCCAACGGGAACTCGCGAACCTCGTTCGGCGCGTCGAGCGACCGGTGCTGCGGGCGGACCATGGCCGAATCATCGCACCGCGGGACCTAGACTGACCCGGCCATGCGCATCGCCCACGTCCTCGCCCGCCACGCTCCCGCCGGCACCGCATGGCGCCTGGCGGCGGCGCTCGATGATGATCCCGCGCCAGGGCGCTGGCTCGACCTCGAGGTCGCGCGGCGTCGGATGGTCCACGCCGACCCTCGGCTCGAGCACGACGCTGACCTCTTCCGCCGCCCGGTCACGACCCTCGACGACCACCTCGCCCGCGAGCTCCGCGTCGAGGCACTGCGGGCACTCGTGGAGGGGTTCGAGGCGCGCGACGCAGATGATCAGGCCGTCCTCTCGGACGTTGACCTTCGATTCGGCCCACCGATCCTCCGGCCGCCCAGCCTGCGCGACTTCTACGCCTTCGAGCGCCACGTCTCGACCGTCTGGGCACGGCGCGGCAACCCGGTGCCGGAGGCGTGGTACCGGCTGCCGATCTTCTACTTCAGCAACACGTCGGAGATCCGGGGACCAGATGATCCCGTCTGGGCGCCACTCGGCTGCCAGGAGCTCGACTACGAGCTGGAGGTCTGCGCGCTGGTCGACACGCCGGCGATCGACCTCGTGCCCGAGTCCGGCGAGGAGGCCATCGGCGGCTTCATGGTCCTCAACGACTGGTCCGCTCGGGACCTCCAGCGTGACGAGACGACGGTGCGGCTGGGACCGGCCAAGGGCAAAGACTTCGCGACGACGATCGGGCCCTGGCTGGTGACGCCCGACGAGGTGTCGGATCGGCGCGCCGGCAAGGCCTACGAGTTGACGATGACCGCCGCCGTCAACGGCACGGAGACGAGCCGCGGCTCATGGGCGACGATCCACCACAGCTTCGGCGAGATGCTCGCCCGCGCCTCGACCGACGTGCACCTTCGCCCGGGCGACCTCATCGGCAGCGGCACCGTCGGCGGCGGCTGCCTGCTCGAGGTCAAGGACGAGACGATCGGCCGCTGGCTCGAGCCTGGTGACGAGGTCGTACTCGAGGTCGAACGCCTGGGCCGACTCCGGACGCCGGTCGTCGCCCGGCCCGGGACCTGATCGGCGTCCCGGCGCTCGACGGCGTCCGTGGTCGGTAACGCCAGCCGGTCGAGCGGCATCTATAGGGCATGATCGAGGGTGTGATCACCGACGCCGAGCCGCAACGGTCGATCCTCGAGCGCGCCATCTCGGGCGACGAGGTCGCCTTCGCGCACATCGTCGCTGAGCATCACGCCGACATGGCTCGCTTGGCGTACCTGGTCTGTGGCGACATCGACACCGCCGAGGAGGCAGAGCAGGCGGCCTGGGCCATCGCCGCCCAGCGGCTCAAAGACCTCCGCGACCCTGAGCGCCTGCGGCCCTGGCTGATGTCCATCGCCGCCAACGAGGCGCGCCAGATCGGCCGCAGCCGCAGACGGCGGCGGATCCGCGAGCTTGCGGTCACCGACCGAAACCAGCTCGGCGATCCGGACCGGGCGGCGTTCATCGACCTTGCCAACGCGCTCGACCGGCTCGACCCCAAGGATCGGACGATCATCGGCATGCGCTTCATCGGCGGTTTCGACTCGGCCGAGATCGGTCGGGCGATGGGCATGAGCGCGTCCGGCATCCGGGTGCGCATCCACCGCCTGCTGGCCCGACTGCGAGAGGAGCTCGGCGATGACTGAGCCGCGTTCGACGGACGCCTTCGAGGCACGACTCGGGCCCCGGCTCGTCGCCTTCACCGACCCCGCCATCGTCCGCCGCATCGATCCGCTGGAGGTCTCACGTACGTCCCTGGGGGCGCGGCCACAGCGTCACGCCTGGAGGCTCTCGGCGCGCTGGGGCGCGGCCATCGCGGCCAGTGTGCTCATCGTCGCCGCAGGCGTCGTGATCCTCGGGCGACCGGCTGACTCTGACATCGGCACATTTCCAACACCCTCGACCTCGGCGACGCCAAGTCCTGCCGCCTCCTCCGGCGGCCCGATCCCAGTCGCGCTGCTCCATCCTTGGCAACGACCGTATGCCGTCGCGCCGGACATCTTGGGAGGGCCCGAGGTCATCCGACTGACGAGCGGGCTTCTGGAGCTCGTGCCCACGCCTGGGGCAGCTGAGTCAAGGTCTGCGATCGTGGCCACGAGCGACGACACGCTCGAAGTCACCGCGACCGGCGAGACCGCGGGTTGCGCGGCCGGCGACACGGGCGCCTACCGCTGGTCGCTGGAGGGGAGCGGCACCGTGATGACCCTGAGCGCGATCGGCGCAGATGGCTGCGCGGCGCGGGAAGCGGCGCTGACCGGCGTGTGGGTGCGATCCAACATCGGGGGAGTCGACCAGCCGAGCAACGGCGGTCCGCCAGGTGGCGATCCGGTCACGCTGCGACCCGGCACGTACTCGACGTCGGCCTTCGACCCATTCGGAGTAGCAGGCGCGTCCGGTCAGGTGCGGTACACCGTGCCGGAGGGCTGGAAGCCCAAGGACGATCGACCCGAGAGCTTCACGCTCCATCAGCTCCCCATGGAACCCGGCTCGGACGCGATCGATACGGTACTCGTGCTGCTGGCTCGACCGCGGATGTCGGCCGACTTCCGCCACGACTTCCAGGACGTCTGCGGCGAGGATCTTCCACAACCGATGGCCGACGTCGGCGGCGCAGCGGAGGACCTCCTCGAGGCGATCCAGGCTCGGCCGGGCCTGACATCAGCCGCGCCCGAACCGGTCACCATCGACGGCTACCAGGGCTGGTCGGTCGATCTGCGCCTCGCCGCCGACTGGAACAACGGCTGCTCGGTGGCACCTGGAACGATGCAGGTCCCTGGGACGGCCGCGCCGACGCGGATCGTCAATGTCCCGATCCTGCTGGCAGAGAACGCCGAGCTAGGCGTCCTTGGGCCGCAGCCGCAGGGTGTCGAGATCGGACCGGATCATCCACTCCGGCTGATCCTGCTCGATCTGGGCGAGGGACAGACGCTGGCCATCGCCATCCACGTTCCCGACCCGGCACAGGCGTCGCGCTACTTCGAGGCGGTCGCTCAGGTCACTTCGGTCATCGAGAGCTTCGAGTTCCACAAGCCGTCCCCGTAACGCGCTCCGCGACTCGTCGGCGGTACGTGCAGAATCCGCCCGTCATGCGATCGGCAGAGGTCAGCGTGGTCACCGGGTCGCGACGCGGCCTGTTCGACATCACCGGGGATTGCCAGCGCTTCGTGGCCGGCGGAGGCGATGGGCTCCTGAACGTGTTCGTGCCGCACGCGACGGCCGGCATCGTGATCGTCGAGCTGGGCGCCGGATCCGACGACGATCTCCTCGCCGCGCTCGAGCGGCTGCTGCCGCACGACGACCGTTGGCGGCACCGGCATGGCTCGTCCGGTCATGGGGCAGACCATGTCCTGCCGCTCCTGGCGCCGCCGTCGATGACCGTCCCCGTCCAGGGCGGCCAGCTGCGACTCGGCACCTGGCAGTCGATCGCCGTGCTCGACACCAACGTCGACAACGGTCGGCGGTCCGTCATCCTGACCTTCGACGAGGCATAGAATCGGGGCCGACCACGAGAGGATCGCCCATGTACTACGTCCGTCGGGGCAGCGTCCCGCTTCAGCGCCACACGCAGCACCGTGCGTCGGATGGGTCGCTCTACGCCGAGGAGCTCTTCGGCGTCGAGGGCTTCGTGGGCCGCAACTCCCTCCTCTACCACCTCGTGCCGCCGACCCAGGTCGAGCACATCGAACCCGGCCGCGAGATCGTTCTCGAGGCTGCCGACGACGGCCTGCATCGGCACCGGCTGACAAAGACCGGCGGCCTGGCGCCGTCGGGCGACGCCATCGACGGCCGCATCCCGCTCTACTTCAACGGCGACGTCGTGATGGGCGTCGTCCGTCCGGAACGGGCGATGGCGGCCGGTCGGTTCTACCGCAACGGCGAGGGCGACGAGCTGCTCTACGTCCATGAGGGCGAAGGCGTCTTCGACTCCGTCTTCGGGCCACTCCGATACGGCCCCGGCGACTACATCGTCATCCCCATCGGGACGACCTGGCGCCTCGACCCGGACGAGGGCTCGGCGCAGCGGATGCTCTGGCTCGAGTGCCCCTCGGAGCTCGAGCCGCCCAAGCGCTACCGCAACGATTACGGCCAGCTGCTCGAGCACGCGCCCTACTCCCAGCGCGACATCCGCGTGCCCGACGAGGCCCCGCCGCACGATGAGGCCGGCGACTTCGTGGTCGAGGTCAAGATGCGCAGCCGGTTGACCGCCTACCACCTCCGGCATCACCCCTTCGACGCGGTCGGGTGGGACGGCTACCTCTACCCATGGATCTTCAACATCGGCGACTTCCAGCCCATCACCGGCCGCGTCCACCAGCCGCCGCCCGTGCACCAGACGTTCCAGGCGCGCAACTTCGTGGTCTGCTCCTTCGTGCCTCGCAAGTTCGACTACCACCCGCTCGCCATCCCGGCGCCCTACAACCACTCGAACATCAATAGCGACGAGGTCATCTACTACGTGGCCGGCAACTTCATGAGCCGTCGCGGGGTGGAGATCGGCTCCTTCACCGTCCATCCGGCGGGCATCCCGCACGGGCCCCATCCCGGCACGGTCGAGGCGTCGATCGGCAAGGAAGCGACGGCCGAGCTGGCGGTCATGGTCGACACCTTCCGCCCGCTCCAGATCACGCGCCAGGCGATGGAGCTCGACGACCCCGGCTACCCATACACGTGGCTGCCAGCCGAGGACGCCCCCGGCGAGGCCCGGCAGCTGGCCGAGCGCGGGCCGGAGGCGTTCCCGGACTGACGGATCGCCGCGAGGGGCTTCTAGAACGGACAGTTCCCGGGCGCTGGCACGTCGATACGACGACCCGATCCCTGCGGGAGCAGTTGGACCGCGACCGTCTCCGCCGGGATGCCGGCCTCGTTGCGCAGGATGTGGAGATGGCCGTCGCCAGGATCGACGAAGCCCTGACCGGCCGAGTAGACCGTCGGCGAGCATGTCGGATCGTCGCCATCGTAGGCCGTGATCGTGCCGGACTTGACCGTGATCAGGCTCGGCCCCGGATGGGTGTGCCAGCCGGTGTGACCGCCCGGGAGGATGACGTTCGATACGACGTAGACATCGGATGGGCCCTTCGTGTCGATCGAGACCTTGTGGCCGTCGACGTGTGTCCTGACGCGGAGGTCCTCGAACAGGCCGACCGAGACGATCGTGGTCGAGATGTCCTTGCCAGGCGTCGCCAGGGCGACGCTCGCGGTCCCGAGCGTGACGACTGCCGTCGCCACGATCAGCACGCGAAGGTTGGGTCGATGGGTGCGCATGTCAACTCCTTGGGTGTGACGCTCCAGTGGGAGCTGTCGGGTATCCCGCCGACGACTGGCCGGCGCCGACGGTTCAGGGCGACGCCGACGGAGCCGTATCGACGGCGTCTTCCGGGCGGAGGTCGACGGTGGCGAGGATGTCCTCGAACCAGGCCCGGTCGTAGACCGACTCGAGCCAGCCCTCATCGCCGGATGTGTAGAGCAAGATCATGTACCCGCGGCCACCCGTAGAGACCAGAGCCAACGCGCCGTCGACACAGATGGAGCCGGAGGCGCCATCGACGGTCACCGGCTCGGTCGCGCTGCATTCGTAGGCGGCCATGCGGTCAGCGACCCACTGGTCCGCCCTCGTCGCATCGAGCGGCACCGAGCCGATGCCCAGGAAGAGATGGTCGTCGAGGGACGGGTCGTGGACGATGTCGACCTTGGGATCCTCAAAGGACCACTCAGGCCCCGTCCACGGCTCGCTCGCAGCCTTGGTGACCCATCCAGCTGGGTACGAGACAGAGAGCCCATGCACGGCCGACGTGAACGTCTCGGTGAGTGCCGGGGCAGTCGAGGGCGAGGTGTCGGGACTGGATTGTGTGGGCACCGACGCAGGTGCCGGCGATGCGGGCGCCGGCGGAGCGCTCGACGCGGTCGAGCAGCCGGAGGCGAACGTCACGGCCAGGAGGAGCGATCCGCCCAGCATGAACGAAGGTCGTGGTCTCATGGTGTTCCTTCCGTAGGGTTCGCGTTCAGCCGCGTCGTGCTGACGGGCGTGTGAACGCAGCTCGGGTGGTCAGGGTGAAGCCGAAGGCGCTGCGCCGACGGCGTCTTCGGGATGGAGTCGCACGGTGGCGAGGATCTGCCTGAACCAGGTCAGGTCGTCGGTGCCATAGAGCCAGATGAAGTAGCCGCGATCCTGGATCGTGACGAACGCGGCGATGCCGTCGATGCAGTCGCGTGCCAGGACGCCCGGGTAGCCGTCGATCGTTGTGGGCTCCCGATCCGGGCATGGCCTTTCCGTTCGTGGTGCTCCGGCGAGAAGATCCGCGATCCAGTCGTCTCCGCCGGGCGCATGCGAGACGAGGGCGATGAAGGGGTTGTTGCTCGGGGTGATATCGATCGTGTCGACGAATGGCGCGTCCTGCTCAGGGATCCCGTTCGTCCACGGCTCGGTTGCCGCCTTCGGGACCCAGCCCGTGGGATACGACACGGAGATCCCGTGGATGGTCGACGTGAACGACTCCGTCAGTGCAGGCGATGGAGACGGGCTCGGGCTTGGCGACGGAGGCGGACCGCCAACGTAGAGCGAACCCGCTGAGTAGATCGCCAGCCCCGCCGTGCCGAAGGCGATCACGGCGACCGCCGCCGCCAGCTTGACGGAAGTGATGGGCACGGAACGCGCCCAGGGCACGCGGATGACCACGCGCCGCTGTGGGGTGGTGTCGACCACCTCGAGAGCCTGCTCGAGCAGCCAGTTCGGCGCGCGAGTCGGAGCCTCGGCGTTGTACAGGTCGGAGAGCCGGCGGGACAGATCGTCGTTCGCGGTCATGCCGAACGGCCCTCCCGGACGAGATCGACCGAGGGGCGTTCGTTGGCGGCCATGGCCGCCCGGAGCGCCTCGATCGCGTAATGGAGCCGGGACTTCGCGGTCCCGACGGGGATGTCCAGTGCCTCGGCCAGCTCCGTCGGAGCCAGATCGAGGTAGAAGTGCAAGACGAGGACCGTCTGTTGCGCGGTCGTCAGGCGACGAAGGCCACGCTCGAGCTGGTCGCGATCGGCGAGCTCATCCGCGCGGTCGAGCTCCACCGGTTCGCTGGGTAGGACGGTGATCTCGGTCCGCCACCGTCGACGGTGGCGCCCGATGTCCGCACAGGAGCGGACGACGATCCGGTGGATCCAGGCGTCGAACCGCTCGACGTCGCGCAACGTCGGCAGATCGCGCCAGGCTCGCACCAGGGCGTCCTGGGTCGCATCCTGCGCGAGATCGGCGTCGCGCAGGACGAGGCGAGCGATGGCGAAGAGTCGATCGACGGCACCGCCCGCCAGGACAGCGAAGGCCTCGCGGTCTCCGCTTCGCGCCCGGTCGACGAGATCCGCCTGCAACGCCCCGCTCCCTCCCGTGGGCGACCGACTTGGTCGCTCTACACGCTACGGCGGAGCGCAACCCCACGTGGTTCATTCTTCGCGCGTTGTAATGCCTCCGGCGAGGCCCGGCGGGTGGCAGGGCCTGACCGGAGGCGCTTCCCCCCTTGAGCCGGAACGAGCGCGCGCGACGCGCCCGGGTCTAGGGCGATGGCGCCGGCGACGCCGAGGCTGCCTCGATGGTCATCGTCGAGACGAGGGCCTCGAGGAGCGCCCGGCCGCCGCCGTACGGGCCTACCTCTGGATCGGTCTCGCTATACCACACCACGGCGACGTAGATCGTATCGCCGTCCAGGAAGAATGCGGTGGTGTCCCCCGGTACGCCGAAGAGTCCAAGACCTGGATGTTGACCACCCATCACCACCGGCACGGCACGATCCGCGATCCCCGCACAGGGGTGGCCCGCCTTCTGCGCCGTGCAGTACAGCTCCATCCAATCCTCGACCGTCGTGCCCGGTGTCACGGTCGACGACCAAATGCCGACGCAGACCGTCCCAGCTCCCGTCGATCCACCGTCGGGGCTGCAGAACACGTCCGGTGCCTCGTTCCCGAAGCCTTCGGCGTCTGTGGCGATGTCCCAGTCATGGGTGCCGGGGCTCACCCTCCAGTCAGCCGGGTGGGCGATGCTGAAGCCGTATCGGGCTGAGTCATAGGTCGTCCACGTCGCCGTGTCCAGGAACTCATCGGCGGTCGGGACCCGGGTCGGGGTCGGGATCGAAGCCGGCGTGGTCGAAGGCGTCGGGGTTGACGTCGGCGTCGGCGCAGGGCCCCCACCCGCGCCGACCGAAGGCCCTTGCGAGCCACCGAGGTAGACCAGCCCGCCAACGACCAGCACGACGACGATCGCCGCGCCGGCCAGCGCGGCCAGGCGTGAAGAACCATTCATGTCAACTTCCCTCCACGGGAGGCCCCAGGCCCTCCGTTGCGATGTGCGGTCGACGGTCCGAAGGACGGCCTCGACCGAGCGGTCGGGCAGGACGTCGGTGCCCTCGGCGAGCCAGCTGTCGAGGATGGGCTCGATGTCGGGGATGTGCGTCATGCGGGTCGCCCTCCGGCCACCGCGCTTCGAGCGTCGGCCTCGAGGGCCGCTCGCATCTCGCGGTGGGCGTAATGGAGTCGGGATCGGACGGTACCGGCCGGGATGCCGAGGACCTCGGCGATCTCGGTCGGCTCCAGGCCGAGGTAGTGGCGCAGGACGAGGATCGCGCGCTGCTCCGGCGGCAGGCGCCGGAAACCGCGTTCGAGCTCGTCCCGCTGGACGATCGAATCGGAAGGGTCACGGGTCGCGGGGTCGCCAGCCGCTTCGAGGGTGACCACGTTCAACGCGACTCGGCGAGACGCGCGTGATAGCTCGTAGCAGATGCGAACCAGTATTCGGGTGAGCCAGGCCTCGAACCGATCCGGCTCGCGGAGGCGGGGCAGCTCCCGCCAGGCGATGACGAGCGCCTGCTGCACGGCGTCGTCGGCCAGGTCAAGCTCGCGGAGGATCCTTCGCGCGACGCCGAACAGCCGATCGCCATGCGTGCGAACGAGGATGGCGAAGGCATCCCGATCACCACGCTGGGCCAGCTGCACGAGGTCGCGATCCACCCTGCTCACCATGCTGCGCGCCCGACGTGAGCGCGTCTACCTGTCCAGAGGGACCGGGCGGCGCTGGCGTTCAAACGCCAAGGTCCCGGGATATCGGCGGTGTCGGTGCCCCTCGGAACCGGTCCTTCGTCCCATGCGCCCCGGACCACCGGATGACTGGCGGTGGCGGGCATCGCCCCTGACCATCGAGCCGTGTCAAGGGACGCGGGTTCGTCACGCCACAGAGCGGGCCGCGCCGTGCTCGCCATCGTCGGCGCGTTGGCCATCGTCGGCGCCATGGTCGTGCCAGTGGCGGCGGCGACCGACTCGGACGGCGACCACCTCCCGAATGCCTTCGAGCGCGACAAGGCCGGCACCAGCCCGAACCGTCGCGACACGGACCGGGACGGCATCACCGACGATCGCGAGAACCTCGACGGCGACCTGCTCAACAACCGGCAGGAATACCGCGCCGGCACCCATCCCCGCCGAACGGACACCGACCACGACGGCATCCGGGATGACCGCGAAAATCCCGACCACGATGCGCTCTGGAACATCACCGAGTTTCTGGCCGACACGAAGCCCAAGCGCTTCGACTCGGACGGCGACGGACGAGGCGACGGCAAGGAGGACCCCGACCGCGATGGCCTGTCGAACAAGGCCGAGCAGCAGCGTCGGACGCACCCCCGGCGGGCCGACACCGACGGCGACGGCTATCGCGACGGCATCGAGGTCACGGCCGGCACCGACCCGCTCGACGCCCTGAGCCATCCCGAGCCCCCGCCGCCACCGCCACCCGATCCGGGCTCAGCGCCGACGGTCCCGGGCGCCCCTGCCTGCGCCATCTTCCCGACCAGCAACGTCTGGAATCGGCGCGTCGACGGCCTGCCCGTGGCCGCGAATTCAGCCACGCTCATCGGGTCGATCGGGCTCGACCGCGGCCTGCATATGGACTTCGGCTCATACGCCGGCTACGGCATCCCCTACCAGGTCGTCGACGGCGACACGCCGCGATCGACGGTCCTCTTCGACTACGACGACGAGTCCGATCACGTGGGCTACCCGATCCCGTCCTCGCCGCTCATCGAAGGAGGCTCGGATCGTCACATCCTGCTCGTCGAGCGCGACGAGTGCCGGCTCTACGAGCTCTTCGGTGCTCGGCGGGTCGACGGCGCCTGGCTGGCAGGCAGCGGCGCCACGTGGGACCTGCGCTCCAACCAGCTCCGCCCGGACGGCTGGACAAGCGCCGATGCGGCAGGCCTGCCCATCCTGCCCGGCCTGGTGCGCTACGACGAGGTCGCGGCCGGCGTCATCGCCCACGCACTGCGCTTCACGACCGACCAGACGCGCAGGCTCTACATCCACCCCGCCCGCCACCACGCCAGCTCGTCGACATCGTCGGCCCTGCCGCCGATGGGCCTCCGCGTGCGGCTCGACGCCAGCTACGACACGTCCGGCTTCTCGCCCCAGGCTCGAGTCATCGCCGAGGCGCTCAAGCGCTACGGCATGATCCTCGCCGACAACGGCTCGCCCTGGTACATCAGCGGCATGAGCGATCCGCGCTTCGACGACGACGTCATGCACGAGCTCGACGTCATCACCGGTCGCGACCTGGAGGTCGTCGACACGACCGGGTTCGTCAACGGGCCGTAGCAGGTCCCTCGGCCGATCGCCGCTGTCGTACCATCGGCCGGCCATGCCGACCGACCCTCTCGAGCCACGGACCGACCTTCGGCGTCGGGTCCTCGCGGGCGAGGTGACGTTCGGCGCGTTCGCATCGCTGGCCTCGCCGATGGCGGCCGAGATCCTCGGTCGGACCGGGCTCGACTGGGCGATCCTCGACCTCGAGCACAGCACGCTGACCGAGACCGATCTGCTGGCCGGCATCTACGCCCTCCAGGCGACCAGGGCGACGGCGCTCGTGCGCGTCGAAGAGGGCACACGGCTGCGCATCGGGCGAGCCCTCGACTTCGGGGCGGAAGGGCTCATGGTCCCGCGTCTCGAGACGGTCGACCAGGTCCGTGACGCGGTCAGCTGGATGCGCTTCCCACCCGACGGCATCCGCGGGCTGGCGACATCGACACGTGGCGCCGGCCAGGGCAGCGTCGCCCACGCGGACATCCATCGGCTGAACGCCCTGCCACTCGGCGTCTTCCAGATCGAGAGCCCGACCGCGGTCGAGAACGCCGGGGCGATGGCCGCCATCGACGGCGTCGACGTCCTCTTCGTCGGGCCGGCTGACCTGTCCCACAGCCTCGGCGTGCCGGGTCAGTTCAGCGACCCGACCTTCATCGCAGCGCTCGAGTCAGTGGCTGAGGCGGCCGGCAAGCACGGCAAGGCGGCGGGCATCCTGCTCAAGGGTGCGGAGGACGTGCCCGCCAGCCTCGACCGTGGGTACACCTTCATCGGGCTCGGCTCGGACGGTGCCTGGGTCGGTAGCGGTGCCAGCGCCGTGCTCGGGATGGCCCGCGCCTTCATCGGCTGAGCCGCTCGGTCAGGGGCTCGGCGTCGGGGTGGCGTCGACCGCCGAGCCTGCGTCGAAGGTCACGCTAGCGAGCATCGCCTCGAACGACGATCGATCGACGACCCCATCCATGTTGAAGTTGTAGCCGCGACCGTCGACCACGACGACGACGTCGTACATCACGCCGCCTGATGCGACGGAACCTGGGGTGATGCCCGACGGGACGGCCGTCCCATCGGCGTCGATGAAGCCCTGCTGATCGCCGATGTCGATCGTCGGCATCACCGAGGGGTCCTCATATCCAGTGGACAGTCGGAGCCACTCCTCGGCTGTTTGCCCCTCTGCAAGTCGCTGTGAGGCGCCGGAGAAGCGGGCGACGTCCGGCAGAGATAGCTCGTCGTTCATGCCGCTGCCCCAGGCGTTGCGGACGCCGGCCACCCAGGTCTCGGTCGCGGGCGTCACCGTCCAAGCGTCGGGGTAACGGACGGAGTAGCCGTGCAACGTCGACGTGAAGTTCGCCGTGAGGTCGGCGCCGGTGAGGTTCGCCGCCGTGGCGCTTGGGCTGACCGCGCTCGAGCTAGACGCGGCTGTCGGGGTTGGCGATGGTGTCGCTACGGGCCCGCCGACGCCGCCAGACGGCCGCATCATCCACGCCGCCCCTAGGACGATGATGAGCACGCCCACGACCGCAGCCGTCGCGAGTTGCCAGTTGACTCTCATGAGCCCACTCCTCCAGGCAGCGCCAAGGCGCCGCTGCTTCGTGTGATCGATGCGGTCGCTGGCTGCGAGGACGATCCGATCGGGAGCGCCAGATGGAGCCTCCTCGACCAGCCAGTCGGAGAGCAGCCGCTCGACGTCGCGCTCGGCGTTCATGCGCTGACCTCCCGGACCGGAGGCCGCGCGTCCGCCTCGAGCGCGAGACGCATGGCTTCGGTCGCGTAGTGGAGCCGGGACTTCGCCGTCCCGGCTGGGATCCCCAGGCTGGCGGCCGTCTCCTCGATGGAGAGGCCAAGGTAGTAGCGGAGGACGATGACCGTCCGATGGTCCAGCGACAGCCGTTGGAACCCCCGCTGAAGGAGGTCGCGGATGGCGACCTCGCCGGAGGCATCCGACAGCGAAGGCTCGACCCGCAGGACGGCGATGGTGGCCGCTTGGCGCCGGCCGCGCTTGAACTCGTCGTTGACGTGGTTGATGAGCAGGCGCCGGAGCCAGGCGTCGAAGCGATCCGGATCACGCAGGCTGGGCAGGTCACGCCAGCAGGCGACGAGCGTGTCCTGGACGGCGTCCTCGGCCCGGTCAGCGTCGTGAAGGATCAGCCGCGCTATCGCGAAGAGCCGGTCGACGACGCCAGAAATGATCACGTCGAACGCCTCCCGGTCACCCTGCGCCGCTCGCTCCACGAGCGCTCGCTCCACGGTCACCTCACCTCCGGCGCTGCCGATCGGCAGCGCTCACCCTACTTGTCTGTCGGGCAGGAGAAAAGGTTCAACAGGGGCGCCATCCGTGCTGCGGACGCGAACAGAGCCCCGACCGATGGTCGGGGCTCTGTCGCAGGTGGCTCGTGGGGCGGCTTAGGGGGACGGGCTGACGGTGTCACCGATCGCGATCGAGTCGACGATGGCTTCGAGTTCCGCCTGATCGGCGGTCGTCGAGGCCGCCTCGTGGTAGGCGACGACGACGAGGCGTTTGCCGTCGACGTCGACTGCGCTCGCGGTCACGGTCGACCCATCGGCCATGCAGCAGTACCCACTGTTCAGATCCGGGCCGGGACCAGGCCAGAACCGGTATCCGGCGGGCTCGATGCATCCATCACCCTGCAGGGTCATCTCGATCTGCTTCGCCGGGATCCCACCGAGCGTGACATCCGTGACCGCCGAGGTGTGCCCCGTCTGACCCGAGAGGACGCTTGCTAGCTCACCGGCCGTCGTGCCAGCATCGACCGGCGCCACGCTGTCGTTGCAGACGTCAGCAAAGACGTGGGTCACGTCCCAGGTCGAGAACTGCAACTCGCCCTGTCCCTCGGCATGTTTGGTCACGAACCCGTCTCCGGTGATCGTCCAACCGGCCGGGACCGTGAAGGTGAGCGCGACCGGTGAGTAGCCTCCCGCCTCGAACGAATACGTTCCTGGATCGAGCGTGCCGGTCAGGCAGAAGCCAGTGCAAAGTGTCCCGGGTGTCAAGTTCGATGAAGAGGACGTGGGGGTCACACTCGGCTGAGCTGTCGGTGCCACGGTCGGCGGTGCGCCGACGTCGCCCTGGCGGCCGCCGAGGAAAGCAAGACCGCCGACGACCACGAACACGACGACCACCGCGGCCGCCGCGACTTTGAAGACGTTGCCGTTCATGGATGGAAACCTCCACGGGATGCGCAGATCCCGTTCCTGGGGTGTCGTTTCGATGGCGAGCAGAACGGCCTGGACCGTGCGGTCTGGGGCCTGGTTCGCACCAAGCTCCAGCCACGCCCTGGCCGTTCGCTCGAAGGACCGCTCGTCGTTCATGCCAGGCGGCCCTCCTCGAGGACGGGCTCGGCGTCGGCCTCGATGGCCGCTCGCAGCGCCCGTGTCGCGTAGTGCAGACGGGATCGAGCCGTCCCGGCCGGGATGCCGAGCGTCTCGGCGATCTCGACCAGGGGCAGCCCGAGATAGTGGTGATACACGAAGACCGCCCGCTGATCGATGGGGAGCCGGCGGAAGGCCCGCTCCAGCTCGTCGCGGTCGGCGACAGAGAGGTGCGCGTCGGGGCTGGCCGGTCCGTCGACCGGCAGCGCCCGCACGTTCGCCGTCCATCGTCGGCTCCGCCTGGCCTCGGCGTAACAGGCGTGGACGAGGATGCGGTGGACCCAGGCCTCGAAGCGATCGACCTCCCGCAGATGCGGCAGCTCGCGCCAGGCCGTGATGAGGGCGACCTGCAGGGCGTCCTCGGCGAGGTCCGTGTCGCGCAGGATCCGATGGGCCACCGCGAACAGCGCGTCGCTCACCTGATGCACCAGGCTCGCGAAGGCGTCGCGATCGCCCTGTCGGGCCTGCTCGACCAGCTCCCGCTCCACCGACCCCTCCGGTAGGGTGGCCGCGCCGTTCGGCGCGACTCACCCACTATGAGCGGTCGTCGAGGGCGAAACGTTCACCGGCCATCGTGAGGCCCCGACTGGCCGAAGCCCGTCGGGGCCTTGACCCCCCAAGATGGACTCCCGTCGGGAAACGGGAACGAGCAGTGCTACGGGCCTGCGGTCATGGAGCTGTGCCGGGCTCGAACTGGATCGAGTCGACGATGGCCTGGAGCTCGGCGAGATCGGCTGCCGACGCTTGAGGCTCCTCGCCGTCCGCGCCGATGACGATCCGTCCCGACGATGTCTCGACCACATAGATGGTCCCGGTCCCGGTCGGTGGGCCGAACGCCAAATAGCCGACAGGATCGGCCCAGATGCGCAGGATGGATTCGTAGCAGGTGGCCATGTCCAAGCCCGCG
>DATBSD010000110.1:0-9452 GCA_036559965.1 Candidatus Limnocylindrales bacterium
CGATCTCGCATCCATCCCGCCGTTCGAGGTCTGGGGCGACCAGGTCGTCGCGCGCAAGGTCCAGAGCGAGCGCCTCACGATGGCCGTCGTCGAGCTCGCGCCGGGAGCGGCGGTGCCGGAGCATCGCCACGAGGCCGACCAAGTGGGTATCTGCCTGCGTGGTGAGATGACCTTCACCATCGACGGTGAAACGCGGACCTTCGGCCCGGGCGGGACCTGGAACATCCCCTCCATGGCACCGCACATGGTGGAGGTCGGTCCCGACGGCGCCATCGCCATCGACGTCTTCTCGCCCATCCGATCCGACTGGGCGTTCGAGGATCTTGCCCCGCGTCGCCCTGTCTGGCCGCCGGACGCGGACTGAGGCCTACTCCTCGCGCACGACGATGAGCTTGTCGGCGCCCGACTCGGCGCCCCAGACCTCGCCGGGTCGGCCATGCAGCTGGCGAACCTCCGCCCCCGCGCTCGGCAGCAGGTAGGAGCTGAACGTCTCGGTCGTCGGGTCGAAGCGACCGATGGCATTGGCCCCGAAATCTGTCAGCCAGACGACGTCGCGATCGTCCACGAATACGGCGTAGGCCATCGGGGTCTCGCCGGGTAGCTTCCACTCCCGCCACGCCTCGGTCGCCGGCTCGTAGCGTCCCAGCTGGCCGGCATCCCACTCGGCGACCCACAGGCTGCCCTGGGAATCGGTCCAGATGCGGCGCGCGCCCTGGTCGGGCGTCGGCGGCTCGACGACCTCCGCGCGGCCCGAGACCGGGTCGATCTGGGCGATGTGGTCGCCGGCGAGGGACGCATACCAGACGTCGCCAGACGGTGTCGTCGTGATGCCGTACGGCCCCCGGCCACGGGGCGCGTCGAAGACCTCCATCTCGCCGGTCGCCGGGTCGAGCCTGCCGTAGATGCCCGACTGCCCGGTGAACCAGAGGGTGCCCTGGGCGTCGAACGTCGCCGTGTTGAGGTTCGCGTCGGCACGATCGTCGGGCAACGGGAAGACGGTCGGCTCGAAGGTCCTCGGGTCGACGCGCACGATCGCGTTCAGGCCGCCATCGGTGACCCACGGAGCGCCGTCCGGGCCGACGATGACGCCGTGGGGAGCCGAGCCGGGCCCCAGGTCCGTGGTCCCGATGGCGCCGCTGGCTGGATCCAGCCAGCCCAGGTCGCCGGAACCCTGAGCCGTGTACCAGATGCCGCCGTCGGCCGCCGGCGCGACATCGTGCGGGTGCGAGCCCGTCGGCACCCGGTACTCGCGGAAGCTCGTCTCGACCGATGGCGTCGGCGTCGGGGCCGCGACCGGCTCGTCGGTCGCGGCGGGCGCCACGGTACTGCCGGTCGCCGCCGGGCTCGACGACGGATCGACGGCCCCGGCGCCACAACCAGCGGCGACGATGACGACGACCGTAGCGGCCGAGAGGGCGGCACGTGGCAGGGAACGCATGTCGCGCATTGTCGTCGACCGACGCCACGTGCCACGAAGCGACTACCCTGCGAGCATGCCCGACACCTCGGTCGTCATCCGCGCCGGCCGTCTGCTCGACGTCGAGAGCGGCGAGACGCTGGCCGCCCAGGAGCTCGTCGTCCGCGAGGGACGCGTCGAGGCCATGCGCCCGTGGACGACGCCACCGCCCCGCGATGCGACCGTCGTCGACCTGTCCGCGATGACCGTGCTGCCCGGGCTCATCGACGCCCATGCGCACCTCATCGGCGACATCGAGGGCTCGGATGTGCCGTCGATCGCGCAGAGCGAGGCCCAGGAGGTCCTCATCGGCGCCCGCAATGCCGGCAGCACGCTGCGCGCCGGCTTCACCACCGTACGCGACGTCGGGACCTTTCGCGCCTTCCTCGACTGCGCCCTGCGCGACGCCATCGACGCCGGCTGGGTCGAGGGACCGCGGATGCAGGGCGCCGGTGCCTACGTCACGGCGCCCGAGGGCGGCGGCGAGCTGACCGGCCTGCCGGTGGGCGTCAGCCGGCCGGCCAACACGCGCGTCGGCGTCGTCCGTGGCGCGGCCGAGGTCCGGGCCGCGGTGACGCGCATCCTCGACGGGGGCGCCGACCTGATCAAGGTCATCGCCACGGGCGCCGTGCTCACGCGGGGCACGAAGGTCGACGATGTCGAGCTGCCCGAGCCACTCATCCGGATCGCCGTCGAGACGGCCGCCGAGCGCGGCGCGTTCGTGGCCGCCCACGCCCACGGCACGGAGGGCATCAAGCAGGCCATCCGGGCGGGCGTCCGCTCGATCGAGCATGGATCGCTCATGGACGACGAGGGCATCGCGCTGCTCGTCGACCGGGGCACTTACTGGGTCGCCGACATCTACGACGGTGACTGGATCGACGAACAGGGCAAGCGCGAGGGTTGGCCGGAAGAGACGCTGGCCAAGAACGCGGCCACGACCGATGCCCAGCGGCGCGCCTTCGAGCGCGGCGTCGCCGCCGGCGTCCGCATCGCCTACGGCACCGACTCGGGCGTCTACCCGCACGGTTGGAACGCCCGGCAGATGACTTACGCGGTGCGACACGGCATGACGCCGCTGGCGGCCATCCGGTCGGCGACCCTCGTGGCCGCCGAGCTCATGGGCTGGTCGGACCGCGTCGGGTCGCTGGCCGTCGGTCGCTGGGCGGACCTGGTGGCGGTCCACGGGGATCCGCTCGCCGACATCGGTCTGCTCGAGCATCCGACCGCGGTCGTCAAGGGTGGCCGCGTCGTGGCCCATCCCGGCGCCTGAGCTCGGGGCGCCCGACTGCCAGTCGCGGCGCCCGACTGCCGTCGGGGCGGGTCAGTCGATCGGCGGCTCGAGGTCGGCCAGGAGCGCCGCCAGCTCCCGCGCGTTGGTCGTTCCGTAGTTGCTGAAGCAGTTGTTCATGAGCGCGTGGACCTCGCGCGCCTCGAGCGCGGCGGTGCGGATGCGCGGCACCCACTCGCGCAGCTCGTCGCGGTCGTAAAGGTAGCGGAAGCGCTCGGCCGGGGTGATCCCGCGTGCCTCCCAGGTGTCGGCGTTGCGACCGTGGAAGCGCACCACGGCCAGCTCGCTCGAGGTGACCGCCATGACCGGCGGCACCGAGCTCTTGAAGCCTTGTGGCTCGTCGACCATCACGAAGCTCAGGTCGTGGTCGGCCAGGAAGCGCAGCGTTCGCTCCGCGTTCTTCTCGTTGAGCCACGAGCCGTTGCGGAATTCGACCGCGCAGCGCCAGCCATCGAGTCGCGCGGCGGCCTCCTCGATAGCGGCCCGGTTCTCGTTCGACGGGAAGACCCAGCGTGGGTACTGGAGCAGGATCGAGCCCAGCTGACCGCGCTCGGCGAGCGGCGCGAGACCGTCGCGGAACATCCCCCAGACGGCATCCCGCAGCTCATCTGGCAGATCCTTGGCGTAGATCCGTGCCTTGCCGCCGAGCTCGGCCGGCAGCTCGTCGCGGATGACCTTGGGCAGGCGCCTCGTCTCGGTCGGCTGGCCGGTCATCAGCGCGTGGGCCTTGATGTCGAACGTGAAGTCGGGTGGCGTCCGCTCGACCCAGAGCTCCGCCGTGCGGACGGCCGGCAAGGCGTAGTAGGTCGCGTCGACCTCGACGACCGGGAAGGTCGCCGCGTAGTGCTGCAGCCGCTCCTCTGCCGTGTCCGCACCGGGCGGGTAGAAGACACCCTTGGCGGTCATCGTCGGGTCCGTCCACGAGGCGGTGCCCAGGCGGATGGTGCCGCCACCCTCGACGACGATCGGCTGGGCGGCCGCGTCCTCGACGGCCGTCGCGCGCTGGGCGGCCGTCGGCACTCCCGGGTCGTGGTTCTCGGCCATCGTCGATCCAGCCTAGCGCGTCTCACGACGACGAGCGCGATCCATGGCCGAATGGTGGGGCTTATCGATGACAGTTCCTGACATGTATCGGTGTATCGTGACGCTCGATGCGCGCGTCTCGCCTCGTCTCGCTGCTGCTGCTCCTTCAGACCCGCGGACAGATGACCGCCGCCGAGCTCGCCGCCGAGCTCGAGGTCTCGATCCGAACGGTGCTCCGGGACGTCGATGCCTTGGGCGAGGCGGGCGTGCCCATCTACACGGAGCGCGGCCCGCATGGCGGCATCCGGCTCGTGGACGGCTACCGGACGCGCCTGACCGGTCTGACCCCCGACGAGGCGGAGGCGATCTTCCTGTCGGGCCTGCCCGGCCCGGCCGCCGAGCTCGGCCTGGGGACCGTCGTCGCCGCGGCGCGCCTCAAGGTCCTGGCCGCCCTGCCGCCGGAGCTGCGCACGCGCGCGTCCCGGCTCGTGGAACGCTTCCATCTCGACGCCTCGGGCTGGTTCCACGCCCAGGAGCCCGTGCCCTGCCTGGCGACCCTCTCGGACGCGGTCTGGGAGAGCCGCATCGTGACCATCGACTACGGACGCGGCGACCGGACGGTGGAGAGGCGCCTCGAGCCGCTCGGGCTGGTCCTCAAGGCCGGCATCTGGTACTGCATGGCTCGGGCCGACGGACAGATCCGGACCTATCGCCTGTCGCGGATCGTGCGCGCGACCGCGAGCGACGAGCGATTCGAGCGACCTCCGACCTTCGACCTTGCCGGGCAATGGGCCGAGGCGAGCGCGGCCTACGAGGAGAGTGCGCCGATCGAGACGGTCGTCGTTCGTATCCGGCCCGATCGCACGGGCCTGCTGACAGATGTCGTCGGCGAGCGAGCGATGGACGACGCGACGCGCCTGACGGCCGACGACCCGGCCGGCTGGCTCCACTTCCGGCTCCGAATGCCCTGGCCGGAGGAGGTGCCGGGTCGCATGCTCGCCGTCGGTCCGTCCCTGGAAGTGCTCGAACCGGCTGCCGTACGCGACCGTGTCGCCGCCCTCGCCCGGGCCGTGGCCGATGGCTACGCGGCGTCGGCCTCAGGCGCGCCGTTCGCTGGTTCGGAGTCGGGCATCGGGAGCGGTCGCGGATGATCGCCCGCTAGCGGGCGGGCGCGACCGGAGCACATCGAGCAGGGCGCTCATTCGACCCCGCGCGACGATCGCCCGCTGACGCTCTTCGTGGATGGACCGGGCGAGTTCGAGACTGAGCATGGTTCGCGACCTCGGCTCCCGGCGATCGATCGGATCGCCGCGGTATGCCTCGGACGGTACCGCCCGAACAGGACAAGTCCTGTCATGTTCTCCCACCCGACGAGGACCTTCCTCGAGGCGAATGCGCCGCCGGCGAGCTCAGGCGGCGGCGGCCACGCCGTAGCCCGGCACGATGACCTCGATGAGCGGGCTCCAGGCGACCATGGCGTCGACGTCCGATCGCCCCCACGTGCGCGCGATGCGCTCGATGAGCGGGCGTCGTTCGTCTTCGTCGCTGATGACGCGGGCGCTGGCGCCGACATCGGCCCGCAGCGCGCCCTTGAGGTGGACGGTCATGGCCGGATCGGCCTCGAGGTTGAGCAGCCAGGCGCGCTTCGCCCGACGTGGCATGCCGCTGATGACGAGATGTCCCCCGATGTTGTGGAGGCTGATCTCGATGCGGCGCGGCTGACCCGTCCGGCGACCGGTGGTCGTGATGTCGATGAGCTGTCCGTGGTCGAGGACGCGGCGGATGCGGTCATCCATGGTCGATGGTGCTCCCGTAGATAGTTGCTTCTGCAACCATCCTACCACGCGTCAGATCTCGGGGCCGTCCTGCTCGACCAGGAAGCGCCGCGTGTTGCCCATCACCGGCCACGCACGCGCCTGGACCGACTTGAGCAGCTGCTGGACATGAACGCGGTCGTGGGTGCACCACTCGTTGATCAGCTCGCGCACGGTGACCCGCCCGACGCGCTGATGGACCGCCGCCCGATCGAGGTCCTCCGGCTGGAGCGAGAGCACGAGCTCGATACCGTCCCGCCGGCTGGCGCTCAGCTCGTCGATGAGCTCCGAGGCCGGCTTGGCACAGTCACCCCGGGCGGCCGCGACGCTGGGCTGGTCCCAGCCGGCTTCTTCCGGCTCGACGCCGGGCGGCGAGGCGAGGATGCGTCGGATGCGACCGGCGTATCCGCGAGCGTCGGCCTCGACGAGGTGGCCGGCGACCTCGTTGGCACACCACTCATCAGGCCCCGGCCGCCAGCCCGCGAGCGAGTCTCCCAGCCCGCCGAGCTCGGCTTCGATGATGCGGGCCGTGGCCCCCAGCAGCCGCGCGATCTCGTCTAGCGAGAGGCCCGGACTCGTCGCATCGCGGGGCCCGGCGAGCGGGTCGAAGGCAGCCATCAGGCTCGACCGCCGGCCGCCCGGACGGCGGCCTTGTGCGCCCGCTTGCCGGCCTGGTAGGTCGCCAGCGCCTCGGCCGAGTCGACGTCGCCGAGCGTCGGGTGATCGGGTGCCACGTCGGCCCAGCCGGGGGGTCGGACGCCGAGCCGCTTGCCGAGCACGGCGATGATCGTCTTGGCCTTCATCTCGCCGATGCCCGGCAGCGCGAGCAGGCGTCGCTCGAGGTCGCGCCCATCGACGGCCTCGGTCCACACACGGCCCGCGTCGCCGCCGTAGGTCGTGACGATCGTCGCGCAGAGCGCCTGGACGCGCGCGGCCATCGCGCCCGGGAAGCGGTGGATGGCCGGCCGCGCCCGAAAGACGTCGGCGAATGCCTCGGGCGCCATGGTGGCGATGGCGGTGGCATCGAGGCGCCCCAGGCGACGGCGAAGCTCGATGGGGCCCATGAACGCCTTTTGGACGGTGACCTGCTGGTCGAGCTCGAAGCCCACGAGCAGCGCCAGGGGGTCCTGGGCGTTGAAGGCGTCGGCCTCGGGATCGCCGGTGAACGGCAGGCTGGTCTCGGTCATCGGGCCTCCTCGTGCGGCCACCACGGCCAGGTCAGCGACTCGGCGCCGATGGTACGCCCGCTCGGCGCGGATGGTCTCGTTTGACAGAATCGGGTCCAGGCCGGATAGTGGGGTGGCCCGATGTACGAGCCGCAGGTCTGAGCGAATCGATCGTCCAAGCTCCCGCGACGTCGCCGAGGCAGTCCATATCAAACCGCTCCGGGCGCCCACACCCGTCGAGCGGCGCAACGAAGCACCGAGTCGCGCCGGAGGATGACATCCCTGGACGCACCGGTCGGAAGGATCAACGACGCGATGATCTCGCGCAACACCACCATCACCAGCATCAGCCGTCGATCGGCCTCGATGCGACGACAACAGCATCAGCAGCGCACAGCCGACTCGCGGCTCTTCTGTCGCACCAACGGCTGCGCCACGTTCATGCTCCTTGACGGCGACACCGGCGTCGCCAGCTGCCCCATCTGTGGGGCGCGGCGCCGACTCCACTGAACGACCGACTCGCAGCGTGACATTCGACGGCCTCGGCCTCGCGCCTGAACTCCTGCGCGCCATCGGCGAGGAGGGCTACACGGCGCCGACGCCGGTCCAGGCGCAGGCCATCCCGCTCGTGCTCGAGGGTCGCGACCTGCTCGCCGCCGCCCAGACCGGCACCGGCAAGACGGCCGCTTTCGCGCTGCCCATCCTGCAGCGCCTCAAGACGGCCGCCAACGCGTCGTTCTCCCCGGCTCGCCATCCGGTGCGGGCGCTCATCCTGACGCCGACGCGTGAGCTGGCGATGCAGATCGAGGAGGCGACTCGCACGTACGGGCGCCACCTGCCACTCATCCGATTGACCGCCGTCTACGGCGGCGTGCCCATCGAGCCCCAGACCGCCGCGCTGCGCGGCGGGGTCGAGATCCTGGTCGCCACCCCCGGCCGCCTGCTCGACCACATCGGCCAGCGCAACACGTCACTCGGCCAGGTCGAGGTACTCGTCCTCGACGAGGCCGACCGGATGCTCGACATGGGCTTCCTGCCGGACATCCGGCGCATCCTCGAGCTGCTGCCGGCGCGGCGGCAGAACCTGCTCTTCTCGGCCACCTTCTCGGACGACATCCGGCGCCTCTCGGGCTCGCTGTTGCACGATCCGGCACGGGTCGAGGTGGCGCCCAGGAACACGACCGCGGAAGGCGTCCGCCAGCTCGTCTATCCCGTCGACCGCGACCGCAAGGAGCAGCTGCTCGCGCACCTCATCCGGCGGGACGACCTGCGCCAGGTGCTCGTCTTCACGCGCACCAAGATCGCCGCTCGCCGGCTGGCCAGCTGGCTCGACCGCAACGGCATCCCGGCCGAGGCCATCCACAGCGACCGCACCCAGCCCGAGCGCACGCGAGCGCTCGAAGCCTTCAAGCGCGGCGAGGTCATCGCCCTCGTCGCGACCGACGTCGCATCCCGCGGCCTCGACATCGAGGACCTGCCCCACGTCGTCAACTTCGAGCTGCCGTTCGTCGCCGAGGACTACATCCACCGCATCGGCCGCACCGCGCGAGCCGGCGCTGAAGGTGATGCCATCTCGCTCGTCTGCATCGACGAGGTCGAGCTGCTGCGGGCCATCCAGCGCCTGCTCAAGCGGGCCATCCCGTGGCAGGTCGAAGAGGGCTTCGTGCCCGACCGCAACGCTGAGGTCCGGCCCATCCATCCACGGACCCAGACGGGTGGCAACGGCCAGCGGCCGGGACGCCCAGCGGTGGCCGCGAGCGGTGGTCGGCGGCGCGGTCCTCGCTGACCCCTGTCCGACCGGTGGTCGGTCGGCCTAGCTGAGTCCGAAGCGGCGACGGCGCTTGGCCGCGGACTGAGCCTCGGATCGACGGACGCCCAGGCGACGGAGCAGATCGTCGATCTCCTCCGCATACCGCCGACCCTCGGGCTTCGACTCCAGCCACAACAGGTAGCCCGGGTCGACGCGCGCGATCTCGCCCAGTGACCAGCCGATGTGTCGCCCGAAGTCGAGCACGCTGCCCGAGGGCCGGCCGGGAGGCGCGCCGGCGGCGCCGGTGCCCGGCGTGTGGCCGTTCGACCAGCCGTTGCCACCGGGGTGGTATCGCCCGGCCGACCATGATGGTGGCGATCCTTGGCCCGGCGCCGCGCTGCCGGCCGACGACGCCGCGCGACCGCCGCGTGCGGCGCGCTGGAGGCCATTGGCGCGATCCCACTCGGCACGGCGCTGCTCGTCGCCGATGAGCTCCCAGGCGGCATTGATCTGGACCATGCGAGCCTGTGCCTCGTTGCCCGGCGAGACGTCCGGGTGGAAGCGCCGGGCGAGCGCGCGATAGGCCTCCCGGATCGCCTCGTGAGACGCATGCTCGTCGACGCCGAGGGTGCGATAGGGATCGACCGCGGTCATGCCCATCTCGTGCCGCCCCTCGAGGTCTTCATCGTGTCCATCCGCCCGTGACTCCCCGATATCGCATGATCCGTCGATGACCGGCGGACAGCCCCCGGTCGGCGGTGCCGCACGGCACCGACACGGGCATTCCAGCATGAGCGGTCACAGGCGCACATCGCCCGATGGTCATGGGCGGCGGACCCTGACGTCGTCGATGGCGGCCTCGACGATGTTGCCGCCACCGGCATCGACGGCCTCGAAGCGCAGCCGGATGGTCTGGCCGGCGAAGGCGTCGATGTCGACGGAGGCTTGTGAC